>JAZQAR010000022.1:0-3520 GCA_045545315.1 Eubacteriales bacterium | reverse complement strand
AAAAAGAGAGATGCTTTTGCATCTCTCTTTTTTTATGGCCTACGTTCGGCGGCTCAAACACTCCTGCCTCTCTGCCCTCCCGACCAAGTTTCGAAGCAACTTGGTTGGGGTTGCGACTGCGACCGCTGCCGGTGGCAGATGAAGGGAGCAGGTTAGCAGGTGCCGCAACACGGCAGATACCGAGCAAACAACGGCTTGCGACGGATATGCCGTTTGTTGCAAACGGGCAGTTGATCAAAACTTGTAAAATGCAACCGATGATCGAGACAGGCAGATGCTTCACCGAGTCGCCTCTTCTGCGAAACCTAAAGATCAATTCTCCTATCTTCACATAATGAAACATATTGACAACCTAATGTATCTCTAATAAAATATAATCAGAGGTGTAAAATAACGCTATGATTATATTAACGCTGGATAAAATTTTAGAAGAACGCAAGGTCAGCCGCTATGAGTTGGCAAAGCGCACCGGGATCCAATATCAGGTGATCGACAACTATTACAAAAACCGGGTGAAGCGCTACGACAGTTTTGTTTTAGACCGCATTTGTTCTGCCCTAAATTGCAAAATTGAAGATCTGATCCAACATCGTTAAAAAGCCAAACCGGAAGATGCTTTGCATCTTCCGGTTTTCATTCTTTCTCATCATTCCAATGCCCAAAAACACCGAACTGCCTTGAAAATCAAAGAAAATTATACTATACTGTATTTACGTTACTTCTATTGAAAGGAACCGGAAAATGAATTACGCAACCTATCAGATCATCGGCACCGATTTGGTTTACTCCATCGTTTCCTTTAAAGGCGCAAGCACGCCTGTTTGGCGGCAGGGCCGTTGGGAAACGGGAGAATACCAAGAGTTCATCCGCAAAAACGGATGCGGCCATTGTTGCACTGCTATGGTGCTGAATCTGCACAATATCAAAATCGATCCCCACGAAGAATTCACCCTTTGCCGCTCCCTTTGGGGAGAGCCGGACCCGGAACGGAACCAAAGAAACTATTTGACCGTTGCGGGGGTGACGAAAATTCTTCGTCACCATGGGATCCAGGCGGAATATTACGGCGTTCCCTCTCAAGAAGATGCGGCCCGCCGCATTGAAGAGGCACTCCAAGCCGAAAAGATGGTTATTTTTTGGTCCCATCCTTCCGAAGATTTCCCAGAAAATCCCTTTTCCAAGGCCGGCCATTACGTGCTGGCGGTGGGATACACCGAAGACGGCAAAATCCTTGTTGCAAACAGTTCGGAAATGCGGGCCAAAGAAGGGGTGCAGTTCACAGACGTCCGATCCATCGCCCGTTCCCTTGTTCACAATGCCGCCCCCGAAGACCTGACCTGGGGAGAATACGGCCCCCGGCCCCGGCTCGCAGGCTACGTTATCGTAGGGTAGAGCAAATAACCCGAACCCGCCCCAAAGGGGCATATTTCGGCACTTTTTCCCCAATTCGTTCTCACCAGGCGTAGGGTAACAAAAAAGTCATTCCTCTGCAAAAACAATAACCGGAAGATGCCTTGCATCTTCCGGTTATTTTTTATTCAGATCCTTGACGACCCGCAAAATATTCTCTGTCTGCTCCGGCGAAAGTTTTTCCAATTCCCGCAAGAGTTCCCGGGTCTTTTGGGGCGCAGCGGCATCCATATTAAAAAATTCCTGGGGCGTGATCCCAAAATATTCGCAAATATAGAGGAACCCGGTCAAAGAAGGTAGCGTGTGCTTATTTTCAATCTTATTGATATAGCTTTCACTTTGACCCAAAGAAAGACTCATATCCCGCGCCGATACGCCCTTTTGGATCCGTAGATCCACCAGCCTGTTGTAAAACCATTCAATATAATCCATACCCACACCTCTCCTCTATAGTATAAATCCATTCCATATCAAAAATGAGGATTTGTGGGATATATTTTAATTGACATATATCTTTGGAATATGTATAATAAAAACAGGTATGGAATATCATTCCCAATCACTGCAGGAGGTTTAAAAATTGAAATTAAAGCACGCTCAAGATAATAAAGATTATGCTACAGCAAAAAAATACGTAATAAATATGTACGGCGGAAAAAGGACCCTGCACATCAAGAAAAACTGTTTTCATTCCGGCTTTTTGATCGACTACTACGATTTTGACAGCCGGGAAGAGGCAGTGCAAAGTGGGATCGCCTATAAAGAATGTAAGCTCTGCTTTCCTTCCGAAAAATAACAAAATAGCCTTTTTTGACAGTCTGAATATTCCCTGCCCCTGGGCAGGGAATATTCTTTTTATTTACAAACCGGCGAAAAAATGCTAAAATAGAGACAGTATCAGGCAGAAAGGAGGGGATTTCGTGAGCCGGATCCAAGCAGCTTTAACTGATCACGCCCGGTGCCATCCGAAGATGGAGCCCCGGGACGTTTTTAAATTCATCTATCAGGCGGTATTTGGTTGCGAGCACATGATCACAGATCCGAAGCAAGTGACCGAGCGGATCCGCGAGGAGGAAGCCGGGCTTGCCCCCGGGGAACGGGAAATCGAATCCTTGGGAGAGCACTACAGCAGAGTTCCCCTGGGTCAATGGGATGCTGATGCCCTGGGGCGGCTGTTTTACCGTTCTGCAAAGGGGCCCAAGGGTACCGTAGAACAGTTAGAAACGGAGCTGGAGGCCGCCACCCGGGCTGTTCAGAAAGGGCAGTTCCCATTTGGCGTGGCAAAATTTGAAGCCGACTTGGCAGAATGGAAGCGGGCAGGTTACCCCGCCATTCGCCATTCTGAGGAATTCCGGGCGGCATATCACCCTGCCTATCGGGTGATTGAAAACCGGTTTCTGCCTTTTTTCCCTCTATTGGAATGGCTGGAGCAGGCCTTAAAAAAAGGCCCCTTGACTCTGGCCATCGAAGGCGGCAGTGCCAGCGGAAAAAGCACCCTGGGCGCCCTTTTGGAGGAACTTTACGGTTGCGCGCTCTTTCATATGGACGACTTCTTTTTGCGGCCGGAGCAGCGTACCCCCGCCCGCTTTGCGGAGCCCGGCGGCAACGTGGATCGGGAGCGTTTTTTAAAGGAGGTGCTGATCCCTTTGAAGAAGGGAGGGCCGGTGACCTACCGCCCCTTTGATTGCACCACCGGCGATCTTGCTCCGGCGGTGACTGTTCTCCCGAAAGAACTATCGGTAATCGAAGGAGTTTATTCTCTGCACCCGGAATTGGCCGAACATTACGACTACAGCGTATTTTTGAAAATCGATTCCGCCCTACAGCGGGCACGGATCCAAAAGCGCAACAGCCCCAAGATGGCAGAACGCTTTTTCAAGGAATGGATCCCCTTGGAACAGCTTTATTTTGAAAGGCTGAAACCGGAGAAACGTTGCGATCTGGTGATTGAGATATAAAAAGAACCCATCCGAAGGGGCCGTTTTCTTAAGGACAATGCTTTATAAAAAGCAGAATTTGCTTATAACGCTAAAAAACTTCCCGAATGAGCATTCTCATTCGGGCAGTTTTTTGTCCATATATTGCTTCGCAATGCGATATTTTTTCTGAC
>JAZQAR010000021.1:0-10840 GCA_045545315.1 Eubacteriales bacterium | reverse complement strand
CCCTCCCAAAAACTTTCAAGGCAAAAATCGTTTGAAAGTTTTCAAAGGGGTTTAAAAGGGGGAACCTTTTTCAAAAGGTTCCCCCTTTATTCTTTTATAATAAATTCTTTCGTAATTCTGCGCCGTCGGTGGGATGCAGTTGGGCGGGCGGAATATCCAAGACGGTCTTACAGCCCACCTCGCCCTTTTGGGCCAGGCGATAAGCCGCCCGGGCATAGGCCACCAGCACGCTGGAGGTGAATTCCGGGTTGGAATCCAGCTGCAGCTTATATTCGATGATATGGCGGTTTTCGTTGTTCAGGCCGGTCACACCGCTGCGGAACACCACGCCCCCGTGGGGGATCCCGCCATGCTCCCGATCCAGCTCCTCCTGGGAGATGAAATGGACGGTGGTATCGTAATCGGCAAAATAGTTGGGCATGGTCACGATGGCCTCTTCGATGGCCTTAAGATCTGCACCCTCCTTGGCCACCACAAAACATTCCCGGGTATGCTTTTGGCGGGTGGTCAGCTCGGGGGTCTCGCCCCGGCGCACCTGCTCCAGGGCTTCTTCCACGGGGATGGTATACTGGCGGGCATCCTGCACTCCTTCGATGCGGCGGATGGCATCGGAATGTCCCTGGCTCACGCCCTTACCCCAGAAGGTATAGTCACTGCCGTTGGGGAGCACCGCCTGGCCGTAGGCCCGGTTCAGGGAGAACATCCCCGGATCCCAGCCCACGGAGATAATGCCCACAGTGCCTGCCTTTTGACAAGCCTCGTCCACCCGGGTAAAATGCTCGGGGATCTTGGCGTGGGTATCAAAGCTATCGATCACGTTGAAATATGCCGCCATCGCCGGGGTCTGCTCCGGCAGGTCGTTGGCACTGCCGCCGCAAAGGATCATCACGTCGATCTGTTCCTTCATCTCGGGGGCATCCTCCATTTTATAAACCGGAACGTTGGTTTTGGTCTTTAAAGACCCGGGCTCCCGGCGGGTGAACACACCCACCAGCTCCATATCCTCGGCGTGGTAAACGGCACTTTCTACCCCACGGCCCAGGTTTCCGTAGCCTGCAATTCCGATTCTGATTTTCATAAATAAGATCCTTTCTGTTTTTTAATAAGGTTATTATAGACCAAAAGCGGTTGCCAATGCAACCGCTTTTTATTAATTTTTTAAATCTTTTTCGTAAAGAGCCTCCAGCTGCTCGGTCATCACCTTGGCGGTGAACTTCTTTTGATATTCCGAGCGGGCGCCCTCACAAAGGGCTTTATACAGGGCGGGATCCTCGGCAATGCGGGCGATAGCATCGGCCATGGCCTTGGGATCCTTTTGAGGTACCACCAGGCCGTTGAGGCCGTCGGTGATCATATAGGGATTGCCGCCGAAATCGGTGACCACGGCAGGCTTGCCCAGGCTCATCCCCTCGGCCAGCGCCATAGAGGAGGCCTCGGTCCCGTAGGAGCAGTTCAGCCCTAAATCCATCATATTGCAATAGGGCACGATATCGGTGGTAAAGCCGGTGAACAGCACCTTATCGGCAATGCCCAGATCTTTAGCCTGTTGCTCCACCTCTTCCTTGCAGGCGCCGGTGCCCATCACCACAAAATGCAATTTTTTGTAAAGCTCCGGGCGGTTTTGCAGTTCCTTGACGGTTTCCATCAGGTAGGAATGACCCTTATAAACCTCCAGCCGGGCGGAGATCAGGCAAACAAACTGATCCTCGCCGATGCCCAGAGAACGGCGGAATTCGGCTTTTTTCGCCGCCTCCAGTTCCTCCATGGGCTCCACCCCGTTGATGATGACGGTGATCTTTTTCTCGCTGACACCGGTTTCGGTCAGGTTATCCGCCGCCGCGTGGGCCACCGCCACGATGGAGGTGGAAAGGGTGTTATTGATCAGCCCGTTGATCTGCTTACCGGGGAAGGTGGTCAGCTTACGGGGCATATCGAAGACGCAATGGCGGGTATAGATCCGCCCCTTGACCCCGCAGAGCCAGGCGGCCAGCTTTCCGCTGAAGGCGGAATGGGTATGGACGATATCCGGCTTTTCCGCCTTAATGATCCGGCAATATTCCTTCAAAGCCTTGGGGTCCCAGGAGCGGTCGTGGCCGTGCTCCGTTTCGATGACCCGGTAGCCCTCCTCCTTGACCAGGGGCACCAAGGCGCCCCCCTTGGGGATCAAAACCACTACCTCAAAGCGGCTGCGGTCAAAGCACTTCAGGCAATGGAGCAGTACCCGCCCGGCGCCGCCGAAGTTGGAATCGGTCATAATGTTCAATACTTTAATCATCGGTTCATCCTCAAAGCAGTTCTTCTAATTTTTGAACGTCCTCTGCCCGGGTAGCCCAGCCGGTGGCAAAGCGCACCACGTCGTGGCTCTCATCGTAGGGCTCCCAGAAGCTGAAGGTTACCTGCCGCTCCAGTTCCCGGATCTTGGCCTTAGGCAGGATGGGAAATTGCTGATTGGTGGGGGATTCCATATGGAAGCGGTAGCCCTTTTTCAGGAAGATCTCCTTTAATTGCTCCGCAAGATCAATGGCGTGGCGCCCCAATTCAAAATACAGACCGTCTGTAAAGAGGGTATCGAACTGGATGCCCAGGAGCCGCCGTTTGGCCAGCAAAGCGCCGTGCTGTTTGACGGAGGTGAAGAAGAACTTAGGCTCTCCCTTAGGGAAGACCACCGCCTCGCCGCAGAGGGCACCCACCTTGGTGCCGCCGATATAAAAGGCATCGCACAGCTCGGCGATCAGGGGCAGATCCACATCCGTTTGGCGGCTCATCAGCCCATAACCCAGCCGGGCGCCATCCATATACAGGGGCATCCGATACTTGCGGCAGACCGCCGAAAGAGCCTTCAGTTCATCGGCGGTATAGAGGGTGCCGTATTCCGTGGGATGGGAGATATACACCATCCCCGGCTGAACCATATGGGGATAGGTGGGGTCCGCATAAAAGGTCTTCAGGTAGGCCTCTACCTCACTTGCATCCAATTTTCCCTGATGCTGGGGCAGGGTCAGTACCTTATGGCCGGTATACTCGATGGCACCGGCCTCGTGCCCCGCCACGTGCCCGGTCTGGGCAGAGATGACCCCCTGGGTGGCGTGGAGCAGGGTATCGATCACCACCGCATTGGTCTGGGTGCCGCCCACCAAAAACTCCACGTCGGCGGTGGGGCATTGGCAGGCCGCCCGGATCTTCTCCCGGGCGCTTTGGCAATAGGGGTCGTTACCGTAGCCGCTGGCCTTTTCAAAGTTGGTCTCTGCCAACCGTTCCAGGATACGGGGGTGCGCCCCTTCAATATAGTCACTTTCAAAGGAAAGCATCGTTTTTACCTCCATTGATAGCCGCCGCATCCGTCGGCGGTCAGGGATTTTTGATAAAAGCAAGTCAAGGCCTTGATCAGGCTTTCGGTATCGGCGGCGCCGGCGGTCTCGTAGCAGGAATGCATGGCCAGCTGGGGCAGGCCGATATCGATACAGTTCACCGCCACCCGGGCGGTGGCGATACTGCCCAGAGTAGAGCCGCCGGGCATATCCGCCCGATTGGCATAAAGCTGGTAATCCGCCCCCGCCTCCTCACAGATCAGCCGGAAAAGGCCGGCAGACACCGCATCGGTGGTATATTTTTGGTTGGCGTTATACTTGATCACAATGCCCTTGTTCAGCTCCACCGTATGGTTCTTATCGGCATACTCCGGGTGGTTGGGGTGCAAAGCGTGGGCATTATCGCAGGAGATCATCAGGCTATGGCTCAAAAGACGGCGGTACTCCCCATCGTCGATCCCCAATGCCTTACAGATCCGCAGCAGGGTATCGTTCAGCAGGGTGGACGCCGCCCCCTGCTTGGTCTCGCTGCCCACCTCTTCGTTATCAAAGAGGCCGAAGACCTGAACCGCCTCGCCCTTTTCCGCCTGCAAAAGGGCCTTGAGGATCCCATAGGCACATTGCAGGTCATCCAGTCGGGGTGCGGCGATCAGCCGGTTCCATTCCAGCCCCGCCTGGGGGTTATAAACGTAAAGATCGGTGGTCAGCAGGTCGGCCTCCTCCACCCCGGCGGCCTCGGCTACTCGCTGACGGAAGGAACCGGGTTCCAGCCCTTCCCCATAGAGAGGCAACAGATCCACCGCCGGATTATAGGTGGCGTTTTCGTTGGCGGAGCGGTTCATATGAATGGCCACCGAGGGGATCAGCCCGCAAACACCCAGATCGACATTTTTTACCTGAAGACCCTTTTCGGTACGCAGAGTGACCCGCCCGGCCACGCCCAGAGGGCGATCCATCCAGGGAGCGGCCAGCATTCCGCCGTATTTTTCGGTGGAGAGGCGCAGGCACCCCTTTTCGCCCAAAATAGCGTTTTCCTTCACCTTAAAGCAGGGGCTGTCGCTATGGGCGGCGGCCAGCATAAAGCCTTTTGGTGCCTCCGTCGGCAGGCGGAAGGCGATCAGAGAGGAGCCGTTACGGGTGGTATAGTAACCCTTACCGGGTTCCAGCCGCCAGGTCTCCCCCTCCGGCAGGTAGGCAAAGCCCCCCTGCTCTAAAAGCGCACCCGCCTGCGCCACCCCGTGGAAGGGGGTGGGCGAAGCGGCAATAAAATCAAATAATTCCTGATTGTTCATATCGTTGCTTCCTTACTTAAAAAAATCGTAGAGCCCCACGGCAAAGACCACGAACACCAGCACCGGCAGAACGTAGGTCAGATAACCCCGCATCCAATCGGCCAACTTCAACCCCTTGCCGGAGTTGGTCTCAGCCTTAAACTTTTGCCAGCCCCAGGCCTTTTTGTGGGTACAGAAAATCAGCATAATCAAGGAACCCAGGGGCAGGATGATATTGCTGACCAAAAAATCCTCCAGGCTTTGAACGTTGGAGCCGGCACCAAAGGGTTGGAACCCGCTCCACAAATTAAATCCAAGGGCGCAGGGCATCGCCAGCACCGCCAAAGAAAGACCGGTGATCAGGCAGCCCTTTTTACGGCTGAGCCCAAAGAGATCGCAAACGGAGGCCAGAATACATTCAAACACCGCAAAGACGGTGGACATGGCGGCAAAGCTCATAAAGAGGAAGAAGAGGCAACCGATGATCCGCCCGCCCTTTAAGCCGTTAAAGGCGGTGGAAAGGGTGATGAACAGCAGATCCGGGCCGCTATCCACCTGGATGCCGAAGGCGGAGCAGGTGGGAAAGATGATCAGCCCCGCACAAAGGGCAACGGTGGTATCCAGGGAGCCCACGCTGACGGCCTCGCCCAGCAGGGCACGGTCCTTATTCAGGTAGCTGCCGAAGATGGCCATGGAGCCCATCCCGATACTTAAGGTGAAGAAGGCCTGGTTCATGGCGTTCACGATCACCTTGGCGATACCCACTTCCTTCATTTTTTCCAAATCCGGCTTCAGATAAAAGGCCAGACCCTCCAGCCCGCCGGGCTGAACGCAGGAATAGATCGCCAAAAAGGCCATCAGCACCAAAAGGGCACCCATCATATACTTGGTGATCCGCTCCAGACCGCCCTGAAGACTGAAGGAACAGACCAAAGCTCCCAACAGCACCACCAGCAGGGTCAACCCTACCATCAGCACCGGATCCCCGGTGAAGGCTTCAAAGGCCGCCTTATTACCGGCCTTATCCAGCCCGGCAAACTTGCCGGTGCCCATCCCCCAGCAATAATACAGCATCCAGCCCGCCACGCAGGTGTAATACATCATCAAGATCACACAGCCCAGGGTGGCGGCGATGCCGTGAAGGTGCCACTTACTGCCCTTGGGCTCCAGCTGCTGATACATTTTGGCAGGGCTTTTCTGCGCCGCCCGACCGATGGCAAATTCCATGGTCAGAACGGGGATCCCGATCAGGGCCAGGCAGACCAGATAGATCAGAACGAAGATCCCGCCGCCGTTTTGCCCCACCAGCCAAGGGAACTTCCAAACGTTCCCCAAGCCCACGGCACAGCCTACGCTTAATAAAATGAAGCCCAAGCGGCTTCCTAACCGTTCACGTTGCATAATTTCCTCCGGAATTCTAATCAGAATTATTATACTAAATTATTTATATAAATTCAAGGCTTTTGTAATCGGCGAGGGGTTATGCACATTTTAGCCAAGGCTTCCCCCTCTTTACGATTATTTTTCGTGGTTTTTTCATAGAAATCGTCTTGACGAGAGACACAAAAGATGGTAGAATAATGTCGACACTATCACAAAATATTGTGTTTTATCTGTTATACACCCCAAAACCCTACAACCAATGCCGAAAATTTGGCTTGATTGCCGGGTTTTATTGTTCATAGAAATCAGGAGGACAAAAAATGAACGACGCTTGGAGAGGCTTTAACAAAGGGAAATGGGTCGATGAGATCGACGTACGCAGTTTTATCCATAAGAATTATACCCCCTATTACGGCGGACCGGAATTTTTGGAAGGCCCCACCAAGGATACTTTGGATCTTTGGGAGCAGGTCAGCGAGCTGAAAAAGCAGGAGATCGCCAAGGGCGGGGTGTTGGATATGGATACCAAGCTGATCTCTACCATCACCTCCCACGCCCCCGGTTATATCGATAAAGAAAAAGAAAAGATCATCGGTCTGCAGACCGATAAGCCCCTGAAGCGTGCCCTTCAGCCCAACGGCGGCATCCGGATGGCGGTGAAGGCCTGCAAGGATAACGGCTATACCGTGGATCCCGAGGTGGTGGAGTTTTTCACCGAGCACCGCAAGACCCACAACGCCGGCGTTTTCGACGTTTATACCCCCGAGATGCGCCGTTGCCGTTCCAGCCATATCATCACCGGCCTGCCCGATGCCTACGGCCGGGGCCGGATCATCGGTGACTATCGGCGGGTTGCCCTTTACGGGGTGGATCGGCTGATCGAATATAAGCAATACCAAAAGGATACCACCCGGGTCATTATGTATTACGACGTGATCCGGGAGCGGGAGGAGCTTTCCGAGCAGATCCGTGCCCTGGAGATGCTGAAGGAAATGGCCGCCTCCTACGGCTGTGATATCTCCAAGCCCGCCACCAACTTCCGGGAGGCCACCCAGGCGGTATACTTTGCCTATCTTGCGGCAGTGAAGGAGCAAAACGGCGCCGCCATGAGTTTGGGGCGCACCAGCACCTTTTTGGATATTTACGCCACCCGGGATCTGGCAGAAGGTACCATTACGGAACAGGAAGTTCAGGAGATCATCGACCATTTTGTGATGAAGCTGCGGATGGTCTGCTTTGCCCGTACCCCTGATTATAATGCTATTTTTGCCGGCGACCCCACCTGGGTCACCGAATCCATCGGCGGTATGGCCACCGACGGCAAGCCCCTGGTGACCAAAATGAGCTTCCGCTATCTGAACACCCTGAACAACATCGGCGCCGCACCGGAACCCAACCTGACGGTGCTGTGGTCCACCCAGCTACCGGAGGCCTTCAAAAAATACTGTGCTGAAATTTCCATCAAGCACCACGCTCTGCAATATGAAAACGACGATCTGATGCGCCCCCTCCACGGGGACGATTACGGCATTGCCTGCTGTGTATCCTCCATGCGGATCGGCAAGGAGATGCAGCTCTTCGGCGCCCGTGCCAACCTGGCAAAATGCCTGCTCTACGCCATCAACGGCGGTGTGGATGAGATCACCGGCCAGCAGATCGCCCCGGATTACCGCAAGGTAGAGGGCGATTACCTGGATTACGACGACGTGATGGAAAAATACAAGGCCATGATGAAATGGCTGGCTCGTGTCTACGTGAACGCTCTGAACATCATCCATTATATGCACGATAAATACAGCTACGAGCGGTTACAGATGGCCCTGCACGATAAGAACGTGACCCGCTGGTTCGCCACCGGTATTGCAGGCTTTTCCGTGGTAGCGGATTCCCTTTCTGCCATCAAATACGCCAAGGTCAAGGTGGTTCGGAATGAAAAGGGCATCGTCACCGATTATATCGTGGAGGGCGACTTCCCCAAATTCGGCAACGACGACGACCGGGTGGATGATATCGCCAAGGAGGTTTTGCGGTTCTTTAAGGACGAGCTGCGCCAGAACCACACCTACCGCAACGGCATCCCCACCACCTCCATTCTGACCATCACCTCCAACGTGACCTACGGCAAGAACACCGGCGCCACCCCCGACGGGCGCAAGGCCGGCGAAGCCTTTGCCCCCGGTGCCAACCCCATGCACGGGCGGGATACCCACGGTGCCGTGGCTTCTTTGGCATCCGTTGCCAAGCTGCCCTTCTCCGATTCCCAGGACGGTATTTCCAATACCTTCACCGTTGTTCCCGCCGCTTTGGGCAAGACCGATGCGGAGCGGGAGGAAAACCTGGTGGCGCTCTTGGACGGCTATGCCGAAAAGGGCGGGTTCCACCTGAACGTAAACGTCTTCGACCGGGAGCTTCTGCTGGATGCCCAAAAGCACCCCGAGCTGTATCCCCAACTGACCATCCGGGTCTCCGGCTATGCTGTGAACTTTATCAAGCTGACCAAGGAACAGCAGGATGAGGTCATCAGCCGCACCTTCCATTCTGCGATCTGACCATGGAAGGCCGCATTCATTCCGTTGAAACCTTTGGCTCGGTGGACGGGCCCGGCGTTCGATTCGTGGTCTTCTTTCAGGGCTGCCCCATGCGGTGCCTTTATTGCCACAATCCGGATACCCAGGAGCCCCAAGAGGGCGAGCTTTTGACCGCCGATGCTATTTTGGAGCGGATGCTCCGCAACCGCCCCTTTTATAAGAGCGGCGGCATTACCGCCACCGGCGGAGAGCCCATGCTCCAGCTCCCCTTTTTAACTGAACTTTTTGAAAAGGCCAGAGCCCAAGGGATCCACACCTGCCTGGATACCAGCGGTATCTGCTTTGAACCCGCCGCCCCGGAACGGTTCGACCGATTGTTGGCCGCCACCGATCTGGTGCTGTTGGATCTCAAGGAGATGGACGGGGTCGCCCATCAACGACTGACCGGCCACGCCAACGAACGCCCCCTTGCCTTTGCCCACCATCTGAACGAAAAAGGAATCCCCACCTGGATCCGCCACGTTCTGGTACCGGGGCTCACCGACAAGGAGGACGGCCTCCGGGCGTTGGGGCAATTCTTAAAGCCCTTTGGCAATATTCAAAAGATCGAGGTCTTGCCCTATCACACCATGGGTAAGCCTAAATACGAGGCCGCCGGCCGCCCCTATCCCCTGGAGGGGGTGCCCGCCGCCACGGAGGCGCAGGCCGCCGCGGCCTTAGCTATAATTGAAGAAGAAATGCGCAAGTGATGTTTCACTTGCGCATTTTTGCAACATTGTGTTAAATCAAGGCAATATTAATTGATTTACTTTTCTCGTTCAATATTATAATATTAAGGCAACAACAGAAAGCGAGGTTTTTACCGATGGTTGAACATTTATTGCCCACCCCTAAAAAGGTTGAGATCAAGGAAGGCAAGATCAATATTGCCTATACCGCCATAAGCGAATACGACCCCTGGAGTTCCTATGCGGAGCTTTGCGAAAACGCCCTGAAGACCATGTATGACGATCTGGCCGATCCGGGCCCCGGCGCAGGGATCCGCCTGGTGAAGGACGACAGCGTTGCCCCCGGTCATTACGTGATCGACGTGGAGGAGGACATCGCCGTGAAGGCCTCGGAGACCGAGGGTCTTTGCTACGGCTTAGCCACCGCCCTGCAGATCCCCGAATATAAAAACGGTACCTTCACCGCCGAGCGGTGCCACATTGAGGACTGGGGCGATAAGCCCTACCGGGCCCTGATGCTGGATCTGGTCTCCTACTGGCACCCCTTACATACGGTTTTGCGGCTGATGGAAGTTTGCTTCTTTTTGAAGATCCCCTACGTTCATCTGCACCTGATCGACAACGAAGCTTGCCGGATGCCCTCCAAGGCCTTCCCTAAGCTGCCCAATCCCCGCTATTCCTACAGCGAGGAAGACATCGTGACCATGCGGGAATACGCCAACGCCCGGGGGCTGAATTTGGTGCCGGAATTTGATATCCCCGGCCACGCCCGGCGGTTGGTACGCTCTTATCCGGAGATCTTCCGCAACCAACTGGACGAAAATGCCCAGGTTGAGGGTGTAAAGACCGAGGTGGGCTTTGCCGTTCGCACCGACGACGTGATCTGCGCCGGCAGCGAAGAATGTTTTGAGGCTATGAAGGTCCTATTCAAAGAGGTATGCGACCTGTTCCCCGAATCGGAATACATCCACATCGGCGGCGACGAAGCCTATATCCAGGTTTGGGATCATTGCCCCGTTTGCCGCAAGTATATGGAGAAAAACGGTATTGAGGATCGGGGCGAGCTTTATTCCGAATACGTGGCCCGGATCTCCCAATTTGTAATCGATCAAGGCCGCACCCCCATCGTCTGGGAGGGCTTCCCCCGGAAGGGTGCCCACCGGATCCCCAAGCAGACTGTCGTTTGCGCCTGGGAGACCCATTACAATATGCCCCAAGATCTTCTGGCCGATGGCTTTAAGATCATCAACGGCAGTTGGCAGCCCCTTTACATCGTGGGCAACAACAAGCGCTGGACCCCGGAAAATATCATGGACTGGCACGTTCACAACTGGCAGCATTGGTGGGAGCATTCCGCCGCCACCCTCAACCCCATCCATCTGGAGCCCACCGACGACGTATTGGGTGCCCAGATCTCCCTTTGGGGCACCAGCTACGAGCAGGAGATCAACGTGACCATGGAAAACCTGGGCGCTATGAGTGAGCGTACCTGGAACGTGAAACGGATGGTAGACTACCCCTTCCACCATAAGAGAACCAACACCGTTTTGAAAAAACTCAGTCGTTTGATTATGGAACGGTAATAGGAAACGCCCCGGCAGATTTTAAAAATCTGTCGGGGT
>JAZQAR010000020.1:0-12887 GCA_045545315.1 Eubacteriales bacterium | reverse complement strand
ATGGAGTATAATTCCTTTTTGGAGGGATTATACGTATGAAACTTTATTTAGTTCGCCACGGCGAAAGTGAAAATAATTTAAATCGGCGGTGGACCGGTTGGCATCAGGCCGCTCTGACCGAAAAGGGCAGAGCGGATGCCCGCCGTGCGGGGGCTCTTTTGAAAGGGGTGCCCTTTGATAAGGTCTATTCCAGCGATCTGGATCGGGCGGTGGAGACCTGCCGGCTGGCCATTGGCGTGGAACCGGAGCAGACTCCTCTGCTGCGGGAGATCAACGTGGGCAAGCTGCAAAATTTGTCGGTTCCCGAAAGTGAAAAGCTCTACGCCGAAGAGATCAAAATTGCCCGGGCCGGGGGTGGCTACGCCGCTCTGGAGGGCGAGAGTATGGAAGAGTTTTATAACCGCCTCCAAATGTTTTTGGATCTGGTGGAAAAGGAACCCTATGAGCGGGTGGCGGTGTTTTGCCATAACGGTGCGGTAACGGGGATACTGGATCTGGTGTTGGGTGTGACCCTGCCCCGGGGCAAAGCCACCAGCGATAATGGAGCCGTTACGGTATTCGATAACAGCACCGGACATTGGAAATTGAAGCTTTTTAACTATACGGGGGATTTAAAATGAAGGTCTACTTAGTGCGCCACGGCGAAAGCGTTGCCAATTTAGAGGGGCGTCACGCCGGATGGTGGGATGCGGCGCTCACCGAAAAGGGGGAGGCCGATGCCTGCCGGGCAGGTTCCCTGATCCGCCATCTTAAATTTGATAAGGTCTATTCCAGCGATCTGACCCGGGCGATGCAGACCCAAAAATTAGCTCTGCCCGGGATCGAGGGCGAGCCGGTGGAACTCCTGCGGGAGATCAACCTGGGTGCTTTGGGCGGCCGGATCATGCAGGAATGTGAGGAAGAATACGGCGAGCGCTACCTGCAGGATCGGGAGACCTTTGAATTCACCGCCTACGGCGGCGAAAACTGGGATCAGCTGCGGGGGCGGATGGCCGCCTTTTTGCGCAAGCTGGAGCAGTGTGATTACGAAAAGGTGGGCATCTTCTTCCACGGTAACGCCATGCAGGCGTTGATCCAGGAGGCTACGGGCATCCATCTGCCCTGCTGTGCCAACGGGGCGGTGACGGTGCTGGAATGGCGCAAACAGCGCTGGCGCCTGAAACTGTGGAATTATACCGGGGTAATTGAGTAAATTTTTTATTGACTTTATTCCGATAATGTGGTACGATGAGTAAAAAGATTTTCGGAGGAAAAAACGATGGAACATATTAAGACGATTGAAACCCGCAATCTGTGTGAAAGCGCAAAGAACGGCGGTTGCGGCGAATGCCAGACTTCCTGCCAATCTGCTTGCAAGACCAGCTGCGGTATTGCAAATCAGAAGTGCGAAGGCACCAAGGAAAGCAAGTAATTAAAAATGCCGCCCTCGGGCGGCATTTTTTATCATAATTTAACTTTACGGGAGATTAGAATGATTCATCAATATCAATTGGGCGGATATAATATCGTGCTGGACATTTGCTCCGGTGCGGTGCACGCGGTGGACGAAGTAGCCTACGATATGATCGGCCGCTTTGAAACGGAGTCCCGGGAGGCGGTCTTGGCCACCACGGGGCAAAAATTTCCAAACTGTACCCCGGAGGAGCTGGCTGAATGCTATGACCAGGTGGCGGCTTTAAAGGAAGCGGGCAAGCTCTTTGCACCCGATACCTTCGAGCCCATGGCCGGCAAGTTGAAGGAAAAGACCTCCGGTGTCATCAAGGCTTTGTGCCTGCATATTGCCCATACCTGTAATCTGAACTGCGCCTATTGCTTTGCCAGCCAGGGCAAATACCACGGCGATCGGGCGGTGATGAGTTTTGAGGTGGGGAAGCGCGCCCTGGATTTCCTGGTGGAAAACTCCGGCACCCGCCGCAATCTGGAGGTGGACTTTTTCGGGGGCGAGCCCCTGATGAACTTCCAGGTGGTGAAGGATCTGGTGGCCTATGCCCGCAGTATCGAAAAAGAAAAGAACAAAAACTTCCGCTTTACCCTGACCACCAACGGCCTTTTGATCGACGACGACGTCATCGAATTCGCCAACAAAGAGATGAGCAACGTGGTGTTGAGCCTGGACGGCCGCAAGGAGGTTCACGACCGCTATCGGGTGGACTATGCGGGCAAGGGCAGCTGGGACCGGATCGTGCCCAAGTTCCAAAAATTGGTGGAGGCCCGGGGCGGCAAGGATTACTATATGCGGGGAACCTTCACCCACGAAAACCCGGACTTTTTAAAGGATATCCAGCAGATGCTGGATCTGGGCTTCAACGAACTGAGCATGGAGCCGGTGGTATCGGCACCCGGGGATCCCGGCGAGCTGACTGAGGCGGATCTGCCCATTATCCTGGAACAATATGAAAAATTAGCGGAACTGATGCTCCAAAAAGATCGGGAGGGCAAGCCCTTTACCTTCTATCACTATATGATCGATCTGACCGGCGGCCCCTGTATCTATAAGAGGATCTCCGGTTGTGGTAGCGGCACCGAATATATGGCGGTCACCCCCTGGGGCGATCTTTATCCCTGCCACCAGTTCGTGGGGGACGAAAAATTCCGACTGGGTGATATCTGGGAAGGGGTCACCAACAAGGCGATCCAAAATGAATTCGCCGCCTGCAACGTATACGCCCACCCGGAATGTCGGGATTGCTGGGCACGGCTCTATTGCTCCGGTGGTTGTGCCGCCAACGCCTATCATTCCACCGGCTCTGTGACCGGGGTGTACGAGTACGGCTGTAAGCTGTTCCGCAAGCGGATGGAATGTGCCATTATGGTGGCGGTAGATCGGGCGTTGAGAGAATGAACACCCCCATCCTGGATTTTTTAAAAGAATATCAGAAGCAGGAACCCCTGCGCCTGCATATGCCCGGCCATAAGGGGAGCGAGGATCCCTTTGATATCACCGAGGTGACCGGAGCAGACAGCCTTTACGAGGCCGAGGGTATCATCGCCCAAAGCGAGGAAAATGCGGGGCGACTCTTTGGCACCACCACCTTTTATTCCACCGAGGGCTCCAGCCAATGCATCCGGGCTATGCTGTATCTGGCCTTACTTTGGGCAAAGGAGCAGGGTAAACGCCCCTTGATTGCCGCCGGGCGCAATGCTCACAAGACCTTTATGACCGGGGCGGCCCTTTTGGGGCTGGAGGTCTGCTGGCTGTGGCCCAAGGAGGGCTCCTACCTTTCCTGCGCCCTTTCTGAAGAGGAAGCGGAACGGATCCTGCGGGAGGAGCGGCCTGCGGCCCTTTATCTGACCAGCCCCGATTATCTGGGTAACCGGGCAGAGGTGGCCAAAATGGCGGCGCTCTGTAAAAAATACGGAGCCCTGCTGTTGGTGGATAACGCCCACGGGGCGTACCTGAAATTTTTGCCGGAATCTCTGCACCCCATGGATCTGGGGGCGGATCTTTGCTGTGATTCTGCCCATAAGACTTTGCCGGTGCTGACCGGCGGTGCCTATCTGCACCTGCGGAAGGGGTTAGAAGTTTTGGCGGGGCAGGCGAAGGCCGCCCTGGCATTGTTCGGCTCCACCAGTCCTTCCTATTTGATCCTGGCCTCCCTGGATCGGGCAAACGGCTATTTGGAAAATTATCCGCAAAAATTGGCGGATTTTCTGCCGTCGGTAGAGGATTGCAAGGCCGCCCTGACGGCGGCGGGCTATGAACGGAAGGGGGATGAACCCCTGAAGATCACTCTGGCTCCTAAGTCCTACGGTTATACCGGCACAGAACTGGCCGATTACTTACGGACGAAGAATATGATCTGTGAATTTGCAGACCCGGATTTTTTGGTGTTGATGGTGACCCCCGAGACCGGGGCCGCCGCCTTGAACGCCGTTCAAGGCGCCCTGCTCGCCCTCCCCAAAAGATCCCCCATCCTGCAAGCCCCGCCGGACCCGGTCAGAGGCGAGCAGGTCCTGCCCATCCGGCAGGCGGCCCTGGCACCCTTCGAGGAACTGCCGGTGGCGGAATGCCTGGGCAGAATTTTAGCCTCCCCTTCGGTGGGGTGCCCCCCTGCGGTGCCTATCGCCCTTTGCGGGGAGCGGCTGGAGGAAAATACCCTCCGGGCCTTTGAATATTATGGTATTAAAACTTGTAAAGTTGTGAAAGGAACGTGATCCTATGGCAGAACTGCGCCGTACCTGGGCCGAGATCGATCGGGAAGCCCTGACCGGCAATTACGATGCCATCTGCGCCATTGGCGGTTGTGAGGTCTGGCCGGTGGTCAAGGCCAACGCCTATGGCCACGGGGCTATAGAGGTAGCTCGGCTGATGCAAAGCCGGGGTGCCAAGAACTTTGCGGTCTCCAACCTGCGGGAGGCAGAGGAACTGCTCCAAGCCGGTATTGAGGGAGAACTTTTGATCCTGGGCTATACCCCTGCCGCCGAGGCGGTTGCCCTGGCTGAGAGTGGGATCTGTCAATGCGTATATTCTCTGGAATATGCAGAGCTGTTGAACGAGGCCGCCCGAGGGGCAGGTGTGCGGATCAAGGCCCATTTGAAATTAGATACCGGCATGGCACGGCTCGGCTTTGATTGCCGCAACGACGATCTGCCCGGTTTGCGGGCTGCCGCCCGGGCGCTGAAACTTTCGAACCTGGATTTTACGGGGGTCTTTACCCACTTTGCGGTGGCGGACGGCTGTGGTGCCGAGGATGCCGCCTTTACCGCCGGGCAATATGACCGCTTTTGCCGGGCGGTGGAGCTTTTGGAGGCAGAGGGGTATTCCTTTGCACAAAAGCATTGCAGTAACTCTGCGGCTATGTTCACCTTGCCCGATGCCCGCACCGATGCTATCCGGGCGGGGATCATTCTTTACGGCTTGGCTCCCTCCGGGGAGGTGCCCCTGCCCCCGGCCTTTAAGCCGGCTATGAGCCTCTATTCGGTGGTGTCTATGGTCAAGGAGCTGCGGCCGGAGGAATCGGTCAGCTACGGCCGTACTTATAAAGCCGATGCCCCCCGTTGGATCGCCACGGTGACCGCCGGCTATGCGGACGGCTACCCCCGGCTGCTTTCGAACCGGGGCTACGTGCTGATCCACGGCAAAAAGGCACCGATCTTAGGGCGGGTTTGTATGGATCAGCTTTGTGTGGACGTGAGCCATATCCCTGAGGTAGCCATGGGCGACCAAGTCACCCTGTTTGGCCCCGGCCTGCCGGTGGAAAAGGTGGCGGAATGGGCGGGTACCATTAATTATGAGATCGTCTGCGGCATCGCCGAGCGGGTGCCCCGGATCTATTCGCCCCTGGATGAATAACGGTTTTAAAAGCCCCATTGCTGTTGCAATGGGGCTTTTTCTTTGCCAAACATCATCGGGTCGTCGAGATCGCCGCCCCCTACAATGGGATTTGCGATCACGCTTCCGTAGGGGACGATGACCACATCGTCCCGCCGTAATTCCGGGACACCCGGCGGGCGATTCGTGAATCGCCCTTATCTTGTGCAATTCCCACAACGAAAATTGCAGAATTAAAAATATTTCACAAATTGTGTGAAAAAAGCAACATAAGATGGTATGAAAAATTCAAACAATATGGTAAAATGAGACCATATAATAGTGTCATTATCCTTAAATGACAGATTATAAAACGTTTGAAGGAGGAACATGACTATGTTCACGAAGAAAACACGCGTATTGTCCGCGGTGTTGACAGTCTGCATGCTGATCAGTATGCTGGCTTGTTTCGTAGTGCCCGCAACGGCTGCCCCGGTGAATTACACCCTTTTCGGCACCGATGAAAAGGCCTCCGAAACCGGCTTAAAGGACGTCACCGCCCTGAAGGACATTAAAGACGTAGCGGTTTCGGCATTCGTTGAGAATGGAACTGCTCAAGAATTTAAAGTTACCGACCGTGCAGGGTTGGAACGAATTTCTGAAATCTTGGTAGCTTATGGTAAAGAGTGCGAAACGACCACTTTTTACCTTGCCAACGATATTGATATGGAATGGAAGAATTTTGCCGGTATCGGTAAAAATCACGTAAATTACGATGCGGGAAAGTTTGGCGAGAGTACGAACCATAACTATTCGTTCAAAGGCACCTTTGACGGTAACGGTTTCGTGATCAAGAACCTGTTGATTTCCATGCCGCAAGCCAACTCGGTCGGTCTGTTCCGTCAGACCTATAATGCCACCTTCCGGAACGTAGGTATTGCCAGCGGTTTGATCGTAGGCGGCACCCGTGTGGGCTCCATTGCCGGCGGTGATAATCTTAACACTGATTTTTATAACTGCTGGTCTGCAGCCACCGTTATTTCCGGTGGTTACAGCAAGATTGGCGGGAACGGCTCCGGCGGTATTGCTTCCAAGATGAACGGTACCGCAATCGTTAAAAACAACTATTTCCTGGGCATGGTTTCCGAAGGTACCTATGCAGTGGGCGGTATTGCCGGTAACATCGGCACCTTGACTGTTGAGGATAGTTACGTATACGGTACTGTTATCGGCGGCCATACCACGCATAGTAGTAAGACTGCCACGGATACGGAAGGGCTGTACGGCGAAAAGGGTGCAACCTATGAGTATTATGCTCAAGGTCCCTCCGGTGTGTTTGTTCGTGCCGGTGGTTCTGTGACAAAAGGAACCTTTGGTACCAATAACTACTACCGCAAACAAAACGGGATGTATTCTTCCTATGAAGCGTTGCAAAAAGCAATTGCTCTTGGCGCCACAGTAGTCGGTGCTGAACCCGGTACCTATGCGGAAGGCAGTGCCTTTACCACCAATGATGGTGCCGCAGAAAAAACCAAGGATGATTTTAAAAATCTGGCTGCTTCTTTGAACGGCGACGGCTTGGATCAAACCGGCGTCCCCGAAGGCTATACCGTTAAATACGTGGATACCGCAGCCGGCTATCCGGCATTGGGCTATTTTGCAGAGAACGCAACCGAGCCCACCGTTATGCGTATGGCACACACCACCGACAACGTGGGTGGCGTGGATGATCTTTATGCAAAATCTCCGCTGTTCAAAAAGTTCTACGACAACATCCATAAGTTTTGGGCCGGAGAGGCCCCTATGGGTGAAATTACCGTTTCCAACGTGGAAGACCTTTTTGCCTTGATGATCTTCGGCACCAGCACGGCTGACTCCAAGAATTTGGCAACTTATTACGGTGCGACCGAGATCAAGTTTTCTGCTGATATTGATATGGAGGATCTGCCCTTCTTCAAGGGAGCCAATGGTAAGTGTGCATTGGATACCTTCCCCATGATCGCTTCGTCCTGGACACTTAACATTCCCGTGGACGGTCAAAATCACGTGATCAAGAACTTCAAGCAGAACGCATTTACTATTTCTGTTAACGACAATATTAATAGTGGCGATTATACCACGACCGGTTTGTTCGGCTTCGTGAATACCTCCATTAAAAACCTGGGTATGATGAATGCGCAGATTTCCGTAGATCAAAATGCTTATGCGCAGACTCAATCGGTTCGCGCAGGTATTCTGACCGGCTTTGCCAATGGAGAGAACGTATTGATTGAAAACTGTTTCGCCACTGGTACGATAGCGGCAAAAAATGCCGCCTCGCAAGTTCAGGATATGAACAACTACGGTGGTTTGGCCAGCCGTGACTGGAACAATGGCAACCAGATGAAGAACAGCTGGGCAGACATTGATCGTGTTTGGGCTTCCGGTGTGGTTCATGCCGGTACCGCTTGGGGTTCTTGCTCCGGCAAGGATTACGTTTTGGAAAACGTTTACTATTTTGGCGATAAGGCAGATGCAGCAGTAGGTTATGCGAATGCTGACGGAACTACTTACGCCATGCAGGAGAGCCTGGGCGATCTCATCGATCCTTATGAACAGGCTTATGCTTTGAATCAAACTGCCATGACTAGCTGGTGGAAGGGTACCGCAGACGGCCCCGTTTGGGCGACTGAAGAAACCGCCACCTATAAGGTTACCGTAACCGCCACCAAGGCAAATGATTTGAAATATGTTGCTTATGGTAATGTGGGCGAAACCGTTAACCTGAATACTTTGCTGGGCGTTGAAAATGCAACCTATAACGCTGAAACCGGTAGCGTTGGCAACGTAGAAAACGGCGTATATACCTTTGGTAAGGGAGACGGCGTATTCACCACCGACGTTAGCCTCGTTAGCGATCTGGATATCGTTGCTTTGCGCGAAGCTTATAATAAGCATTCTGCTTTCTATGATACCAAGGGCGTTGGCGCTAAACTGGATCAGGTTGAGCAAAAGTTTGCCAATGGTGATTACACAGTACAATCTGAGGTAGATACAGCTGTTAATGAACTGGCTCCTCTCTTTGCCTTGGCAAGTACCGATAAGATCCCGGCTACTATGGTTGACGGTGAAGTTGCTTTGAACACCGGTGCAAAGATCACAACGGTGAAAGGCGTTGATAACGCTGAATATCCCAACGTCGGTGTATATACTGTTAAAGATTTGGAATCTCTTCAGGGGAAAAACTGTGTTGATCAAACCGTTTACCTTTGTGCGAATCTGAACCTTGCAGGTTCTTCCTTTGCTTCCTTGGAAAACTTCGACGGTCGTTTTGATGGCCAGGGACATAAGATTACCAATTATGCCAATGACACCATGCATGGCTTCTTCCAGAGCCACGACGGTCCGTATATCGGCAATGTTGTGTTTGAAGATTGTACCTTTACTAAGACCAACAAGGGCGGCTCTTCTCTGGTGGTCAACGGAATTGATAAGCCTTCCACTGCATTTTTGATGGAAAACATCACCATCAGAAACTGTCATGCATCCATTACCGGTGCTAATGGCTTTGGTATGCTGATCGGTAACGGAATCGGCGTTGATTCCACCATCCGGAATATCTTGGTCGAAAAGTCTTCCATTAAGGGCCTTGATTCGGCCAGAAGCAACGTTGGCTTTATTACCGCCAATTTGAACCTCACTCAGAATTATATCACCAAAGAAGCAGATATCGCCGTTAACTTCGAGAATATCACGGTGATCAATAATAAATTAGAAAACGTTACCACAAATGCTGGATCTTCTTATATGCTGGCCGCCGTTGAATCCAAGACCGGTGCATATAATATTAATATGAATAAGATCTTGGTTGCCAATAACACCGGTGTTAATCCCTACGGTGCTTTGGTTGGTGAGTTTTTCAGTAAGGTGAACGATACCGCAGAAAATGTAAATAATACGGTTTCTGTTAAGAATGCTGTTGTCTACGGGAACGCTGCCACCTCTTTGCTGGCCTACAGAACCAGTAATACAACCAATAAGCAGGGTGAATACGTCGATTTTGCCAACGTGCATACCGATGCCGGCGAAATGAGTGAATCTGTTCCTGCATCTAAAAAGCCCGTTACCGATTACGTCAATAACGTAAACGTTTACGGAACCGATGCTTTTGCATCCGGTGAGGTTGCTTATAATTATAATAAGACCGTTGGTGCGTTGGCCGTTACGGTTGATAATAAGGGCGACATTGTTTATACTACCAACGCTGCTGATACCATTTATAAGCTGACCGTTACCGCTACCGCCGATGGCTCTGTTTTTGATGCCTACGGCAAGGCCGGCGATGCCATTGACCTGAAGACTCTGCTTGCTGTGGCCGAACTGGATGATTCCTCTCTGATTGCTGCCGACGGCAGCAAGGGTTCTATTGCGAACAACGTTTATACCTTTGCCGATGGCGACGGGGCTTATACCACCGCTCTGAAACTGGTGGACCCCGCCGACTATGATACGCTGGCCGCTCTTTATGCCGCATATCCTGCTTTCTACGGCGATGCTGCTAAGGCGAAACTGGATGCTATCAAGGCGAAGCTGGATGCCGAAGAATATGCCGGTCAGGCTACCTTCGAGGCTGATATTAAGGAAGCCGCCGAGTTCTTCAAGATCGATAAGGCGACCTCCATTGTTCCCGTTACTATGACCCGGGCAGAAACCGCTTTGAACTGCGGGATTACCCTGGGCGCTGTGGCAAACGTTTATAACGATACCTCTTATCTGCAGTTGGGTATCTACAGCGTGGCCGATCTGGAAATGCTGGCCCACGGCCCTGATAATGGTTTGGCCTTTGCCGAAAACCATTATAAGGCAACCCAGACCGTTCACCTGATGGCTGATCTGGATCTGAGCACTTCCTCCTTCCTGCGGATCCATGGTTTGAATGCCAACTTTGACGGTCATGACCATACCATTACCGGCTTTAATGCCGCTACCAGTGGCTTTGTTCCCTACTTCCGCGGTAAGACCTTTAAGAATCTGAAGTTTGTAAACTGTCATACCACCGCTTCTCAGGACGGTTCCGCCTTCTTCCTCTATGGAACCACCGGCGCTACCGTTACCAACGTAAGCTTTGATAACTGCTCTGTTACCAAGAACGGCAAGACCGGCGTAGCCTTCTTCGTAGGTTTGCTCTACGAAAAGATGACTGCAAAGGATATCGTGATCCGGAACTGCGAAGTGAAGGGCGACGATGCAAAGGCTGCCGGCTTCCTGGTTGGCGGTATTGATGCAAGATCTCAGTACGGTCATACCTCCACCATCGAAAATATTTTGATCGACGGTTGCAAACTGAACAATACCACCGACGACGATGCACTGATTGTTCTGCAGAACAGACACGGCTCCGGCGCTATCACTACTCCTGCCGGTATTGCGATCGAGAATATGATCATCACCGACAGCACCGTTACCGGCGATAAGAAGGTTTCTTTCGTAACCCAGACCGAAGGCGCCGCCTTTATCGCAAACTTCGAAAACGTTGTTGCCGTGAACAACACCGCATTTGCAAACTATGATAACGCTGCCGGTACCAAGACCAATTTTGTGGTTGCCGATAACGCCGGCGAAGCCGCCTATACCGCCAACAAGGGCGCAAATGAAGACATCTTCACCGTGAAGAGCGGCAAGGCTGCCTTTATGGCCGAAGGCGATAAGGCTCCCGTTAAGGTTGCTTTCGTGGATAGCGAAAACGCTGAAAAATTGGCTTACTACACCGATACTGCCGGTAAGCTGATCGACGCTGATGCCGCTGATCTGGATGATCTCTTCAGCTGCAGCATTACCGATGGAACCAATCCTGTGGTTGTGGCCGACATTTTGGCTGCCACCTATGATGCCGATAAGAACTTCGTTCTGGTTGACCATAACCTGAGCTATGTAAGCGACGGGTTAGGCAAGCATACCGTTACCTGCGACGCCGGTTGCGGTTTGAACGAGACCGGTGATTGCGATAAGCTGCATGATGATCAATTGACCGGCGAGCAGGTTGTTGCTCCCACCGAGGATACCGAAGGGTATACCCGCCACCTCTGCTCCGCTTGCGGTAACGAGTGGAAGGGTGAATTCAACGGCAAGCTGATCGTTCTGAAGAGTAACGAGATTCTGAGCACTCCCACCGGTGAGACCATTACCATTCCTGTGGCAATGAAGAACGATCCCGGCGTGGAAGGCATGGTGATCACCGTCGAGTATAATCCCGCTTATATGACCTATGAAGAGATCCTGTTCGCAACCGACGTTGAGACTATTATAAACCATGATGCCCAAAACGGCATTCTGAAGGTTACTGTGGCCAGCGCTGAGGATCTGCCCGAATTCAACGAGAAGTTGGGCAATACCGATCTGTCTGTTCTCTTCAAACTGGTATTCAGCACTCCGCTCAACGGCGCTACCGGTTCCTCTGACTTTAAGATCAGTGTGGAAACTGCCGATGCTGTGAGCGACTTGGACTATGTGGTTCAGCCTTTGGTAACCAAAGTGACTGTTACCTCCAATAGCAGAGGCGACTTTGACCTGGATGGCGCTATTACCGGCCTGGATGCCAGTAAGATGTTGCGGTATCTGGCTCTGCTGGAAAACGACGTGAACGAACTGAATCTGGCTGCCGGTGATCTGGATGGCGATGCCGACGTTGATATGCGCGACGTTGTAAGCCTGCTCCGGATCTTGGCTGCATACGCTTAAAACAAAATAAAAAACAAGGATGCTTCGGCATCCTTGTTTTTTTTCAGACTGTCAAAAAAGGCACCGAACGCAGAAAAAAGAAAAATGTATGTTCCCCATAAGCGCCCCTTGCCTAAAGGGGATAAGTGACACTCCAAATCTTCGATTTGGTTAGTGGAACTTATGCAGTAGCGCAGCGGAGCTGAGGGCCACGCGTAAGCGTGGCGAGGGGATATTTTAAAGGAAAAATGCGGCCAAAGCCGCATTTTAATTGAATTTTTTCTGCTTTCCGCCAACTCTCCCTCTCGTCACGTCAAAAGAAAGAAAATCCGCTCCTTTTGCTTAATGCAAAATCCGCTCCATTCTTTCTTTTTCCTTTACCCCAACAAAACTTTCGTTTTGCCGGGGACCCCGATGGGTACAACTTCGGGTCGAGTTGACGAAATCGGCACTCTTTTTTGTTCGTCTGCCAGCGTGTCAAAAATAAAAAATAGAGTTTTTTGACACGCTGAAAAAACAAGGATGCTTCGGCATCCTTGTTTTTTTGTGGGCGAAGGGTTATTTGGTGGAAAAGGTTTTGTAGGGAAGAGGCTTGTTGTAGGGGCGACCATTGGTCGCCAGTTGTTTTGATGGAACTTTTGCGGGCGCGAATGTAAATTTCATTGTAGGGGTCGGCGATTTCGACGACCCGCTGGTTTGATGGGATTTAACGGGACGTCGGGAACCGCCGTCCCCTACGGGGGCACCAATCCGTTTGGGGTTTTACCTTGAGATGCACAATTCAATTGGTCGTTAACCCGTGAAAAAGAGAATTCGTTTCTATAAATGCACAATTCAATTGGTCATTCATTTTTAAACCGAATTAAATATGCACAATTCAATTGGTCATCCATTTTGCAAGCCGGATCAAAAATGCACAATTCAATTGGTCATTAAGCCG
>JAZQAR010000019.1:0-2014 GCA_045545315.1 Eubacteriales bacterium | reverse complement strand
CCAGCTCCATGGCCTCCAGGGCGGTTACCTTTTCTTCCAGAGCGGCTTCGATCTCGCTCCGCAGCTCGTTGACCAGTGCGCCCATCTTGGGTCTTTCCTCGGGGGAAAGGGCGCCCATGCCTCTCAGAAGGGCGGTCAGTTCGCCCTTTTTGCCCAAAAAGCGAACCCGGATCGCCTCCAGATCGGCTTTGGTCTGGGTCTCTTCCAGCCGGGCCCGTGCTTCCGCACGGATGGCTTCCAGTTTTTCTTTCATAAGATCTATCCTCCAAATCAATATTAACAAAAATAAAAAAGCCCGCCCCTAAATAGGGGCGAGCATTAAAAACCCGTGTTACCACCCTGATTCCGACAAATTTTGCCGGCACTCAACGTCCCTCTAACGGCGGACCGCCGTTGCCCCTTCGAGGGCACCGCTCCCGGGTTGAAGATGGAACCGATTCCTTTCCGAAAGGTGCTTGCAGCCGGTGGCACCCTCTCTCTGACGGCGGATCATTCGGTCTTTAACGCCCGTTCATCGCGTTTATACCTGCTCATTTTAACATAATGTTTTTATAAAATCAATAGTTTTTCATTGAAAAGGAAGGAAATATGTGCTAATATTAAAATAAATAAACTCTATGGAGGCCAATCAGTTGGAAAATTTTATTGAATATTGCCTGACCTATAAAATGACGACCCAGGATCAGCTCAAGCGGTGTCTTTATACCGTTGCACCGATGGCGCTGGGGGTCTTTCTCATTATGCGTTTGAGAGCCATCGGCATTTTGCTCTGTGCCGGTTGCTGTTACCTGGCCTATCGGCTGTTTATGTCCTTTTATTTTGAGTACGAGGTCTCTCTTTTGGAAAATGAGATCACCTTTACCAAGATCATCAATAAGGAGCGCCGTAGGGAACTTTTGAAGGCGGATATCGCCAAGACGGAAAGCTACGGCCTTTTGTCCGATCTGAAGGATAAAAACCTGAAGACCCGCTCCTTCCTGAGCCATCAGGGGGAAGAGCCTGAATACTATTGGATCACTCTGACGGAAAAGGGCGAAAAGATCTGTATCCTGTTCCAGCCCACCGAGGCGGTGCTTCAGGTCTTTGAGATCCGTGCCCGGGGGAAAAGAAGATGAAAGCGGTCACCCCTGCCGAGATGAAGGCTATGGATCTTCGTGCGGTGGAGGAGGGGCTGTTCACCTCCGTGGAGCTGATGGGCAATGCGGCGGAGGCTCTTTATGAAGAGGTCTCCGCCGAGCTGGATCGCCGCGGGATCGCCAAGGTCTTGCTGCTGGCAGGCTTCGGCAATAACGGGGGCGATGCCTATGCTCTGGCTCTGCTCCTGCAAAAATACTATCAGCCCGCCATTCTGCCGGTGGGGGAAGGCAAGCGCTCCCCGGACTGTGAATACTATTATCAAAAATGCCTGGAGGCAGGCATTCCCTTTGCAAAAAATGTCGAAGATTACCCCCTGGTGATCGACGGCGTGTTCGGTACCGGCTTTCGGGGCGAATTGCCGGCGGCGGTGCAGGAACTGTTCGCCAAAATTTGCGTCCCCGTTATCGCCATCGACCTGCCCAGCGGGATGGATGGCACAAGCGGTGCTTGTGCCCCCGGTACGTTAAAGCCCTTTTTGACAGTCACCTTTGCTTTTTATAAAACCTGCCACCTGCTGGCCCATTGCGGCCGGGTGGTGTTGAAGGATATCGGCATTCCACAAACCTATGGGAATGAAGTCTGCCGCGAATTGCTGACACCCCTGGTGCCCGAGCGGGATCCCCGGGGTCATAAAAACAGCTACGGTTCCGTCGGCTTGGTGGTGGGGGCACCCCAATATCCCGGCGCCGCCGCCCTGGCGCTGACCGGCGCATTAAGGAGCGGAGTGGGGCTGGTTTTCGGTTCCCTGCCCCGATTCGCTTGGCAGGCGGCCGCCGCTAAATTCTATGGCCCGGTGCTGTTGTCTCCCCGGCATCTGTTTCCCTTGAAGCAGGATGCCTCCCTGATCGGTAGCGGCCTGGGGCGTAGTGCTGCAGCG
>JAZQAR010000018.1:0-13582 GCA_045545315.1 Eubacteriales bacterium | reverse complement strand
ATTGAATTTTTTCTGCTTTCCGCCAACTCTCCCTCTCGTAGTACCTCTGTACAACTTCGGGTCGAGTTGACGAAATCGGCACTCTTTTTTGTTCGTCTCACAGCGTGTCAAAAATAAAAAATAGAGTTTTTTGACACGCTGCACATCCCGTAGAATTCGTTTTGAATTCTACGGGATGTTGATTTTTAAAGGACGCCCCGGTAATAGAGCCCCCGGGTGTAGTCCTCGGGGGTGTGGTCACAGCCCCGGGCGTAGGCCTTGATCAAGGCCCGGATCTCTTGAGGAGATTCGTCGGTGAAGAGCAGGCGGCCGAAGGCTACGCCGCATTCCCGCCATTCCCGGTTGCGATCCGCCAGGAAGAGGGGGGTGGCGTTATAGAGGGTGTTGCGGCATTGGTAACCGCAGACGATGGGGAACTGCCGCCCGGTGCGGTCGGTCAGGGTGTAGCCCTTGCTCTTTTGGCAGGCGGTGCAGTTTTTAATGATACAGTTGCGGGTCTCCATCAGGGGCAGACGCCCGTAGACGATGATCCCCGCCGGCAGGGATTTGGGCAGGCTTTTGATCTGCCGCAGGGTCAGCTCAAAGGAAAGGGTGGCGGAATCCACCAGGGGCTTCAGAACCTCCATAGCCTGGGTGTTGGCCAGGTTCAGGCTGAAATCTGCGTGGACCCGATAACCCATCCGCCGCAGAAGGGCGAATTGACCGGGATTGCGGCAGAGGGCCTTGCGAAAGCCCTTGACGTAAAGGCGGTTGGCCATTTTCTCCAGCTCGTCGTCCCCGATGACCGGCGGGAAGAACAGCCCTGCCCGGGGATCCTCTGCAAAGGGCAGGCATTCCTCGTAGCGGAGGGCGTTGAGCCAATAGCGGGCCAACCCGTCGCAGGTGCCGGCGGCCTTTGCCGGTTCCAGGAACCAGCCCTCCAACATGGGGATCTGCCGGGGCAGCTCCCGGGAAACGGGGGGCAACTCCGGGCAGAATCGATGGGGCTTGGGGGCAAAATGCGCTGCGATCAGTTCCAGCGCCTTCCGGCGCAGGGCATTGAAGGCGGCGGCGGGATAAAAGAGATCGTGTACCACGTGGGCGGTGCAGTTGCCGATGGCAAAGGGGGTGCCCCCCAGCTTGGAAAGGCTCTTAACGGCATCCTCGGCGGTGACCTCCCGATGGAGGGCATCCTGGGGCGGGGGACCGATGATCTCGGTCTTGAAATCCTCGCAGGTGACCTGCAGCTTGCAGATGCCCTCCCGCATGATCAGGTGGAAATCCACGGTGCGCTTTTTGGGTTCGTAATCCTCTTCCAGGGTCTTGGCTACTTCGGAGACGGCTTCCTTATAATCCGCATAGGCGGTCTTGGTCTTGATGCCGAACATCTCCGGCCCCGGGGCATCCTTCAGGTAGCGGTCGGTGAATCCGTCCCGGGAGAAGATGTGCCCCAGCCGTTCAATATCCTCACGGGTGGGGGCTTGCCCCTCCAGGGCCTTGCGGTAGGCGGCGGTAACGCTGCCCACGTATTCCGGGGACTTGAGCCGCCCTTCGATCTTGAGGCTGGTGACTCCCGCCTCTTCCAGTTCCTTTAAAAGGGGCAGGGTACAAAGATCCTTCAGGCTCAGGGGATAGCGATCCCCCTCGTAGGGCAGACGGCAGGGCTGGGCGCAAAGACCCCGATTGCCGCTTTTTTGCCCGATGATCGCAGAAAGATAGCAGTTGCCGCTGTAGCACATACATAGGGCGCCGTGGGCAAAGACCTCGATCTCCATTTTGGTGGAGCGGCAGATGGTGCGGATCTCTTCCAGGGAAAGCTCCCGGGCCAGCACCACCCGTTTAAAGCCCAGGGGTTCTAAAAAGCGGACCCCTTCGGCGGTATGGATATTCATTTGGGTAGAGGCGTGCAGGGGCAGGGTGGGGCAGACTTGGTTCAGCACCCGGGCGGTGCCCAGATCCGATACGATAGCCGCATCGGCGCCGCTTTCGGCGATCTGGCGTGCCAGCTCCAAAAGTTCCTGCAGCTCGTCCTCCCGGGTCAGGGTATTCACCGTAACGAAGACCTTGACCTTCCGTAGGTGACAATAGGCTACCAGCTCCTTCAGTTCTTCACCGCTGAAGCCGGCGGAGGCCCGGCGGGCGTTCAGGCTTTGGCCGCCCACGTAAATGGCGTCGGCGCCGTTGGCAACGGCGCTGCGGGCAGATTTAAAATCCCCGGCAGGGGCTAAAAGTTCCATCATTTTTCGTTCCTCGATCTTTTTACTGCCTCTATTATATAACAAATTAAGGGAATATTGCAACCGCAACTTGACTATTAGACGAAAAAGCGGTAAAATAATATACTGTAATAATATATTTTGGAGTGGTATCGAATGAAGAAGTTTTTAGATTTCTTTCGTAAATACGGACACAAGCTGCTCACCTTTTTCATCGGCCTGGCCTTTTTGAGCTTGTGCTGTTTGCTGGTGATCGCAGGTGTTCATAAAATTTACCATCGGTTCAAGCCCGATAATATCTATGCCGAGGGGATCGACCCGGAGGTCATTCCCGCAGATATTGCCTTTGAGGAAGCCCGCACCTCCGGCCTGGAGGAGGGGAGCAAGGAGTTTTTTGAACTCTATATTGCCAACTTCGTTAAGCAAAATCCCTCGGATTTTACCGAAATTTTGAGTTTGCATCCCGATTATTTGATCTCCTACGGCATTTGGCAGGCTATCAAAGCCAACGGCCAGGGGATCTATACCTACCGGGACGACAACACCTTTTTGGTTCCCCGGGCAGACGTGGAAAAATACGCCCTTTACAGCTTTAACTATCCCGGCAAGATCAAGCACCATACGGTGGACGTCTGCGGGGTGTTCAAATACGATAAGCTCAGTAAGTGTTATCGGGTGGATCCTTCCTCGGTGGAGGAATTCCTGGCACCGGACGTGGTGGACGTGAAGTACGACGAGACCCAAGGTACCTATACCCTGCTGGTGGATCTTTACTACAGCAACGGCCTGACCGAAGGGGATATCTCCGAGGATAAGACCCGCTTCTCCCGTCGGCTTTCCATCGTTCTGCAGGCGGAAAACGAGGTCGAGGTCATCGACGGGGTGGAGGAGACCACCACCAATTATCTTTACGTGAGCTGTCAGCTGGTGGACGAGACCCTCTCTAACCAGACCACCGGTGAAGAAACCACCGATACCGACGAGGATTGATATGCAGGAAAACCAGTTTGAATCCGTTTATAAGGCCTTCCGCCGGACGGCCTATCGCCTGCGGTACGAATCGGCTTTGCTGTTCGGCCGACGGGATCTGACCTACGGCGCCTTGCTCACCCGGGCGGAATATGCCTATAATACCTTTTGCCAGATGGGGATCGAACCGGGGCAGCGAGTCTGTCTGTGGTTGCCCAATTGCCCGGATCTTCTGACCTCCTTTTACGGCCTTGCCCGATTGGGGGCGGTCCCGGTGCTGGCTCACCCGGTCTCATCGGCCCGGGAGCTTTATCTGCAGATGCGTACCACCGATGCCCGGGCGCTGATCACTACCGCCGATCGGTATCGGGATTATTGCGGCAGCTTTGAGCCCTTGCCCGCTTCCGCTCTGGTGCTTTGTAAGCCGGAGGCGGATCTTTCCGGCAAGGAAAAGGCTGCTTACTTAAAGGGGCTCCGCAGTGGCGTGGCGGAAGAAGAGGGCTACGCCATGGACGAGCTGCTCAAGGAAAACCAATATCGGGCTGGGGATCTGCCCTTTGAGGACGGGGAGCAATGTGCGGCGGTGCTGTTCGGCACCAGCAGTTTTTTGCAGCCCAAAGCCATTTTATACAGTGCCGAAGAACTGCAGTATACCGCTGATGCTTTTTGGCATCATCGGGAACGGCTGACCCGGATCTACGTGGAACTTTCTTTTGCCACCGAGGGCGGCTTTTTGGCGGTGCACAGCGCCCTTTGCGGGGGGAAGACTGTCATTTGGACCGCCGGGGATGCCTTCCCCGTGCTGAAAAAGCACCGGCCGGACTTTTTGGTGGCCACCGAGGAATTCTATTGGCGGCTTCGCCAGGAGGGCGGCTATTTCAAAGGGAAATGGAGCAACCTTCAAGGGGGCATTCAGATCGGCAAGGATCTGACCTCGCTGACCGAAAAATTCACCCCCCGTGCCTTTGAGGCCGTGGGCGGTAAGGGGCTTTTGACCGGCTCCCCCGTGCCCTTGAAGATGAAGAAGGAGCCCTTATATTACGTAGGGGACTTTGGGGTCAGAACCGCCGACGTGGAGCGGGAGCTCAGCCGGCTGGAGGGAATCGCCAAATGCCAATGCCTGCCGGAAGAGGGAGGACTGCGGCTGAAGATCCTGCCCAATGGCACCGAGGCCGCCAAACAGCTGGGGCGCCAGATCGTGAACCACTGTAATCGGGAGATGAACCCCCGCCATTTGCCCCAAAAGGTGGAATTTTGCCCGATTTTATAGCTTTGGACAGAAATCCGCAGAAAAATACTTTACTAAAATAATATTTTATGCTACAATAAAGTATAAAACATTTATATTAAGAACTTATTGAAGGAAAAGGAAATCACCAATGGGAACCATCATCAGTATCGTTTCCGGCAAGGGCGGTGTGGGTAAGACCACCCTTTGCGCCAACCTGGCCTTTTCCCTGGCAATGGGAGGCAGCAGCGTCATCGCCATCGACAGCGATATGGGGCTGCGGAACCTGGATATCCTGCTGGGGATGGAAAGTGTGGCCAATTACGACCTGCTGGATATTTTAGAGGGGCGTTGCCCCGTCAATAAGGGCATTACCGCCCACGATACCCTGCCCAATCTGCATTTTATCGCCGGCTCGGTCAGCTTTACCGATTCTCTGGATCAGCAGGCCTTCCGACGGCTGTGTCATTATCTGGGCACCCATTATGAATACGTTTTGATCGATGCGCCTGCGGGTATTGGGGACGGGTTCCGAACTGCCGTTCATTGCGCCCAGCGGTGTATCGTGGTAGCGACCCCGGATCTGACTTCGATCCGGGATGCGGGCCGCACCGCCCAACTGATCGAAGCCCAACGGAAAATGCGTTGCGATCTGGTGATCAACAAGGTGCGCAAGCAGATGATGCAAAAGGGTTATCTGCAGAACGTGGATCAGGTGATGGATGCGGTATCCCTGCCGCTTTTAGGCCTGATCCCCCATAACGATGCGGTGGTCATCAGCTCCAACGGGGGCGGGATCCTGCCCCAGGGCAAGACCGACGTGGCCAAGGCATTTTTGAACATTGCGGCAAGATTGCGGGGCGAAGATATTCCCCTGGCATCTTTCTGGAGAAAATAGGAGGTTGTTTAAAAGATGAATATTGCTCTGATCGCCCATGAAAAGAAAAAAGAGCTGATGGTGCAGTTCTGTATTGCTTACGCCGGCATTCTGGCCAAGCATAACCTTTGTGCAACTGCCACCACCGGGAACCTGATTTCCGAGGCGACCGGCCTGAATATCAATAAGGTTTTAAGCGGCCCCCACGGCGGAGAGGATCAGATCGCGGCCCGGATCTCCTATGGGGAGATCGACGTGCTGCTCTTTTTCCGGGATCCGCTGACCCCCACCACCCGGGAACGGGAGGAGTTGAACATTCTGCGCCTTTGCGACGTTCATAACGTTCCGGTGGCCACCAATATCGCCCCCGCCGAGGTCATCATTATGGCCATGGAACGGGGCGACCTGGACTGGCGGGAAATCAACAAACAATAAAAATCAACTCCCCCGCTCCCTTTTTGAACGGAGTGGGGAGTTTCTATGTTCAAAGAGAAGGAAGAGAGGGCAAAAATTCCATAATTTTAGGTTTTTTGCCGAAAGAAAGGAAAGAAAAATGGCACAAATCACCGCCCCCAAGGGCACCCAGGACCTGCTGCCCAAGGATTCCGGCAAGTGGCAGGCAGTTGAAAATATGATCCGTGCGCTTTGCGCACAATACGGCTTTAAGGAGATCCGTACCCCCGTTTTTGAACACACCGAGGTGTTCGCCCGGGGCGTAGGGGAGACCACCGATATCGTGAATAAGGAGATGTACACCTTTGAGGATAAGGGCGGCCGTTCCGTCACCCTGCGCCCCGAGGGTACCGCCGGTATCGTTCGTTCCTTTGTGGAAAACGGCCTTTTCAACGAGGCCCTGCCCGCAAAGCTTTATTATCTGATCCAATGCTTCCGCTATGAAAAGCCCCAAAAGGGTCGCCTGCGGGAGTTCCACCAGTTCGGGATCGAAATGTTCGGTGCGCCCGATCCCATTGCGGATGCAACCGTTATCTCTATGCCCTACCGCCTCTTTAAAAAGGTGGGGTTGCAGGGCATCAGCCTGGAATTGAATTCCATCGGTTGCAAGGAATGTCGGGCCAAGTATCGGGAGGCCTTGATTGAATATTTTGCTAAAGATCAGGAACAGCTTTGCCCCACCTGCCGGGAACGGCTGGAAAAGAATCCTATGCGGATCCTGGACTGTAAGAGCCCCGTTTGTCAGGGAATTGCCAAGGATGCCCCGGTGATTACCGAGTATCTTTGCGGCGATTGTGCCGACCACTTCGAGGCGGTGAAGGGCTATCTGGATGCCATGGGCATTGAATATCGGGTCAACCCCCGGATCGTGCGGGGGCTGGATTATTACAACCGCACCGTATTTGAATTCGTCAGCAATCAGATCGGCGCCCAGGGTACCGTCTGCGGCGGCGGCCGTTACGACGGTATGACCGAACAGTTCGGCGGGGCACCCCAGCCGGGGATCGGCTTCGCCATGGGGATGGAGCGGTTTATGCTGGTACTGGAACAGGCCGGTCTGGAACTGCCGGAGGAAGGCCTTTGCGATCTGTTTATCATCCCCTTGGGTGATCAGGCTAAAAAAGCGGCAGTTCAGCTGGCAGGTAAGTTGATGGACGGCGGCAGCCGGGCTCAATACGACCTGATGAGCCGCTCCGTAAAGGCACAGATGAAATACGCTGATAAAATAGGTGCTAAATGTACCGTGGTCATCGGCGACAGCGAATTGGAAGAAAACCGGGTAACGGTCAAGAATATGAAGAACGGTGAACAGGCCGCCGTTGCCCTGGATACGTTGAACAGCGAATGGCTGAAGGAGTTTGCAAAATGAGAAGAACAGATTATTGCGGAGAGATCAAGGCCGAACAGATCGGCCAAAAGGTAACGGTATGCGGTTGGGTTCAGCGTCAGCGGGACCTGGGCGGCTTGATTTTTATCGACCTGCGGGATCGCACCGGTCTGGTGCAGCTGCAGTTCGATGAATCGGTGAACAAGGAGGCCTTTGACGTAGCCTTCGGTGTGCGCAGTGAATACGTACTGGAGGTAACCGGTACCGTTGCCAAGCGCGGCGGTGCGGTGAATCAGAACCTGAAGACCGGTTCCCTGGAAATTTTGGCCGATACCGTAAAGATTTGGTCCAAAGCGAAGACCCCGCCCTTTGAGATCGTGGAAAACAGCAACGTAAACGAGGAACTGCGGCTGAAATACCGCTATCTGGATCTGCGCCGCCCCGATCTGCAAAAGAATATTCTGACCCGCCATCGGATCACCAAGGTGGTGCGGGATTACTTTGACGAAAACGGCTTTATCGAGATCGAGACCCCCATGCTGATGAAGTCCTCCCCCGAGGGTGCTCGGGACTATCTGGTTCCCAGCCGTGTACATCCCGGTTCCTTCTATGCGTTGCCCCAATCTCCCCAGATCTATAAGCAGCTTTCTATGGTGGCCGGCTTCGACCGCTATATGCAGATCGCCCGCTGCTTCCGTGACGAGGACCTGCGGGCTGACCGTCAGCCGGAATTCACCCAGATCGACCTGGAGATGTCCTTTGTGGATATGGAGGACGTTCTGGCCATCGGCGAAGGGCTGATGGGTCGCCTCTTCAAGGACGTTTTGGAGCAGGAGTTGCCTTTGCCCTTGCCCCGCCTGACCTATCAGGAGGCCATGGATCGCTTTGGCTCCGATAAGCCGGATACCCGGTTTGGGATGGAGCTGTTTGATATCAGCGAGATCGCCGGTAAGAGCGGATTTTCCGTCTTCAGCGGCGCTGTGGCTGCCGGTGGTAGTGTCCGCGGTATCGTAGCTGAGGGTGGTGCCGCCAAACTGACCCGTAAGGAGATCGATAAGCTGACGGAGCACGCCAAGGGCATCGGTGCCAAGGGCCTGGCCTATATCCGCTGGATGCCCGAAGGGATGAATTGCTCCTTCGCTAAATTTATGACCGAGGAAGAGATGCAGGCCATCGTTGCCAAGGCCGGCGCCAAGGAAGGCGACGTGGTGCTGTTCGTGGCCGATGCCAAAAACAGCATCGTGCTGAACACCCTGGGCGCTCTGCGCCTGCTAGTGGCCGATAAATTGGGTATTGAGAAAAAGGGCTATCAGTTCTTGTGGATCACCGAGTTCCCCTTCTTCGATTGGGACGAGGATGCCCAGACCTGGGTGGCGATGCACCATCCGTTCACCTCTCCTATGGACGAATGCCTGGAATTCCTGGAGACCGATAAATCCAAGGTGCGGGCCAAGGCCTACGACCTGGTGCTGAACGGCGTTGAGCTGGCCAGCGGCTCTATCCGGATCACCGATCCCGAGCTCCAGAGCCGGATGTTCAAGATGCTGGGTCTGACCCCCGAAGAGGCGGAGATGAAGTTCGGCTTCCTGACCGGCGCTTTCCAGTACGGCGCACCTCCCCACGGCGGTATGGGTCTTGGCCTGGATCGCCTGGTGATGCAGCTTCTGAACCTGAAGAACCTGCGGGACGTGGTGCCCTTCCCCAAGGTACAGAACGCCTCCGAGCTGATGAGCGAATGTCCCTCTCAGGTTTCCCCGGAACAGCTGGAGGAGTTGGGCATCGCCATCGTGAAGAAAGAGAATTAACAGATTATTTACAGCAATGTATTTTTATCTGTGATAGAATTTACGTAGAAACTACCCTATTAGGAGGATCTATATGATCGAAGTAAAAAATATCGTCAAGCAATATGGCGATAAAAAGGCGGTCAATGATATATCTTTCCGGATCGACAGCGGCGAGATCGTGGGCTTTTTGGGGCCCAACGGTGCCGGTAAGTCCACCACCATGAACATTTTGACCGGCTACCTTTCCGCCACCAGCGGAACGGCTGTCATCGATGGGATCGATATTCTGGAAAACCCCACCGCCGCCAAAAAGCTGATCGGCTTTTTGCCGGAACAGCCGCCTCTGTATATGGATATGACCGTAAAGGAATACCTGAACTTTGTCTATGACCTGAAGGACTGTAAGTTCTCCCGCAAGGAGCATCTGCAGGAGATTATGGAGCTGATGAAGATCCAGGACGTGGCCGGACGGATGATCAAAAACCTTTCCAAGGGTTATCGCCAGCGTGTGGGCTTTGCCCAGGCTCTGGTAGGCAATCCCCCGGTACTGATCCTGGATGAGCCCACCGTGGGGCTGGATCCCCGGCAGATCATCGAGATCCGCAATCTGATCCAGCGGCTGGGTAAAAAACATACCGTTATCCTCTCGACCCATATTCTGCAGGAGGTGCAGTCGGTCTGCGACCGGATCATCGTGATCAATAAGGGTCAGCTGGTGGCCGACGGCAACGCCGATACCATTACCTATAAGACCGCCGGAAATCGTAAACTGGTGGCCCGGATCGCCGGCCCCAAGGCCGAGATCAAAAAGACCATCCGGGGGATGGACGGGGTGCTGTTCATCGACGAGATGGGCTCCAAGGAGCAGGGCACCAACGATTTTCTCATCGAAAGCCAGCCTTTGGTAGATATCCGCAAGCCCATGTTCCGTCTGCTGGCGGATCGGGGCTGGGTGCTGATGGGCCTTAAGTCCATGGATATGTCCCTGGAGGACGTATTCGTCAGCCTGATCACCGGCGAAGGAGGTGCTGAAGAATGATCGCCATCTGGAAGCGTGAACTGCGCTCTTATCTGAAATCCCCGGTGGGATACGTGTACCTCTTTTTGTTTTTGATCCTGGTGGGTGCCGGTTTCAGTATGACCAATCTGTATCAGTATAGCTCCGCACCCGGTTATTACTTCCAGAACGCCAGCTATGCCTTGATCATTGCGGTACCTATTCTGACCATGAAGCTGTTCCCCGAGGAACGGAAGAATAAGACGGACCAGATCCTGATCACCGCCCCCGTGAGCATTACGGGGATCGTGATGGGTAAGTTTATGGCCGCTTATTCTATGTTTTTGATCAGTATGATCCCCAGCATCTTTGCCGAAGGCTTTTTGATCGTCAACGGCAACGTGGAGATGGGGATCCTGGCCGCCAACTACGTGGCCATTTTGCTGGTGGGCGCCGCCTATATCGCCATTGCGATGTTTATGGCCTGCCTGACCGAAAGCCAGATCATTGCCTTTATTATGGGCTTTTTCACCCTGCTGATCTTCGCCCTGTGCGACGTATTGGAATCTTTGCTGAATAATGCGGTGGTGAACAAGATCATCAACGTGATCTCCGTTTCCGACCGTTTTGTGACCCTGGCGGGCGGTATGCTGGATTTCTCGGCCATTCTGTATTTTATCAGCCTGGCCGTGGTATTCCTGTTCTTAACCATCCGTGTCATCGATAAAAGGAGGTGGAGCTGATGAAGGGCAATTTCTTCAAATCCCGCAAATTCAAATACGGCTCCGTCGCCACTGCCGTTACGGCGGTCGTGATCGCCCTGGTGGTGATCGCCAACGTGATCTTCACCCTCTTGAGCGATGCCTATTCCTGGAAGGTGGATATCACCTCCTACGATCTCTACAGCATCTCCGATAGCTCCAAGCAGATCGTGGATTCTTTGACCCAAAACGATATCACCATCAATATGACGGTGATGTACAGCGAGGAGGAATACCCCGCTGAATTCAAGGAAATGGTCAAGCGCTTTGCCAACCTTTCCAATAAGATCCACCTTTCCTTCGTGGATCCGGTGGTCAACCCCACCGCCCTGAAGGCCTACGGTGCGGAATATAATATCGAAGAAGGCTCCATCGTGGTGGAAAACGGCAACCGCCGCCGTATCATCTCCTTTGAGGATATGTACGAGGCGGATAGCTCCACCGGCGCTGTTACCTATAAGACCGAGCAATGCCTGGCCTCTGCGGTGCTTTACGTCACTAAAGAAGAGGTTCCCCTGGTCTACTTTATCAACGGCCACGGCGAGGCCGGCTACGAGAGCCTGATGAGCCTTTTGGCCAACAACGGTGCCGACGTGGAGGAGGTCAAGCTGAGCCAGCTGACCGAATACGATCCTCTGGCACGGCTGATGGTCATCTGCGGCCCCACCATGGACTATTCCGAAGGCGAGATCCGTAAGCTCCAGGAATTCCTGGCCAACGATTATAACTATGAGCGGGATCTGATGTTCTTCTCCAATCCCGAGATCGAAAGCCTGGCCAATCTGGATGCCTTTTTGGCCGATTGGGGCATGAAGCTGAATAACGATATCGTGCTGGAAAGCGATTCCTACAGCGCCTCCAGCTACGCCTCCGACGGTGTTTCCGGCCCCTTGTACCTGATCCCCTCCTACAGCGAGGCCGAGGTCAGCGGGGTGCAGATCACCGCCGATTACCTGAGCGTGGTGCCCAACGCCCGCTCTATCACCCTGCTGTTCGAAAGCCAGGATATCACCGAGACCGGAGCTCTGCTCACCACCTCTGCGGAATCCTATGCCAAGAGCGCCGACGGGGTGCATACCAGCTACGACCAGGCCTCCGGCGATGCCAAGGGCCCCTTCAACGTGGCCACCATCGCCACCCGCTATAAGTTCCTGAATAACGTGGCGGTCGAAAGCCACGTGTTCCTGGCCGGTTCTGTGGATATCCTGAATCAGACCCTGATGACCTATAACGGCAACAGCAACTTTATCTATAACGTATACAAGATGATGGTCAACGAGACCGAGGCGGAGATCCTGGATGCCAATAAGGCCGCCGGCTCCACCATGATGACCCTGACCACCTCTGCGGTGCGCTGGGCATCCATCATCTTTGTGGGTGTGATTCCTGCGATCTTCCTGATCCTGGGGCTGATCGTTTACTTCCGGAGGAGATACCTATGATAAAGCGTTTAAAGCCCCTGATCATCCTGCTGGCGGTCACGGTGGTGCTGGCCATTGCCCTTTGGGTCTTGGTGGCCTTTGTGCTCCCCAAGGATGAGGCCGGCGACGAAAAGGGGAATGCGGTTCCTCTTTTGGAGGTGAACCTGACCGAGGCAGAATCGGTGCAGATCAAAAACACCTTCGACGATTATACCCTGGTTAAACAGGCTATCGGCACCTATTACGTGGATGGCAAAAAGGGGTATAGCGTGGATAGCGAAAGCGTCATCGGGATGCTGGAGAAGATCGGCTCCCTGGTGGCCACCAAAAAGGTCATCGAAAACCCCTCCGACGAGCAGATGGAAGGCTATGGGCTGAAAAATCCCACCGGCACCGTCAAGATCGTCAATAAGGGCGAGACCATCCAGCTGAATATCGGTACCGTCTCCGCCACCGGCAATTACTATTGTAAGCTGGCGGGGGATCCCACCGTCTACCTGATCGATTCCACCGTGCCCGATAAGGTACTGTTGGCTCGCCATCAGTTTTACGTGGATACTATGATCGAGTATACCGGCGAGGCTGCCGAGATGGAGACCTTCAACGACGTTTACATCGGCGGTACCAAACGGAATGAGACCTTGCATCTGGTGATGCAGGAACTGAGCGAGGAAGAGGTGGGCACCACCTTCCGGATCGTGTCTCCCATCGAGCATTCCTTCAGCTCCGTTTATGACGAGAGCATCACCAACCTGCTGTCCGCCTTGACCTCCGCCGTGGTGGTGGGGGACGATACCACCACCGAGGGGCTCAAAGAGTTCGGGCTGGATCAGCCGGCCTATACCTTAAAGTACACTTTGAAGGGCAAGACGGTGGAGGTTCACTTCGGTGATACCACCGAGGCCGGGTATCAGTATTGCTATACCGTTGGCAGTAAGTTCGTGCACTCCGTGGAGGCCACCAATACCTCCTTTATGGGTCTGCCTCTGAAGGATCTTTGCGAGGATATGATCTACGGCAAGGCTGCCGATGCCCTTTCTGCCATCAAGGTCAGCGGGCAGGGTAAGAACTATTATATCGATATCGGCGAAAAGGATGAGGTGGGCGATTTCTTCGTTACCATCAATAATAAGCAGGTCAACAGTGAGCATTTCTCCGATTTCTATGCCCACATCCTGACCATCGCTATCACCGATATGGGCGAAAAGCCCGCCGGCGTGGAGCCCCGCCTGACGGTGGAATATACCCTGAAGAACGGCACCGTCGAGGTGATGAAGTTCTATCCCGTCAGCGAGCTGAAGTGCTACGTGGAGCTGAACGGCACCGGTCGTTTCTACGTCAGCACCTTGAATGTGGACCGTATTTTGGAAAACGCGCAGAAACTGTATAACGGCGAAGTTATCCAAACCGAATGGTAACATAAAAGGTCGCAACCAAGCATCGTGTCCCAAGGGACACAATGCATCGTTATAAATCCCTAACGGGATTTTCGATATGTTGCTAACGCAACTCGATATGTGCTACGCACTCGATATGCCCTGCGGGGCGTGGAGGGATTTATATCATA
>JAZQAR010000017.1:0-3069 GCA_045545315.1 Eubacteriales bacterium | reverse complement strand
TTCGATATCGAAGGTTTCTTCGTTCCATTCGATGATTTCATAGTCGGGGCAGTACTTTTTCCAACTGGCGATGCAGTTTTGAGCAAGCTCCGGCAAGGGATTCTTGCCAAACCAGCAGTAATGGATTTTTTTGGGGATCATGGCGGGTCCTTTCTCAGCGATATTTTTTACGAATGGCTTTGATTTTTGCAGTGTCCATAAAGCGGGGCAGCTGATGGCGGGAGCGGCAGAGGGCAGCCAGTAAGTAGATGCCGAATTTGGGCAGATTCCGCTTGCTTCCCATGGCCTTTAAAAACAAAGCGTTTGCTTGCAGATAATGGGCGCTTTCCCGAGGAGAGATTTTGTCAAAGACCTTTTGGCGGATCTCCTCCATGGTGATCTCTTCCAATCGATCAAAATGACGGGTCAGGTATTTGGCAGAGAGCCGTTGCCGCAAAAGTCCCGATTGGGAGATGCCCTTGGTCACGATCCGATAATGGAGCAGAACATGGGGGCAAAGGCCTAATCGATAGCCTTTTTTCAGCGCACGGAGCAAAAAGTCATAATCCTCGCAGCGGTCGATGAAGCGATAGCCGCCCAAGGCCGCATAGACCTCTTTTTTCACCAGCCAAGAGGGATGGGGAATACAGTCGGTAACCATCAGGGTATGCATAATGGTTTCGGGATTATAATATTGCGTGTCCAAGCCCGGAAGAAGATTTCCTTCTTCATCCATTCGCTTCACCAGCGTGCCGATCAGATCTAATTGCTGCTCCTGCAGAGCGGCCAACTCTTTTTCCAAGCGATCCGAGGTGGAATAATCGTCTGCATCCATGCGGGCAATATAGTCGCCCGTGGCCTCGCCCAGTGCTCGATTTAAGGAGGCCACCAGCCCCAAGTTTTCAGGGTTTTTCAATACTCGGATACGAGCGTCGCTTTTGGCATATTCCTCCACCACCTGCGCAAGGAGGTGGTTTTCGGGATTGTCCAAAACAATGAGAAATTCAAAATCCTCAAAGGTTTGAGAGCAAATAGACTCAATGGCGCCCCGCAGGTGTTGCTCCTGCTCATTATAGGTGCTCATAATTACGGAAATTTTACACATAGCACTACCTCAGCTTAATGTTGCCAAAAGAATGAATACTGATAATGATCCGCCGAAACCGTCAGTAAGAATAAGCCCACAAAGCCCACCTGCAATCCGATTTGATAGATGGGAAACAGCTTGGGATATTTCTTTTGAAGAAGGGGACCGAAATCGCAAAACATGGGAATGATAAAGGGCAAAAAGAACAGCCCGATCCGATCCACGTTGTTATAAAATGCGCCCATGCAGGTAAAGGCGATATACATCAGCACAAAAAGAGGGACACAGCAGGTTTGCAGATCGCTGAGTCCTGCAGGCAGGCGCAGCAGCTCCGGCAGTTTTTTGGGCAATGCGTATTGCGCAAACAACCAAAGTAACACCACCAGCTCCACGATCCAAACCAAATAAATTCCGCCTAGGGAGAGGGTGGTGTCGGTTTTGCCAAGATAAGAAAAGCGATGAAAAAACCGACCGGCCAGCTTTAGGATGGGGCCCAGATTGATCAGCAAAAAGCCTCCGATTCCCGCCACCCAATAAACGGTAGTGGGACGCTTGCGCAGAAAGTAAAACAGATAGGCCAGCAAAAAGCAAACAGACATATAATGCTGGGTACAGGCCAGTAAAAAGAGGATGGCGCTCTGCCGATACTTTTTACGTGTCAGCATCGCCCAAGCATTCATCAGCAGGCTGATAGCCAGCATTTGACGGATGAACCCGAAATGGTGGAGATAGATGCCGCAGCAGGTAAAAATAAGGGTGGCGTTCAAATCATCCTGTTGGTCATAATTGAAATAGAGATAAACCACCCAAAGAATGGTGGTGACCAACGCCATAAAGATGATGATGGTATGGGGATCGGTGAAGATCCATCCCAATATTTTGTTGATCAGCGCATAACCAAATTCAACTCGTTGTGTATAAAGATGGGTGAGAATATAGCCCAGCGAAACATTTCGGATCTGCTTATACTTCAGCAGGTAGTTGGCCATGTCCCAGCTAACCGAGTCATCTCGAAAGGCACAAACCAGAAAGAGGGCTCCGAAGGATAGACCCAAGAAAAGCAATCGCTGCCGCTTTTTATTCCAAGTTTTCAGAGAACGGCTTAAATACCATGCTCCGTAGATCCAAAGGATCAGCAGTACATAAATTAACATGTTTCCCCCGAATATCGCACCAAAGAGAGGGCGGATTATAGATTCTTCATTAAGGAGTATGCTCGCCGCCAAGGCATTTTATAATACTTGGCCCGTCGCAAAGCGTCCTGCAGGCAGAGCAACCGCCACCATTTGGGGCTGATGGCTCGAAAGAGCAAGCCTTTGTTTTTCAGGTAGGCATCGTCATACCCTTTAAACCAAGTGGAGTTCCGCTCCTCTGTCAGCCGAGCCAATTGCTCCGGCAGAGCGTAGATCTTCAGCTTATGATTGAGGCAGGCGGTGAGGAAAAGATTGTCCTCCCCGAAGCCACGCTCGGTGCCGGTGCCGAAGCAAAGGTTGAAAAAGATGCCCTTTTCACGGATGCTTTGCAGCCGAAAGGCGATGCGCACCGAACCGTAGCGCAGATAATTGAGGCGATGGACCCGAGTGGGCTTGCGGATAATGCTGCGGGTGACCACCGGTTCCCCAATGTTGAAAATTAAAACATCCGCTTGAGGATAGGCAGTAAAGGCTTCTTGTACCTTTTGAACATATCCATCGTTATAGACCATGTCATCATCGGCCAGCAGGCAGATATCCCCGGTGGCACGAAGCAGCGCATTATTGCGATTTCTGGAAAGGCCTCGCTCGGCGAAGTTCAGGTAGGTCACCTGATGTCCTTGCCATTCAAAGTGCTCGATCTCATTACGGTCACACTGGTTTCCCACGATGCAATCGGACTGAATATTCATTTTTTCCGGCAGCGAATGATCGGTCTGATGCATGGCCGCCACTAAAACCTGAATGGTCATAAGCGCTCCTTTTTTTGGTAAAATAGGGATAAAAGGTCATAATACTCGATTATATTAT
>JAZQAR010000016.1:0-11941 GCA_045545315.1 Eubacteriales bacterium | reverse complement strand
CCCCATCGGGCAACAGCTCCAAAAGGGCATCGGCCGAGCGGGGATTCAGGTGGGAAAGATCCAGAGAAATACCCGCCTCATACAACAGCAACGCCGCATTCCGCCCCGCCTCAGTCAAGGGGAGCTCCGGTTCCAGAAAACCGCCCGCCAGGTGGTTGCCCTTACTGTAGCAAAGGCTCAAAAAGCAGACACCCGCCTGCTTCAGTTCTTCAACGGTTTTACGGTCTTCCTGCAGATCACCGCTGAAAAAGCCGCCCCCTTCCACGCTGATGAGGTAGGGGGTCTTTCCGGCGGCAAAGGCCTCGTCGATCTCCGTTGCCTTACGGCAAAGGGTCATTTGCGGATACCGGCACAGCAGCCCGGTTCCGTAGGCATAGACCTCTTTAAAATAAGGGTAGGGATCCTTGATATGGTCCCCAATATAAACGGCATAGGTCTGCAACCGCCGATAATCGGGATCGGGGCGCAGTTGCAGTGAAGGATGCTCCGGGGTGATACGGTCGTTGTAGCACCGCCACAGCGTATCGCAATGCAAGTCGGCATACGTTAACATACGATTACATTCTCCAAATGCTCCACCGATAACCGCCCCTTTTCGTCGGCCGTTATCGCCAGAACGTCGAAGCGCATCTCCACGTCGCCGCAATGATGCTCGGCAACGTAAAATTGCGCAGTTTTGATCATTTTTTGTTGTTTAGCGGGGGTCACGCTGGCCTGGGGCGGTGCGATCATCCCCGGGCTACGGGTCTTGACCTCACAGAACACCAGGCAATTTTTATTCCGGGCGATCAGATCCAGTTCCCCAAACCGACATTGGTAATTGGCGGCTAAGATCCGATAGCCTTTTTTACGCAGGTAGCGGGCCGCCGCCCGCTCCCCTTTTAAGCCTAATCCGAATACCTTCATTTTATTCCCCAAGAATCTTTTTCAAGAAGGTTTTGCGGTGGATGGGGGCGGGCCCGTGTTCTAAGATCGCCTCCCGATGAACTTTCGTACAATAGCCCTTATGCTTGGCGATTTGGTATTCCGGATAATCCCGATCCATCTCCACACAAAGGCGATCCCGGGAGACCTTGGCTAAAATGGAGGCCGCCGCAATGGAGGGCGACAAGCCATCCCCGCCGATCACCGCCTTGGCAGGCAGTTGAAAATCACGATCCACGTTGCCGTCGATCAGGGCAAAATCCGGCTTAGGTTCCAATTGATCAATGGCACGGCGCATGGCCAAAAGGGCGGCGTTGAGAATATTGATCCCGTCGATCTCCTCCACCGAGCCCCAGCCGATGCCGTAGGCCACCGCTTCCTTTTGGATCAGGTCAAAAAGCTGTTCCCGCTTTTTGGGGGACAGTTTTTTGGAATCGTTCAAGGCGGGGTGGTTCCACCCGGCGGGTAAGATCACCGCCGCAGCGCAAACGGGGCCGCAAAGGCATCCGCGCCCCGCCTCGTCTACGCCGCAGACTAATTCATAGCCTTGGGCTTTTAATTCATCCTCTAACCGATAATCAAGCATCCGGCTCCTCCAAAGAGATCCGCCCGATCTTACCGCCCCGGAATTCATCCAGGACCACCGATGCACAGCGGGTATAATCAAAATCGTTGCCCCGAAGCAAAAAGCCCCGTTTGCGGCAGATGTTTTCATAAATTTCCAGGGGCTCCATCTCCGGCTCCACCTGGATCTTATAGCGCTCTTCCAGGGCGGCGGGGTATTTTTCCTGCAGGATCCGGATCAGCTCCAGGGTCAGCCCTTCCTTATCCACCACCTCGTCGCTGATGGCGCCGGTGAGGGCCAGATGCACCCCAACCTCGGGATCCTCAAACTTATTCCAAAGGATCCCCGGAGTATCCAAAAGTTCCACGTCGCTTTGCAGGCTGACCCACTGCCCTGCCCGGGTCACGCCGGGGCGATCCTGAGCCACGGTGGCCTTGCGGTGGCAAAGGGCGTTGATTAGAGTACTTTTTCCGCTGTTGGGCACCCCGCAGATCATCAGCCGGATGGTCTTTTTCATCCCCTTGGCCTTGGCCTTTTCCAGTTCGGCAGAAAGAAGGCGACGGACGGTGGGCAACAGTTCGTTGACCCCCTGCCCCGTTACGGTATTCAAAAACAGCACCGGTCGATCCAGCTTTTTAAAATAATTCGCCCAGGCCTGGTTGATCTTTTCATCGGCAAGATCCCGCTTGGTCAGCACCATCAGCCGTTTTTTACCCGCCAGCAGGCGGTCGAAATCGGGGTTCTGGCTACTTTTGACCACCCGTGCATCGGCCACCTCCACAATGAGATCCACCAAAGAAATGTTTTTTTCGATATAGCGCCGGGTCTTGGTCATATGACCCGGGTACCATTGGATCTGAAGGTCTGTCATTATCTTACCACTCCTGTATTGGGAAACAGGCGGATCAGCATCCGCCCCAAAAGATCGTTGGTAGAAACGGGGCCGAAATCCCGGCTGTCGGAGGAATTGATCCGATTATCCCCCATACAAAAGACCTCGCCCTCCTTGACCGTATAGGGAAAAGGAAACATCTTGGGAGAGGTATAGATCCCCGTATCCAGGTAAGGTTCATTCAGTTCTCCCCCGTCAACGATCACCCTCCCCTGAGGGTCGATATCAATGGTCTGCCCGGCGGTGGCGATCACCCGTTTGACCAGCACTTTATTATGCTTGGTCTCTTCCACAAAGCAAACGATATCCCCTTGCTTGGGGGTATAAAGGAATTGGGAAACCAGCAGGCGGTCATTTTCAGAGAGGGTGGAGAGCATCGAATCGCCATCCACCACGTACACCCGACAAAAGAGGGTGAAGATCACCATTACCGCCACCAGCGCCACCACCACGGAATCCAAAAGCTCCATGATCGTATCTACGTATTTTTTCATTAGGAACGCCTCATTTCAAAAAACATTTTTCTAACTATTTATTTTAACATTTAACGGTTTAAAAGTCAAATAATAAAAGCGGCCGTTGGCCGCTTTTATTATTTTATTCTTCGATACATTCGATTTTTTGAAAGACCGTTACCCGGATCCCTTCCGAGAGGGAAAGACCCGAGGGGAAAAAGTTTTCACGGACGGAGATCAGGGTCCTTTTTTCGGCAAATTCCGCATCCAAAACGGTACTGCGCATTTTTTGCGAATAGCGCAGGGCAAGCCGCACCCGGAAGGGCTCCTTCGGAAATTCCTGATCGGTCAGGATAAAGTTGCGGGCATAATACGGAAGATCCTTTTTACCGGTATGATGAACGGAGCGAATTTCCGGATCCACCCCTTTGAGTTGCTCCTCGATCGGCAGAATGGGGATCCCGGGAGCATCGCTGATCTGCACTGTGCTTTTCGCAAGATCCAGTTCCAGGACGCAGGTCTTGGCACCGTCGGTCAGGCGAATCTCGGGATGCTTTTCAGCAGAGGGATCGACCTCCAGTTCCAAATAGTAGCTTTGTTTAGGCTCCAGGGCTCCGGTAAAGGGAATCGATTCTCCTTGGGGCAGGAGCTCCGGCACCCATTTGGTGCCCAGCTTCCCTTCTGCCTCCTGAACCAGTTCCCGTTGCATCATCACACCGCCCCAGCCTTCGGGGCCGTTGACCCAGCCCGCAAGGATACGGCGATCGTCGCCGAATTCTGCCACCATGGGCACCGAGAGGCCGTCGTAGATGCTCTCACCCAGGGGGACGGCATCCACCAGTTCCCCGCCGGGGGTCAGAGAGCGGAAATAGCCGGTAAAGCCCATCAGCAGATAGCGATAGCCCTTCCAGTTAAAAAAGGCGGGGCATTCGGTGGTGTTCCGCACCAGGGGGCTTTTGATAAAGCCCAGATCCTTACGCACCCGCTTGAAAGGATGATCGATCGAATCCGTTTCAAAAACACCGTCTCCCCGGGAACCGCCGTAAAGGGTGATCTTACCGTTTTCATCGGTATAAACGCTGGGATTGCGGGCAGGATGAAGCAGTACGTCGGAGGGTTCAAAATGGAGCCCATCCTCGCTGACGTAGTAGGTGGCGCCGGCGGGCAGGCGTCCTTCCTCCAGGATCTTACGGTAAGAAAGGCGCTCCACCAGTTCGGTATGAGGATCTACCCGGGGAACGGACAGCGGCTGAAGGTTTTTATGGCGTTCCGTATGGAAGCCGAAGAACATATAATATTTTCCCCGGTGGTAGATCATCGTTCCCGTGCCGTGGGACTGCCAGGGGGCATCCAGCTCTGCCACCGGCTCCTGCTCGTACCAATCCACCATATTTTCGGTGGTCAGGTGGCAGATATAATGGGCCCCCTTACCGTTACGGCTTTTATGGTGGCGACGATCCAACAGGTACATAATATGATAGACCCCGTTATGGGAAAAGCTCATCACGTCCCCCACCCAGGCATTCCAGCCCCGGGGAACGAAAAAGGCGGGAGAAACCTTGGAAATTTCCTGACGGAAGGTACGGCGCACCTCGCTCACGGGAGCCACCTGAACGCCCCGGTATTCAGGGTCCACGCACAAACCGGCGGTGGGGGCACAGAATTGCTCCAGGCCGGAGTTTTCGTTCAGCACCTCGCCCTCGCACATCAACCGAAGCCAGGTGCCGTTGAACCAAAGACCCAAGGGCTCCCCTGCTTTCGGATGGGAAAGGGGCAGACGCAGAAAGTAGGTATCCCGGCTGAAGCCATCCTTCATTTCCATTTGGAAGCGGCACTCCAGCATCCATTCCTCGGTTTCGTTAAAATAAAAGCATTCTTCCTTCAAAAGCGAAGGGGTATCCTCCCCCACTTGATCCAAAGAACGGCAGATCAACCGCAATTCCAATGCACCGGGCAGAGAAAACAAGATCTTTTCCGCCTGCGGGCAACGGGGCAAGGGCGGCAAGGAAAGATAAAAATCACCCTTTAAAAAATCACCGTTCACGGGTGTTTTTAAATCCAGGGAACCAAAGTCATAACAAGCAATTTTTCGGGTGATCATTTCAAGGCCTCCATTCTTTTTGTGTATAATGCCGCCCCCACAGCAGATTCTTCATCTTCTTGGGAAAGAGAAACCCTCATCCCAAAGATATCTGCCAAAACATTACATAAAATCGGGTTTTTCTGCACAGCGCCACCTGAAGCAATCAAATGATCTACCGAAACCTCCATTTGATCATAAAATTCTTTTAATTCGTGGGCCATTCCATATAAAACACCTAAAACCAATTGAGAGGGGGTAAAGTTATTTTCACTGATACCGCTGATAGTTCCTCGTTGCTTCGGGTCGCTTCGGGTACCGCAAAACAAGGTGGATACCGCAAGGGGCTCTTTTTTTCCGTAATCGCGCTCTGCCATCGCATTCATCACCTCATATTGAGAAGCCGCCTCCGGAATCAGTTCCTTTGTGTAAGCCGAAAAAAACTTTTCTAAAAGAGCGTAGGCTTTCCCGCCGCACAAAGCAGCTCCGCACAGCAAATAATCATCAAACAAGTACGGGCGTAATTCCAGGCCGGACACCGGTTGCACCCTTTGGGATACTGCCACAGAGATTTGGCTTCCGGTTCCGAAATTCAACAAGCCGACCTTTTCTTCCCCCTGCACCGCCCCAAAGAAGCTTGCCTGATTATCTCCAATGGCAACCATTAGGGGACACCCGCGATAGGTGCCGGCGCATAGTTCACGGTGAGCGATTTCCGGCAATTTGAGGTGCGAAAGTTCCAGTTTCTCCACCGCTTTTGCATCAAAGGAGCCCGTATCCGTAGAATAAAGACCAAAGGACGCCGCAATGGAAGGATGAATCAGCGGACTGCGACGATTGGTGGCACACAGCACAAAATAATCCATCACCGAACAAAAGCTATAAGCATTGACCGGCTCCAAACCATTCCGCCGATTATAAAACAGCGTGGCAAATCCATAGCCGGAATAGATTTGATGACCGGTTCTTTCGAATATTTCCCGACAATAGTTCTTGCCGTTTGGCAAGCTCTGATCTGCACGGGCATCTTGCCAATTATACAAAGGAGAACAGGCTTTTCCGTTCTTGTCCAGGTAAAGAATACCGTGCATTTGCCCCGTAATACCGATCCCGTGAATATTCGGGTAGGCTTCCATAAGATAATCCAACATCCGGAAGGTTTTTTCAGTTATTACCGTTACATCATATTCATAAAAATCTTCTGCTGTCGGCAGCCGGGCGGCATTGTTGATGCAATACCGCCCGATAACCTCACCGGTTGCGGTGATCAGCGCTGCACTAATCGTTGTACTGCCAAGATCCAAACCCAAATACAGAACACGTGTATCCAACACCCGCACAGGCTCCTCGCCCATAGGATCTTTGAAACTGCATTCTTCCAGCAATGCGAGGCACCGAGCATAATTTTCACGATTGGCGGCACTTTCGGTCTGCAGTTTTTCTTTACAACGCAGCAAAAGTTCCTGACGGGTGATCACACCATTAAAATAAAGGCGAATTTCCGAAAGAGAAATTCCCATTTCACGCAAAACCTTGATTTGCGTTAACCGTTCAACATCCAACTTGGAATAATCCCGGTAGGAGTTATCCCGACGGGCCACCGTCAGAAGACCCTTTTCTTCGTATAAACGAATGGCCTTTGCTGTTAGCCCCGTTCTTTTTTCGATTTCACCAATCTTCATCCAATCACCTCACCTTTATTATAAACCATCCCCTTAGGGGAATGTCAACCAAAAAAACGGTTGAGCAAAAACTCAACCGTTTTTTATCAGAAGTCGTTCATATGCTTCAGCCATCTTCCGCTGAAATGGCGATAGGAGAAGACCGCGGCGCGGAACAGCCAATCCAGGAACATCCCGAACCAGACGCCCAATACCCCCATGCCAAAGCCGGGGATGGTCAGCCCGAAGACGGAAAGACTTTCCACTGAAAGAATGTGGCCGAAGCCCACACGGAAAACCCACATAGAGATCACCGAAATAATCATCGTAAAACGCACATCGCCGGCCGCCCGGAAGGCGTTGGGGAATCCGAACCCCAAGGGCCAAATCAAAACAGCCACTATGCTATGAATCATAATGATCTTTAAGGCCAGAGCGGTGGATTCCGCCGACAGATGGTAAAGACCCACCAATTGCTTTCCGAAAATAAGGATCACCAAAGCGCTGAGGATCATAAAACCATAACTCAATCCGATCAGCAACCGGGAATAGAAAGTTGCCTGCTTTTTATCGCCGGCACCGATACACCGTCCAACAATGGGCACGGTACCCATATTAATAGAGGAGCCGCCCTGATACTGCAGGTTGCTGAAGGTATTGGCCACTGCATTGGCAGCGATGGCCACGGTTCCCATAGTAGAAACCAGACTCTGCACCAAAAGTTTGCCGAACTGGAACATACTGTTTTCCACCCCGTTGGGGATACCGATCTGCAGGATCCGCTTGATGACCTTGAAATCCGGGCGATATTGCCACATTTTCTCCAGATAGATCATATTTTTGCGGTTATGGAGCAGGGTGACCGCCACAACGGTGGTGATCATCCGAGCGATCAGGGTAGCAATAGCCGCACCCTTGGCAGCCAGATCAAAGCCATAGATCAAAACAGCGTTTCCCACTACGTTGAGACCGTTGGTTAACAGAGAAGAAAGCATCGGTGTCAAGGAGTTGCCCATACAGCGGAAAATGGAATAACAACCGCTGGTTATAGCAAGAAACGGAAAGGACAAAGACATATAGAAGAAATAGTCCAAAGCATGGCCCATCACTTCGGCCTCCACGTTCCCGTAAAGCATGTTCAAAAGGGGCTTGCGAAGGAGTACGCTCAGGGTCGTGACCGCCAGCGCCACAATGGCGGTGGCATAGACCAATTGCTTGCAGGAGTTACGGGCAACCTTCATATCCTTGCGCCCAATGGCCTGAGAAATCACCACGGAGCCTCCCGTTACCAAGGAGTTAAACAGAGTGATCAGCAATACGTCCAGCGTATTGATCAGCGAAACACCGGATACTGCGGTTTCACCGGCAGATGAAACCATCATGGAATCGATCATTCCCACCAGCACGGTCAAAAGCTGCTGACCGATCAGGGGCAGGATGATCTTAAAAAGATCCCGTCTTGAAAATATCATTGCGTCCTCCTTGACAAATCTTCATTATCTTTTATAATGATAACATAGAAATTTGTCAATTCCTTGCCATTTTATGCTATAATAGTGTCATTTTTTTACGAGGTTCGCCATGCAAACAATTTTCAATCTCACCCGGGAGCAAAGTGACCGGGTGGTGCTCCACCACGGGAGACAGCCCCGTACCCGATTCAACTTCCATTCCACCCTGGAGTTTTTCTTTTTGCAAGAGGGCAAGGCGGACGTTTGGATCAACGATCAGCACGCCAGCCTGAAGGCCGGAGAGCTGGCCATTGCCCTGAGTTATGATTCCCATGCCTATCAAGGGACGGAGGACGCCAAATGCTCCTATCTTTTTATCCCTACCCATTTATGCGGAGAGTTTTTTAGCCGGATCGACAATCGCCGCCCCAAGACACCCTTTATCCGGGATCGGGCGGTTTTTGACCAATTGACGGGCTATTCAGAGGCCATTGAACAGGCACCCAACCAATTGATGGCCAACGGGTATATATCCTTTATTTTAGGGACGGTATTGGAGCAATTGGAATGGGAGGAGCGGCAGGAAGGGGCGCAACCGGAGGATAACCGTGCGCTTTTTTACCTGAACGAGCATTTCCGCAAGCCCCTGACTCTGCAAAACGTGGCGGAGGCGCTGGGCTATAACCCCAGCTATCTTTCCCGTTATTTTAAGGCGCATTTTCACATTGGATTCAACCAATATCTAACAATGCTTCGCCTGCGGGAAGCCGTTCTTTTAATGAAAGACAAGAAGAACACCATTGATTTTTGCGCCCTTGAGAGCGGGTTCAACTCCACCCGCACCTTTTACCGTGCCTTTGAGCGGGAGTTCCATTGCTCCCCCGGAGAGTATCTGCGGCAACAGAAATAAAAAAGTTGACACGAGAACCTTCCCCGTGTCAACTTTTTTATTTAAATTTATTCGAATACGATGGATCGGGGCTCGCCGTCGGCTACGTAGCAATGCTCCCTGCCGATGGTATCGTAGAGATATTTATTACTCTCCAGAGCGTTGCCGATCCATTTATATTTTTCGCCGGTAGTACGAAGGTCAAAGGCGACCTGAGAAGTGGGCCAGAAAGCAAACTCCGGTGCCACCCATTTATAAAGTTCCACGGTGCCGCCGCTATAGCCGTGGTGGGGCACCTGCAGATAGTCGCTCTTCAGGGCGGCGCCCAGCCGTTCGGACATTTTATCGTTACTCTCGTTCACCGCATCTCCCAAAAACAGAAGGTTCTTCTCCCCCACCTTCAGCCGCAGAACCAAAGAAGTGTCGTTCATATTGCTCATACCCCGGGGATAATGATCTTCCCAGGTGAACAACACCTCCAGCTCCGCATCGCAGAAGGTAAATTTCTGGCCGGAATGGGGGCAGACAAATTGAACGGTCGGGTATTTTTTCAAAAGGTCGTAGACCTCGGCGCTCAAGAAAGAATCATAGCCCTTACAGCGATAGAACATCCAATGGGGCGCCGGATTGGCGATCCAATACTGCAGTTCCACTTGGTCGGCATATGCTTGAGTAAAGGCCTTAAAGCAGCCGTAATGATCGTTATGGGAATGGGTCATGATCCAGCCGGCAATGACCGGTTTACCCTTGCGCAGGTTATGAGCGCAGAGAAATTCATACAAGGGAGCGGCATCCTGGGCATAGCCGCCGTCCCAAATGAGGTAGCGGCCGTCTGCCAATTGCAAAACAAAACTCATTCCGTTGCCGTCAGAAACTTCCCGATGGGCATAATCCAGTGGCATCACCCAAAGGGTGGTTTTACCTAATTTTTCAAAGGTTTCTGCCCGGGGCAAGGGTTGATAGAAACTGCCATCATCAGAAACCATCCGCAGATATTGTTCCTTGGCGGTATGGGATAAATAAAGGGTCTGATCTCCGCTCTTCAGTTCCGCATAGCGGTTGGTGCCAATGGCATTTTGCGCCCCAAGGGTGAAGCCTTCTTTTTGAAGTTCCTGCAAAAATTCGTTGAAATCGGCGGCAATCATCCCGGAGCGATGACTGATCCGCAGGCCGTTCCCGATCCCCTCGCCCTGCTGAGGATAGCGAGAATGAATATTCGGCTCTTTGCTTTTCTTTTTAAAAAGGTAAAATTCGGGATTGGCGGGATCCAGTTCTGCAGCAAGAACTTCGGGGCTACAATACACAAAGGGGTAATCTACCTCCACCAGACCTTGGCGGAGGGGTTCATCGTATTTACCCTCTTTAAAGGAAGGATCCAGCACCATCACCTGCTCGCCCCGAAGGCCAGGGATCTGGATATAGTGGCGGCTTCTTGTAAAGATCCCAAGGGTGCCGTCCTTTACACCCACCACCCGGGCAATGGCTTCGCCGCCGTTCTTCAAATGCTCCACCAATTCCCGGACGTCGGAGGTCAGAGAATATTCCAACCCGAATTTTTCCGCCGCCACGGGACCCAAAACGGTCATTCGGGTGCCAATGGCATAATTGCCCCCTACCGTTTCTGAAAGTTTGACACACTCTTCTACGCTCAAAGTTTCGCCGGTCAAATGGTTGATCAGCATACACAGGGAGCAAAGCCCACAGCCGGAGGTAGCCACGTTATTATAGTCCGGATGGGGGCCGCCCTGGCCGGCGTTATGATAATAAGGGATATGGCGATAATCCAATTGGTTCAGGTAAAGCATTTTGAGGCTCCTTTGAAAATTCTTTTTTAGAAAGCATACCACGATTTTGGAAAAGTGTCAACGAAAAGAAAAAAGTGTGTCACGAGAACCGTCCCTGTGACACACGAGAACCGTCCCTGTGACACAGAAAAAGCTGCTCGTCGTATAAAAAAGAAAGCACCCACGTAAGTAGGTGCTTTCGGAAAGGCAAGTTATCTCTTGGAGAACTGGGGAGCACGACGAGCAGCTTTCAAGCCGTACTTCTTTCTTTCCTTCATTCTGGGGTCGCGGGTTACGAAACCGGCCTTCTTCAGAACGGACTTCAGGGTTTCGTCGCTCTCGATCAGAGCACGGGTGATGCCATGACGGATCGCACCGGCCTGGCCGCTTACGCCGCCGCCGACTACGTTCACGATAACATCAAACTTACCCAAAGTACCAGTCAGTTCCATGGGCTGACGAACAACCATCTTCAGGGTCTCCAGGCCGAAATATTCGTCCATAGCACGGCCGTTGATGGTGATATTGCCGGTACCGGGCAGCAAGCGAACTCTTGCTACAGAAGACTTTCTTCTGCCGGTGCCATAGAAATAAGCTTCATTATTATACATCGTTTATGGCCTCCTTACTTAACGAACTCTTCGGGCTTCTGAGCACCCAGGTTATGATCAGCGCCGGAGAATACTCTCAGACGGGTCATTGCCTTATCAGCGATCTTGTTCTTGGGCAGCATACCCTTTACAGCCAGCTCAACAGCCTTTTCGGGCTTAGACTCCATCAGGCGACCGTAGCTGATCTCCTTCAGGCCACCGATATGGCCGGTGTGGTATCTGTAGAACTTCTTATTGAGCTTATCGCCGGTGAGAACCACCTTTGCGGCGTTCAGCACGATTACGCTGTCACCACCGTCAACGTTGGGGGTATAGTCAGGGCGATGCTTACCCATCAGGATGGTAGCGATCTGGGTTGCAACACGGCCCAGGGGCTTATTGGCTGCATCCACAATGTACCACTTGCGGGCAACTTGCTCTTGCTTTTTCATAAAAGTAGACATCGTTTTTTCCTCCGTTTAAAATCTTCTTTTTTCATTGCCACGTTATTATAATACAAGCGGAGAGCAATGTCAACACCTTTTTTCAAAAAAATCAATTTATTCTTTTCGATCTCTTTTTTGCTCGTTTTTACTCTGTTTTCCTCCAATTTACTCACTTTCAATTTACAAAAAATATTTGCATTTTTG
>JAZQAR010000015.1:0-16254 GCA_045545315.1 Eubacteriales bacterium | reverse complement strand
TATCCCCGTATTCCACGACGATCAGCACGGTACTGCTATCGTGGTTGCCGCCGCTTTGATCAACGCCTTGAAAGTGGTGAAGAAGGAAATCGGTAACGTGAAGGTTGTCATCAACGGTGCCGGTTCCGCCGGTATTGCCATCGGTAAGCACCTGTTGAATATGGGTGTGAAGCACCTGACTATGGTGGATCGCTTCGGTATCATCTGCAAGGGGATGCCCGAGCTGAACGAGGCTCACGCTGAAATGGCCGAGCTGACCAATCTGGAGCATCAGATGGGTACCCTGGCCGATGCTATGAAGGGCGCCGACGTATTCATCGGCGTATCCGCCCCCAACATCGTCAGCGAAGAAATGGTTGCTTCCATGGCGAAAGATTCCATTATGTTCCCCATGGCCTACCCCACCCCCGAGATTATGCCGGATAAGGCGAAAGCCGCCGGTGCACGGGTCGTTGGTACCGGCCGGTCCGACTTCCCCAACCAGATCAATAACGTTCTGGCTTTCCCGGGCATCTTCCGTGGCGCTTTGGATTGCCGTGCATCCTGCATCAACGAAGAGATGAAGGTTGCCACCTCCCTAGCTCTGGCCGCTTTGATCCCCGATGAAGAACTGAACGAAGAGAACATCATCATCAACGCTCTGGATAAGCGGGTTGCTCCCGCCGTTGCCGAGGCTGTTATCGAAGCCGCTCATAAGACCGGCGTTGCCCGCATCTGATAAATACAATAAAAAAATCCTGCCCGGTGGGCCGTTTTCTTAAGGACAATGCTTTATAAAAAGCAGAATTTGATTATAACGCTAAAAAACTCCCCGAATGAGAATACTCATTCGGGGAGTTTTGTCGATATATTGCTTCGCAATGTGATATTTTTTCTGACGAAAAATCGATATATTTACCTTGCGGTAAATTCGATATGATATAAATCCCTCCACGCCCCGCAGGGCATATCGAGTGCGTAGTACATATCGAGTTGCGTTAGCAACATATCGAAAATCCCGTTAGGGATTTATATCGTTGCATTGTGTCCCTTGGGTCACAATGCTACCGGGCAGGATTTTTTTATTGCTCAATATGAGATATTTTGTAATATTTATAAAGGTTCAGGTACCGTAAGGTATAAAGGATCATCGAAAGGATAATAAAGGCCGCCTCGATTCCGACTGCCAGTGTTTTTGCCAATTCCGGCAGGTCGGGGAAGAGCAAAAGGAGCATGGCACAGCAGAAGAATAAGACTGTGGTCAGCTTACCCACCCAAAAGGAGCCTTCCACCGTGTCGGTCTTGTGGATAAAGACCATTCCGATGATGCCCATATAGATCTCCTTGACCACCAGCAGTATCAATAAGAACCGCATGGGCACAAAGGACCAGGCCAGGCAGATCGCAATGGTGATCTGTGTCAGCTTGTCGGCGATGGGGTCAATGATCTTACCCCAATCGGTGATCATATTAAAATGACGGGCGATCCAGCCGTCCACCACGTCGGTGGCGGCAGAAAGAGTCACCATGGCGGCGGCGGTGTAGTAGCTTTTCTGAATACAGTAGGTCCAGATGATCAAGGGAATGATCGCCAGCCGCACGTAGCTTAAGATATTCGGTATTGTCCAATATTGACCGTAAAACCGGGTGTGTTTTTCAGCCATTATGGAACCTCCTTCAAAAAATAGTCCAACTATATTGTAGACGATTTCCGCCTGCAATACCATTGATACTTTTATTTTTTTGCCCAAAATTTGGGCAAAATTCAAAATTTGTGCAAATTATGAACAATTTGTGGCATCCTCGATGGCGTGGCGCATTCCGCTCTTCAATAGGTTCGAAAGATGGTGCATCATCACCTCGGGGTTTTGGGGAGCATCCTGGCTGATCCATCCGCCCACGACCCCCTCCAGGGCACAGCGGTAAAAATCAATGATCATCTCCCGTTTTTCCGTTGAAATGCCGTTGCTCCCGGGGATGGAATCAAAGAACTTTTCCAGGGTCATTTTGGTGGCTCTGTGAATAAAGCGGGGGATCTCCTGGCTTTTGGAGGAGCGGAACAGATGCAGGATCTTGCGGTTATCGGTTTTGATCTGCCGGGCGATGATCATCAAAAGCTCCTCCCAGGCATCCTCGCTTTCCTTGTCCTGCAGCTGGGAACTGAGATGATCCAGCCGATCCTCCAAAAATTTCACTGCCAGATCATAAATATCAGCAAAGTGATAATAAAAGGTATTGCGGGTAATACTGCCCCGCTCGGTGATATCCTTTACCGTAATACGGTCCAGGGGCTTTTCGCCCAAAAGACCGTTGAATACTTCCATAATGGCTTTGCGGGTCCAAAGGGACATAACGTTCTCTCCTTATCCGGCAAATTGGCTGTTATAAAGGGTGGCATAAAAACCATTCTTTGCCAGTAATTCTTCGTGGTTGCCCTGCTCGATGATGTTGCCCTCTTTCATTACCAGGATCACGTCCGCATCCCGGATGGTGGAAAGCCGATGGGCCACGATAAAGCTGGTGCGCCCCTTCATCAGCTTGGCAAAAGCATCCTGGATCTTTAACTCGGTGCGGGTGTCGATGGAGGAGGTAGCTTCGTCCAAAATCAGCATGGGGGGCAGGCACAGCATGATCCGCGCAATGCAGAGCAACTGCCGTTGCCCCTGGGAAAGGGTGCCCGCCTCGTCGGAGATGGGGGTATCGTAGCCTTGAGGCAACCGCTTGATAAAGCTGTGGGCGTGGCTGGCCTTGGCGGCGGCAACGATCTCTTCCTCGGTGGCATCGGGCTTGCCGATGGCAATATTTTCCCGAACGGTGCCCTGCCGGATCCAGGTATCCTGCAGCACCATCCCAAAGTTCCGCCGCAGATCCTTGCGGGTCAGTTCCCGGATGTCGATGTTTTCCACCTTTACAGCGCCGCTGTTTACGTCGTAAAACCGCATCAGCAGGTTGATCAGGGTGGTCTTGCCGCAACCGGTGGGGCCTACGATGGCGATCCGTTGACCGGGCTTTACGGTCAGGTTCAGGTTTTCGATCAGCTTTTGCTCCGGCCTATAGGAGAAGGAGACCTGCTCCAGGGCGATATCGCCGTCCACCTCCCCCAATGCCTTAGGGGCTTCCGCCTCGGGCACAAGGGGGGCTTCGTCGGTCAGCGCAAAGATCCGCCCGGCACAGGCCAGGGCGTTTTGCAATTCGGTAATAACACCGGAGATTTCGTTAAAGGGCTTGGTATATTGATTGGCGTAACTCAAAACGCTGGAAAGACCGCCAACGGTCAGCCCGCCGCCGGCCAGCACCACCAAAGCGCCGGTCAAAGCCACGGCGGCATAGATCACACTATTGATGAACCGGGTGCAGGGATTGGTCAGGGAGGAGAAGAAGGTAGCTTGCAGAGAGGCCTTTTGCAGCCGGCGGTTCACGTCGCAGAACCGCACCTTGTTGGCTTCCTCCCGGTTGAAGGCCTTCACCACCTTTTGGTTGGCGATCATCTCGTCGATAAAACCGGTCTGCTCGCCCCGGATCTCCGATTGTTCCTTGAACATCCGATGGGTGCGGCTGGCAATGAACCGGGCCATCAGCAGGGATAGGGGCGTCAACACCACCACCAATAGGGCGATCCCCCAATGGCGGCTCAGCATAAAGATCAGGGTCACCAAAATGGTTACGACCCCGGTGAATAATTGAGAAAAGCCCAGTAACAGCCCGTCTGCGAACTGATCCACGTCGGCGATCACCCGGCTTACGATATCGCCGGAGGAATGTCGATCCAGGTAGGAAAGGGGCAGTTTTTGCAGTTTGCGGATGGCCTCGGTGCGCACGTCGGCGATCACCTGATAGGTCACCTTGTTATTGATGGCATTCATCGCCCATTGCAAAAGGGCGGTGGCGCCGGTCAGGATCAGGATGGCCAAAAAGACCTCCATAATCTTTCCAAAGTCTACCCGGCCTTTCTCGATAATAAAATCGATGGCATCCCCCACCAATAGGGGAATGTATAGGCTCATGATCACCGTGGCGGCGGCCAGCAGGATCGAAAGCAGGATCCAAAGGGTATATTTTTTCAGCCGTTTCAAAACGCCCTTCAGGGCAGAGGAATTGGTCTTACGCATTGCCTTTGCCCTCCTTTTTGAATTGGGAGTCATAGATCTCCCGATATACGGGGCAGGTCTCCAACAGTTCGGCGTGGGTACCAAGCCCTACCGCCTCGCCGTCGTCCAGCACCAGGATCTGATCGGCGTGGGCGATGGAGGAGGTGCGCTGGGATACGATCACCACCGCCGGATCGTTCTTCAGTTCTTTCAAAGCCTTGCGCAGGGCCGCATCGGTGGCAAAATCCAATGCCGATGCGCTGTCGTCCAAGATCAACAGCTCCGGCTCCTTGGCTAAGGCCCGGGCAATGGTCAGCCGTTGCCGCTGACCGCCGGAAAAGTTCCGTCCCCCTTGCTCCACCGGGGCGTCCAAACCTTCCGGCTTGGCCTTCAGGATGTCGGTGGCCTGGGCGGTTTTTATTGCCGCCAACAGGGTCTCGTCCGTTGCCTCCGGGTTGCCCCAGCAAAGATTTTCCCGCAGCGTTCCCTTAAAGAGCACCGCCTTTTGGGGAACCGTGCCGATCACCTTGGTCAATTCTGCGGGATCCATCCCCCGAACGTCCTTGCCCTTGAAGAAGACCGTTCCCTCGCCTGCATCGTAAAAGCGGGGAATCAATTGGATCAAGGTGGATTTACCCGAGCCGGTACCGCCGATGACCCCCAGGGTCTCGCCGGCCTTCAGGGTGAAGGAGATGTGATCCAGAGAGTTTTCGCCCGCACCGGGATATTTGAAGGAAACGTCCTTGAATTCCACCAGGTTTTCAGCATCTCCGACCTTCAGCTCTTCGGTGGGGTATACGGTCTCGCCGCTTTCACCCTCCAGCACCGCCTGGATCCGGTTGCCGCAGGCGACCCCCTTGGTGATGCTGATGATCAGGCTGGCCAGCTTTACCAGCTCCACCAGGATCATACTCATATAGTTGTAAAGGGCAACCACGTCCCCCTGGGTCAGATGCCCACCTTCCACCTGCAGGGCACCCACGTAGATCAAAACGATGATCCCAAGGTTGATGATCAGATAGGTCAGGGGATTCATCAGGGCAGAGATCCTGCCCACAAAATTCTGTGCATTGGTCAAAAGGCGGTTCCGTTCGTCAAATTCTGCAACCTCTTCCTCTTCCTTGCAAAAGGCACGGATCACCCGCACGCCGGAAAGGTTTTCCCGGGTCTTGCCCAATACCCGATCCAGGGCACCCTGAACCTTTTTATAAAGGGGAATGCAGGCCAGCATAATGCCAAAGACCACCACCGATAATACCGGGATGGTCACCGCAAAGACTAAGCCGCCCTTCACGTCCACGGTAAAGGCCATGATCATGGCACCGAACACCACGAAGGGGGAGCGGAGCAGCAGGCGCAGAGCCAGATTCATGGCAGATTGCACCTGATTCATATCGCTGGTCATCCGGGTGATCAGGGTGGAGGATCCGATCCGATCCAATTGTCCGTAGGTAAAATCCTGGATCTTTTCAAAAAGCACCTCCCGGATCCGGGTCACAAAGCCCACCGCCGCCTTGGCGGCAAAAAACTGGGCGGTGACCGAAAAGATCAGCCCGATCAACCCTAAGGCCGCCATTAAAAGGCTCATCTGGATGATCACACCCTTGGCCTGCTCCCGGATCCCCTGGTCAATGATCATTGCGACCAACAGGGGAATGAACAGCTCCAGGGTGGCCTCCAACAATTTAAAGAGAGGGCCCAGGATGCTTTCGACCCGATATTTCTTTAAGTATTTCAGTAATTTAAACATAATAGCTCCTAAAACTTTACTTAATATATTATTTTACCAAATTTTAGTTTAAAAGTAAAGAAAAATCCCGGCCATAGCCGGGATTTTAAAGTTATTTTAGATCGTTTGCCAATTTTAAGGCGGCATCCACCATCATTTGTCCGGCCTCCGGCACCAGGAAGCTGCCGTGGCAAAGCTGAACCGGATAGGTGGAGGTGTTAAATAATTCGGGCAAAGGAATATATCCTGCCTCTGCGTTTGCCAGTTCGGTGATCAGCCATTTATCACCGGGACAACCGGCCTTCAATTGATCGCCGAAGTGATGGTACACCTCGCCGGGAAGGGCAAACAGATAAACTTCGCCCAACCGCATCACCCGGATGGGGATGTCCTGATATTCCGGGCGATCGGGATGCAACTCGTGAAAACTCAGGAAAACAGTCTCCCGCTTTTTACCCAACATATGATAGGGATTTTTGCGGTTATCGGGATCGTCTAAAACCCATCTGGAATGGGCCTGTTCTTCCTCAGTGCCCCAGCGGCGTTTGATCTGGATCGTTGTTGCAGCGGCTTTCAGTGCTCCGCTTATCGGTTCTGCAACATCAGCCAGGCGTAGCAACTCATTGGCAATTGCATTGGCAATTTCCTCATAGCTGAGGTGGGCGTTGTGGATTTTGTCTATATGGTTGATGTCTCCGCAACAGCCGGCCAAATAAATGCAGACAAAATCCTCACCGTACTGTTCCTTCAGTCTGTTGGAGATCAAACCGGGGTAATCGCTGCTGTATTCCATTCCACCGGCACAATCCAGATGGCAGGCATAGGTATAGATCCCGCCAATGGGTGCTCCATCGCTGTTTTTGATCAGCAGGAAGGGCAGATCAGTGTCCGGTGTATCGGTGGGGGCTACAATTTCATCAACAAATTTAGTATTGGTAGAAACGTCCCCATTCTTCATTTTATAATCCCGCACGTAGGAAATCCCTTCTACTTTCCCTAAGGCATAATAGGCCGTGCAGTTTTCTTGTAACCGCTGATCCGCTAAAGTGATGCAATCGGCAATCAGAGGCACCAACGCATCCATCACTGCCTGATCCCGCAAAGAGGTATAATCGCCTGTGGGAATTCCGCGGTGGGTATGGGTAACGGCAACGGTGATCCGATCTGCGGGGATGCCGGTAAAAGAGGAGGCACGCTCGGCGATGGGCACACAAAATTCTTCAGTCAGCAAAACCGTGTCCACGATCACGATGGCCGCCTTATCGGCGGGGTCATCGCTGTTGGCGAATACCGCCGCCTTGGCATAAAGCCGATCCTTAACACCGGTGCTGAATCGATTACAGTAATATCCGGGCATATCTGTCCCCAAAGGCGGGGTGATCTCTCGCTCATAAAATCCAACCTTCATTTATCTGTCCTCCAGTTCAAAGGCCATTTCCAGCATATTCTTTACGATGGTATCGCCGGCTGCACCGTCCACGTGGGCGCCGTTGCAAAGTTGGGCAGGATAGGCACCGGTTCCCAATACTTCGGGGATGGGCACGTAGCCGATCTCCGCATTGGAAAGCTCTGCGATCAGACCCTTAGCACCGGGGCAGCCGTGCTTCATCTGATCACCGTAGCGATGATAAAGCTCGCCCGGGCTGGCAAAGACAAAGGCTTCACCCAGCTTGAACACGTGTACGGGGAAGGTCTCTTCATCGGGCAGATCCTTGGTTTCGTTATGGTATTTCAACAGGAGAGAGGCCAAAACCGGCATGGATTTGTTGGGATCCTTCCGGTTTTCAAGATCCTCTATCCGCCACTTGGCGTAGTCCAGTTCCTCCTGGGTGGCTCTCCGCCGCTTTACGGTAACCATCCGCCGTTGAACGGCCACGTCGTCCTTCATGGGCTCGGCGTTTTCCAAGACCCGGATGGCCTCGGCACCTAAACGCTGTCCCATATCAATATAGTTGGAGCGTTCATAGGTCATAAAGTTAATGTGGTTGATGTCGCCGCTGGCACCGGCTAAGTAGATGGAAACAAAATCCTTACCGTAAGCCGCCTTCAGTTGGCGGGAAAGCTCCGAGGAATAATCCCCGGTATGCTCGGTACCGCCCACGCAATCAAGATGGCAGGCATAACTGAGCAAAGCACCCATAGGCTTGCCCTCTGCATCCTTAGCGAGGATGATGGGCAGCTCCGGATCACTCTTGCTCATGGGCTCCAGGATCTCCTCCTGGTATTTTTTGCTGGGGTTGGTGCGGATGATCCCGTCCTTCAAGCGCATATCCCGCACAAAGGCAATGCCGTCCACTTCGCCCTTGGCGTAGAACAGTTGGCAGGGCTCCAACCGCTGATAGGCCAGGGTAATGCAGTCGGCCGCCAACTTCACGAACAGCTCCATATAAAGGGGATCCCGCACCGAGATATCATCCCCGCTGGGAATGCCGTAATGGGAATGGGTGGCAGAAACGGCGATGTGATCCTTTGGAATACCGGTATACTTGGAAGCCCGGTCGATGATGGCATCGCAAAAGCCCCGGTTCAGCTCCACGGTGTCGATGACCACCATAGCTGCCGCATCCTCCGGGGTCTCCCCGTTGGTAAATACTGCTGCTTTGGCATAGATCCGGTCCTTCACCCCGGTGCTGGGGCGGTTGCAATAGTAACCGGGGATATCACTGCCTAAAGGCGGTGTGATCTCTTTTTCATAAAAAGCACATTTCATCCTGTAAAAACCTCCCGCTTTTGTTTGGCTTAATCATACCATTTTAATATATAAAAAGCAATATGAAAATTACTTTTTTATCCGTATATTCCGTCTTGAAAGTTATGGGATTCCGTGGTATAATTTTATCAATAAAAAAGAAAGGAGACCGCCAAGAATGACCCTGATCATTGCCGAAAAACCCAGCCTTGCCCGGAACATCGTTGCCGGCATCGGCAAATGTGCCAAACGCAACGGCTATTTTGAGGGGAACGGCTACCTGGTCACCTGGGCCTTCGGGCATCTTTTTTCTCTCCACGATATCGAGCATTATAACCCCTCCTCCACCGGCCGCTGGTCTATGGAGAATATTCCCTGCTTTCCGGAAAAGTTCGAATTCCAACTGCGGCAGGGGGCCGATAAACAGCCGGACGAAGGGGTACAGCGCCAATTTAATCTGATCAAGGAACTGTGTAACCGGCCGGACGTGGATCGCATCGTCAACGCGGGGGACGCGGATCGTGAGGGCGAGATCATCATCCGCCTTTGCGTGCAACACGCCCTCCAAAGCGAAAAAACCTTTTTGCGCCTTTGGTTGCCGGATCAGACCCCGGAGACCGTGGCTGAAGCCCTGGCGGAAATGAAAGAGGAATCGGAATACCAATCCCTGGCCGACGAAGGCTTCGCCCGTACCTACGTGGATTGGCTTTACGGGGTCAACCTGACCCGCTACGCCACCCTGAAGACCGGGGTACTGTTGCGGGTGGGGCGGGTGATTGTTCCCATTGTCAAGGCTATTTACGATCGGGATAAGCAGATCGAGCATTTCACCCCGGAGATTTACTACGCCCTGGTCAGTAAGGAAGAGACCAACGGGGAAGAGATCGAGCTGACCTCCAAGGAAAAATTCAATAAAGACCAAAAAACCAAGGCCGAGGAATATGCAGCCCGGCTCAACGGTTGCGAGGCGGTGGTCACCGATAAGAAAAAACGTAAGACCACCCTTCGCCCGGGCAAGCTTTTCTCCCTTTCCACTCTGCAAAATCTGTTGGGTAAAAAGCATAAAATGCCCATGGAAGAAAGCCTGAAGCTGGTGCAGGAACTGTACGAGGCGGGGTTTATCACCTATCCCCGTACCAACTCCGAATACCTGGCCACCCAGGAAAAGGGCAAGATCAAAAACATCATCCAAAAGATCGCTGACCTGGGCTACAAGGTGGCCTTTCGGGATAGTAAGACTATTTTCGACGATAGCAAGATTGAATCCCACTCCGCCTTGACCCCCACCCATAAGATTCCCGGCAAGGATCAGCTGAACGAACGGCAAAGGCTGGTGTATCAGACCATCTTCCGTCGGTTTGCGGCGGTGTTCTGTGCCGAGGATTGCCTGGCCGAAAAGACCGAGATGGTCATTCAGGTGGGGGATCTGGAGGAATTCCGCCTCAAGGGCACCGTTATCCTCCAGCCCGGCTGGATGCAGTATGACGACGGCGGCCAAAAGAATAAATTGCTGCCGCCTTTGGAGGTGGGGGAGCGGGTCAATATCAAGTTTGAACCCAAGGAAAAAGAGACCTCACCGCCCCGGCATTATACCATCGAGACCCTGAATAATTACCTGAAGAACCCCTTCCGGGAAGAAAAGAACGCCGCCGACGAAAATGACGACCGGGAGGAATACCGGGCTATGTTTGAAGGGCTGGAGCTGGGGACCGAGGCCACCCGTACCGGCATCATCGGCAATGCCATCAAAAGCGAATATATCGCCTTGAAAAAAGATACCTATTACCTCTTGCCCGGCGGGGAATATCTGATCGAACAGCTGAGCCATATGGGGATCGAGATGGATAAGTATAAGACCAGCGCCCTGGGTCAGGCCTTAAAAAAGGTCTATCGGGGCGAGCTGCAGGTGGCCGATAGCGTGGCCATCGCCCGCAAGGAGATCGAGGCGGTCTTTGCCCCTCGGCAAAGCACCCGCGCCACCGATACCGAGACCGGGCTGTACGGTGACCACGTGGGTACCTGCCCCCTCTGTGGCAAAGAGGTGGTCAAGGGTCGCTACGGCTATGGCTGTACCGGCTATAAAGAGGGCTGTAAGTTCCGTATCAGCGGCACCATCTGCGGTCGGGTGATCCCCATCTCCGCCGCCAAGAATCTGCTGGCCGTGGGACGAAGCCAGGTGCTGCAGGGCTTTGTTTCCAAGGCCGGAAAGCCCTTCGAAGCTTATTTGAAAATGGAAGACGGGAAGGCAGTCTTTGCCTTCAAAAACTAAAATATCACGTACGGAGGACGAAAAATGAAAGCAATTAAAAACGTCAAGATCATCAAGGGCGGAGCCATCCTGCCCGAAAACGTATTGCTGTATGATGAAAAGATCCTGGGCGTGGCCACCGAGGTTCCCGCCGGGGTGGAAGCCATCGATGGGGAAGGGGCGTACCTTTCCGCCGGCTTCATTGATCAGCATATCCACGGCTATATCGGCGAGGATGCTATGACCCATTCTCCCGATCATATCGCCGCCGGCCTGCCCGCCAACGGTGTGACCGCTTACCTGCCCACCACTATGACCCAATCCAAGGAAGCCATCGACCAGGCTATGAACTGGGTGCGTGAAGCGATGAAGAAAACGGAAGGCGCCCGGGTGCTGGGCTGCCATATGGAAGGCCCCTTTATCAACGCTGCCAAAAAGGGCGCACAACCCGGTCAATATATCATTCCGCCTGCTATCGAGATGGTGGAAACTTATAAGGACGTGATCAAGATCGTGACCTATGCTCCCGAGCAGGATGAGAATAACGAATTCGTCAAGGCTGTTCGGGCTATGGGCATCGTGCCCTCCGTGGGTCATACTTCGGCAAATTTCGATACCGCCAAATCTGCCTATGATAACGGCGCTATGAGCACCACCCATTTCTTTAACGCTATGCCGCCCCTCCACCATCGGGATCCCGGTGTCATCGGTGCCGCCCTGGCAGGGGATGCTTATATTGAACTGATCGCCGATACCATCCACGTGAACCCCAATCTGTTCTCCATTCTTGCCAAGCTGAAGATGGATCGCCTTTGCCTGATCACCGACTGTATGGAAGCCGGCGGCCTGCCCAATGGGGAATATGCCCTGGGCGGTCAGCCCGTCTTTGTGAAGGATGGCTTCTGCACCCTGGAGGACGGCACCCTGGCCGGCTCCGTGCTGAAGCTGAACGTGGCCATCCGCAATATGGCGAAATACGGCGGCGTGACCCTGGCCCAGGCTGTCTCCTTCGCCACCGAAAATCCCGCCCGCCTTTTGGGTGTTGATGATCAGATGGGCACCTTGAAGGAAGGATCGTTGGCCGATTTTGTACTGATGGATGAGGATTGCAATATCAAATCCACCTTCATCGGCGGAAAATGTGTATATGCAGGGGACTGATGATGGAACGAATTGCCAGTTTTTCGGTCAACCACGATGTTTTGGAACCGGGTCTTTACCTCTCCAGAATCGATGGAGACTGTATTACCTATGACGTGCGGATGAAAAAGCCTAACGGAGGGGAGTATCTCTCGAACGGGGCAATGCATACTTTTGAGCATCTGTTTGCCACCTACGCCCGTAATACGGCGTATGCCAACGAGATCATCTACGTGGGTCCTATGGGCTGCCGCACGGGCTTTTACCTGCTGCTGAGGGATAAGGTCTCTTATGAAGAGGCCATCCGCCTGGTACAGGATTCTATGAAATTTATTGCCGCTTATGAAGGGAAGATCCCCGGCACCAATAAAATCGAGTGCGGAAACTATTTGGAACACGATTTGCAGGGCGCCAAGCGGGAAGCGTCGTCTATGATCCCCATACTGGAAGGATGGACACCCGCGATGATGAAATATAAGGAGTGATACTTTGAAAAAAATCCCGTTTTTTATGAATATGGAGGATCACTCGACTTTTCGGGTGATGAATCAGAAGGGGGTGCGGCAGTACGCCGTTTCCCGCCCCGCAACGCATAACGCTTGTTGGGATGCGCTGTTGGGGGAGGACGGCACCGTTTACGTGGCGCTCTGCTCCGAGCTGACCACCCACGAGTATGCCAAGCTGGCGGCCTATGATCCCGCCGATAATACCCTGAAGGAACTGCACTATACTAAAGAACTGATGTTTGCGAACGATCGGTTTATTCGGGATAGTAAATTTCACACCGCTATGGCGTGGATGAACGACGGACGGATGGTGGTGCTGACCCATACCACCGATAAATCTCCCGAGCACCCCGCCTGGTTGCCTGCGGGGTACTTTAACCATCCCTTCGAGGGGTACCCCGGCAGTTCGCTCTTTACCTTCGACCCCAAAACGGGCAAAATGGAAAACTGGGGCATCCCCGTCCATCGGGAAACCATCTACGGGGCGGCCTATGACCCCAAGCACAATATGTATTACGGCATCGGATTTTTCAAAGGGCATCTTTATGCCATCAACCTCACCGACCGCAGCGTGCGGGACTACGGCGAGGTGACCGAGCGGGCCAGCTATCGGTTGGTCACGGGCCCCGACGGTAATATTTACTTCACCACCCGAAACGGTCTTTTGCAGCGGATCAACGTGGAAACGGGCGAGGTGGAAAACACCCGCTGCTTCCTGCCGTGGCAAAGAATGCAGGGTCGGCTGAGCTCCTACCTTTCCGCCGCCGCCAACGGAGCGGACGGCAAACTGTATCTGGCGGGGATGCACGATCGCACCCTCTCCCGCTACGATCCCGCCACCAATACGCTGGAGGAGGTGGGCTGCTATATGCCTGCCGAGGAGTATTGCAGGGGCGTGGAGGCCAACGTCTATATGGGCAGTATGGGCTTCGATCGTGAGCAGGTGCTGTACTACGTCATCAGCGCCATCAAAAAAGGCGGCGGCGAGGAGTTTTTGCTGCCTTCTATGCTGATGCGGTGGGATGTGTTGCGGGGCGGAGAACCTGAAGTTTTGGGGCTTTTGGGCACCCCCGAACGTACCACCTATCAATGTTGTATGATGGTGATGGATCATCAGCGGGATCGTATGATCTGCGCGGGCACCAACCATGCCGACGACGGGCCTAATTTTATTACGGTAGAGCTTTCCGCCTATCGGGAACACGCCCGTGAATTGGGCGGGCAGGTTACCGACCCTCTGTGCTTCCGCGGTAACGGGCTTTATGATGAATACGCCGCTATGATCCACCACGGTTATCGAACGATGGGGGAAAACTCTGCGGTGTTCCATCAGGGCACCGAAATTCCCGTGCCCCTGTGGTTGGAATACGGGGATGAAGAAGTGCGGGACTCCGCCGTGGTATCCCTCCATTGGGAAGGGGAGCATCTGATTGCCGTGTGCGGCAAGAAAAACTATAAGAAATATACCATTGACCGTAACGGAAAGATTCTTGATTCAGCGCCTTGCGAAGCCCCTGCAAAACCGCAGGCACCTCAGGTGGAAGGGGATCTGCCCTTCTATCCGGGGCGTCAGTATAAGGCGGTGGCAGAGCGGGCAGTGCCCCTTTCGGAGGGGCGGCGGCTGGTAGCCACCCGCGACGGGCTGCTGGCCATTGAAAAGGACGGAGAATTCTTCTCGCTGGGCGCAGGCTGGCCCCACGGTCCCGTGCGGGATATGACTGTCAATCGGGCGGGAACACTCGTTTACGGCGTGGCGGGGGATGAGGACGATCTGGGCATCGTCTTTTCCTACGATGACCGCCGCGGACTGCGCTGGCTGGGGCAGGTGCAAACCGCCCATTACCAGCGGGGCTACTACGGCTCGGATCTGCTGAGCGCCGTTTCCCTCAGCGAGGACGAAAAGGTTCTTGCCGTGGGCGGCGGCGGACGGATGGGCACGGTCTATCTTTATTGTGAGGAATAAAAAATGAAGGAATTAACGTATGACGTTGTAGTGATCGGCGGCGGTCCTGCCGGGGCTATGGCGGCCATTGCCGCGGCACGGCAGGGTGCGTCTACCTTGTTGGTGGAGCAAAACGGCTATCTTGGCGGAATGCTTACTGCGGGCGGCGTGGGTCCTATGATGACCTTTCACGCAGGGGAAACACAGGTCGTGCGCGGCATTCCCGAGGAGCTGGTTCAGCGGTTGAAGGCGCTGGCGCTTTCCCCGGGGCATATGGAGGATTTTGTGGGCTATGCCAGCAGCATTACTCCCTTTGACGCCAAAGGCTTGAAATACGTGCTGGAAACGATGGCGCTGGAAGCAGGGGTTCGCTTGCTGTATCACACCACCTTTGTGGATTGCATTGCAGAGGGCGGTAAGATCACCGCCGTTCGACTCCTTTCCAAGGGCGGTTTTACCGTGGTGGGTGCCAAGGTGTTTGTGGATTGCTCCGCCGATGCCGATCTGGCCACCGCAGCGGGGGTCCCCTCGACCTACGGGCGGGAGGAGGATCACCTTGCCCAGCCGATGACGATGAATATTAAAGTAGGCAACGTGGATCGGGAGCGGATGATCCGCTTTGTGCAGGAAAATCGGGAGGATATGCTCTCCACCATCCCCTTTGAACGTTTGACGAAGCTGCCAAGGGCAGGGATCCAAGGAGCGTATTCACGCATTCGCCTGGCGAAGGAACGGGGCGAATTTGACGTGGATCGGGATATGGTGCTGTGCTTCGAGACCAATACCCCCGGCGAGATCATTCTGAATATGTCTCGGGTGATCCGTAAATCGGCAGTGGACCCCTTTGAGCTTACCGATGCCGAGGTGGAGGGACGCAGACAGGCACGGCAGATCGTGGCTTTTATGCAAAAAAACATTCCCGGCTTCGAGGAATGCTGTATCCTTTCCACCGGCCCTAAGATCGGGGTACGGGAGAGCCGTAAGATCCACGGACTTTATAGGCTGACCGCCGAGGATCTGCTGACCAATACGATGTTCCCCGATGCGGTGGCGATGGGGGGATATCCCATCGATATCCATTCCCCCGACGGCGCCGCAATGCAGCACCGTCACCTTAGGGAGGGCAGCTGGTATGCGGTGCCCTACCGTTCTTTGGTTGCCGCCGAGGCGGAAAACCTGCTGGTGGCTGGGCGGTGCATCAGCGCTACCCACGAGGCCTGCGCTGCAGTGCGGGTTACCCCCATTGCCATGGCGATGGGGCAGGCGGCAGGTACGGCGGCTGCTCAAAGCGCCGCAACGGGTCAGCCTGCCAATAAGTTGGATACCCAGGCCTTGCGCCGAACCTTAGTGGAAAACGGTGTGTTTTTGGAGGAATATTGCGGATGAAGCAACCCGCCACGCGATGCGTGGCGGGTGTTTTGCTTGATGCCTTTAGGGGTAGAAATCAACCGGAAGAAGATGATGCGTCCGATCAAATTGGCATAAAAGATCAGGCGGACCCGTTTACGGGTAGCAAGAAGCAGGCAAAAAAGACAACCGTCGGGAAATATTTCGACAAAACCTGCATAAATCACAGAAAAACTCTTGAAAAGTTGCGGATAATACAGTATAATTCAGTTGTATGTGCAAAAACACAATTTATGGAAGGAGAAATTTCAAATGAACTATTCACATGAAGTAGAAAGAATGTGCGTAGTTGCCAAGGGCCCCCATCACGGTCCCGCTCCCATCCCCGAAGAAGGCAAATGGGTAAAGGCAACTCAGATCAGTGATATCAGCGGTTTGTCCCACGGTATCGGCTGGTGCGCTCCCCAGCAGGGCTGCTGCAAGCTGACCCTGAACGTGAAGGAAGGTATCATCGAAGAAGCTTTGGTTGAAACTCTGGGCTGCTCCGGTATGACCCACTCTGCCGCTATGGCTGCCGAGATTCTGC
>JAZQAR010000014.1:0-23789 GCA_045545315.1 Eubacteriales bacterium | reverse complement strand
CAAGCTACCCCCGAATTGGCAGAAGCCTGTCGCAAATCTCTGCAGGGTCGGGGAGACAGCGGCACCGGCTGGGGGTTAGCATGGAAGGTGAATTTCTGGGCAAGGTTGAAAGAGGGGGATCACGCTTTGCTTTTGATGGATCGGCAACTTCGCTTGGCGAATGAAACGGTTATCAACTATGCTACCCAAGGCGGCACCTATCCCAATCTGTTTTGTGCCCACCCGCCCTTCCAGATCGACGGCAACTTCGGTGTGACCGCCGGTATCGTTGAACTGCTGCTTCAATGCCGTAACGGCCGGATAGAACTGCTGCCCGCCCTGCCCGAAAAATGGAAAAGCGGCTGGGTGACCGGCCTTTTGGCCAAGGGTAACGTCACGGTGGATCTTCGTTGGGAGCAGGGCAATCTGCAAGAGGCCGTCTTCACCTCTCCCGTTGCCCAGACCCTTAAACTCAAACTCCCCGGCGAAAAGGATCTGCGGATCCTGACCTTATGCTCCGATCAAAAAGAAATAGTTTCTCTATAAACAAACCCCGGAATCCATAATGGATTCCGGGGTTCAGCTTATTCTGCGGCATCTAAATCCAAATCGTAAAGGGCGCTTCGCTCCATTTTTTCAACGGCAATGTAGATATTTCCTTTATCGTCCAGTTTAAAGGAGCCGAAAACGTTGTATATCTCATTGGGGGCCACCTGACTTCGCAGTTCCCCCATCTGTACCGGTACGTTCTGATAACAGCAACCTTTGGTATCGGCGATCTCGATCACCGTAACGCCCTCGATATCCTCAAAGATAATCCCTTCGGCGCCTACCGTTTTACCGGCGTAATCCTTGGGCTCCTGCACGATCTGTACCGCCAGGGAGTAGATCATAGAGGGATCGTAAAGCTCCCCGGCGATCAGGTTGATGTCATAGTCTCCGGCGGGGGCTTTTCCGCAGCCGGTTATAAGTAATACAATGACTGCCATTAAGGCAAAAAGTCTTTTCATATCAGTTGCCTCCTTTGAGTTTACCGATCAAACTAAAGATCAAAAAGAATACGATATCCACCACCACGATGGTAGAGCCCACCGGCGGCCCGAAAAAGGAGATCAGGATCCCCAAAGCAGCGGCAGTCACCGAAATGATGGCAGAGCAAAGGATCACCGCCTTGAAGTTCTTAAAGACCCGCATGGCCGAAAGGGAGGGGAAGATCACCAAAGCGGAGATCAAAAGGGAACCCACCAGATTCATGGCTACCACGATCACAATGGCGGTGATCACGGCGATCAGCAGGTTATAAAGCCCTGCCCGTACTCCGGTGGCGGTGGCAAAGTTTTCATCAAAGGTCACCGCAAAGATCTGCCGATAAAACAAAAGGAACAGCAGAATTACCAGCGCCGACATTACCGCACAAAGTAAAACGTCGGTCTTGGAAAGGGTCAAAATGGAGGTGGAGCCAAAGAGGGTACTGCAAACGTCCCCGGAGATGTTGGCCGAGGAGGAGAACACGTTGATCACCAGATAGCCGATGGCCAAAGCACCCACACTGATCATGGCTACCGCCGCATCCCCCTTGATCTTGGCGTTTTGCCCGCCCTTTAGCAGCAGGATCGCCACTAAAACCGTAACAGGCAGAACCAATAGCATATTGTTGGTCAGTTTCAACACCATAGCAATGGAAAGGGCCCCGAAGGCCACGTGGGAAAGTCCGTCCCCGATAAAAGAAAAACGCTTTAAGACCAGGGTGACCCCCAAAAGGGAAGAACAAAGGGCGATCAACACCCCCACGATCAGGGCGTACCGCACAAAGTCAAAGGCAAAATAGGCGGTGATCTTTTCAAGGATCATATTCATTCCTGCTCACCTCCCATGGCGGCAAAGGCTTTGCCGATCTTGGTCTCCAGATAGGCGGCTTTGTCCATAAAAATACCGCTCTGCTTGTGAATGTGCAGAATATGGCTGGCGTAGCGCACCGCCGCGGCAACGTCGTGGGAGATCATGATCACGGTGATCCCCTCCTTTTTGTTCAGGTCGTCGATCAGCTGATACATCTCCTTGGTCACCTTGGGATCCAGCCCTGCCACCGGTTCATCCAACAAAAGAATGTCCCGGGTGGCACAAAGGGCCCGTGCCAACAGTACCCGTTGCTGTTGCCCGCCGGAAAGTTCCCGGTAACAGCGCTTGGCCAGATGGTCAATGCCCATTTTCCTCATATTCTCTTCCGCCAAAGCCTTTTGAGCCTTGGTATAAAAGGGATTCATCCCCCCTTGGTTTAAACAGCCGGATCGCACGATCTCCCGCACCGAGGCAGGGAAATCCCGCTGCACAACCGTTTGCTGAGGCAGATAACCGATCTTGTTTTGGGTCAGCCCGTCCCCGAATTCCAGGGCGCCGCCCAAGGGCTTTTTTAAATGTAACAGAGTCTTCATCAGGGTGCTTTTGCCGGAGCCGTTTTCACCGATGATGCAAAGGTAGTCTCCTTTACATACAGTGAAATTTAATTGCTCCAGCAGAACTTTTCCTTCGTACCCTAACGAAAGGTCCTTACAGGTAATCTGTGCCATAACGATCTCCTCAATGTAATGCTTCGTAAAGAACGGAGCGATTTTTTTCCATAATCGAATAATAAGTCTCGCCGGCTTCTATCCGCTTTTTGGTCACCGATTGAAGGGAATCCAGCACCAGGATCTTCTGATCCTTGGTCTTGGTGTTGGCGATCACGGTTTTGGCAATGGTCTGATCTCCGGATTCGATGACCATCACGGCGGGCAGCTGCTTTTCCTCCACCTTGCCGGAGAGCATAGCGATGGTTTCAAAGCTGGCTTCGGTTTCCGCCGAACAGCCGGAAAATGCGGCAAAGGTCTCAATGCCGTAATCCTTGGTCATGTATCCAAAGGGGAACCGATCCGCAAACAAAAGGGTGTTACGCTTGGCGGTGGAAAGATCCTCTAAGATCCCCTTATCCAGGTTCATCAGTTTTTCCTGGTAGGCTGCGGAATTGGTGCGGTAGACCTCCGCGTGATCGGGGTCGATGGCCGCCAGCTTTTCGGCGATCAGATCTACCCCTTGCATGGCCAACCGAAGGGAGAGCCAAAAATGCTCGTCAACTGTGTGTTCGTGGTCTTCGTGATCGTGATCCAATTCACATTGCTCCTCATCCAATAAATGGAGCACCTCCATAAAGCCCACCACCTGCCGCTCGGGATTGGTGGGGTTTTTCAAGGCATCGGCAGCCCAATTATCCGAGGTTCCGCCGTTGTATAGGAATAGATCGCAAGCCGCAATTTGGATCATATCGTCGGTGGTGGATTGGTAATTGTGTAAGTCCGCACCGTTATCCATCAGCAGGGTTAACTTCACGTCATCGATCCGATCCCCTAAAACCTCACGGGTCCAATCGTATTGGGGAAAGATGGTGCAGATGATGTGCAGCTTGCCCTCGTCCCCGCCGCCGACGGTGCCACAGCCCGCCAAAAGACTCAGGCACAAAGCGGCGATCATTAAAATACTAAAAATTCTTTTCTTCATTGGTATCTCCTTAATGGGCTCGGCATTCTCTGCAACGGCCAAATAAAACGGTTTGATGTTCATCCACGGCAAATTCATTCTGCATCAGGATCTGCCGCAAAAGTTTATGGGTGTTGTTTTCTTCCATATGAATGAGTTTTCCGCAGTCGGTGCATTTCAGATGCAGATGCTCGTGGTTACATTCTGCAATTTGATAATAACTGCGGCGGCTTCCTTTTTTAGAAAAAGTGCGCAATTGCTCTTCTGCGGCCAAGGTGTTTAAAAGCCGGTAAACGGTACTTTTCCCGGGGGCTTCGGTGCCATAGGATGCTAAAAGCCCTTCGGCGATCTCCTCGGCAGTATAGGAAGCGTTGGGATGCTCCCGCAAAAACGCCAGCAAAAGGTTCTTTTGCCGTGTGTTATAATGTGCCATATTGAATTCCCTCCATTTTGAGAATAATTCTCATATTCAAATTATACCTATCCCATTATTAAATGTCAATAAAAAAACACCCAGTTGGGTGTTTTTTAACAATTTCTTTGCATTTTGCGGTATTGCAGCGGGGTATAGCCGGTCTCTGTTTTAAAGGCCTGGCAAAAATAGGAAACACTACTGAATCCGTATTTTGCGCTGATTTCTGAGACCGAAAGGTTGTTTTTTTCTAATTCATCCCGTGCCAGGATAATGCGGGTGCTCAGGATATACTGCATCACCGTAATGCCCAGTTGCTGTTTGAATTGCCGGCAAAAATAGTATTTACTTATATTAATAGCCGAGCAGATACTGTCCAGATCCAGCTCCTGGGCAATATTCTCATTGATATATTGGATCGCTTTGCTCATAACCCCCATAACTGCAACGGGATCCTTGCTGGCGTAGCGGTTTAGATAATGAAGAAGCCGCATTGCGCAGGAAAGGAATAGGGGAGTATCTCGGTCATCTGCTTTGCAGGTGGCGGCTTCTGTAAAGATGCTGTCGATTACCGATTGATTTTCCGGGGGAATACGTGCAAAAACAACTGAACCGCCAAAATCCGCATAGGGACGCAGGAATGAGATTAATTCTGCATATAGCGAGACCGGCAAGAATAATTTGCTCCGGCAATAGTACTCCGGATCTACCGGCATGGTATAGTGATAGACTCCGGGCGGGATCAGGATCAGTCCGTTTTGCTCCAGAGGATCATTCCGATCCTTGGTTACAATGCTCCCGCTTCCGCTATAAACATACATTATTAACGCTTCGCTGCCGCTATGCCATATTTTATAAAGGGGATCCTTGCCCCATTCTTTTAAACTTAGTTTACCATTCATTTTATCACCGAATTTATTATATTATATTTTGTTCCAAAAAGCAATACCACTAAATTTTTTAGCAATATACCGCTATATTTCAAGGGATTTTAGTGTTATAATCTTAAAAAAGAGGGGGAATAAAAAATGGCAGTACCTAAAAAATTTACCGGGGTTTTCCCGGCATTTTACGCTTGTTATGACGATCAAGGTGAAGTTTCCAAAGAGCGCACCGCTCGGCTGGCAGAGTATTATCTGCAACTGGGTATTCCGGGCCTTTACGTAACCGGCAGCTCCGGAGAATGTGTGTTTCATACGGTAGAGGAGCGCAAAGCCACCTTAGAAGCGGTGATGGAGGCTGTGGGCGGCAAAATGACGATCATTGCCCATATTGCGGCCCCCTCCACCCGGGATAGTATTGCGCTGGCCCGCCACGCTGAAAAATTGGGTGTGGATGCCATCGCTATGGTGCCTGGTTTTTACTATGGATTAACTGTGCCCGTGGTTAAAAAATATTGGTGTGATGTGCTGGATGCCACTGAGCAGGTGCCGATGTTTATTTATAACATTCCCGGCACAACCAACGGTTTTAACTTGCCGACAGATCTTTTTAAGGAGATGTTGGCCACCGGTCGGGTGGCAGGGGTTAAAAACTCCTCCAATTTGGTGCAGGATATTTTGCGCTTCCGCCAGGCCGGTGGTGAGGACGTGGCCATCTTCAACGGCCCCGACGAACAATATTTGGCCGGGCGGATGATGGGCGCCTCCGGCGGGATCGGCGGAACTTATGGTTATTCTCCCGAACTGCTTTTAAAATTGGAAAATCTGATCCGTAACGGTGAAATCGAAAAGGCCGCCGCCCTCCAACAGGAGTTGACTGCTTTGATCTATCAACTGATCGGCACAGGCTCTCTCTATGGCTGTGCCAAAGAGATTTTGCGGTTGCGGGGAATTGAGATCGGCGATGTGCGTGCGCCCTTCCTTTCTTTAGATGAAGCTGGAAAAAGGACCGCTAAAGCCGCTTATGAAAAACTGATGAAATTAGCAGAAGAATATTGAGGAATAACGGATGTTTTTTAAAGAGATTAACCTATTCCATTCCGGCGGGGAGGCTAATTATCGGATTCCTTCTTTGGTGGTTGCCGGGGATGGAACCGTTTTGGCCTTTTGCAGTAACCGAATCAATACCCTGAAGGACTATGCCGATGAAATTGCTCTGGTTTGTGCGGTTAAAAAGCCGGGCGAGCCTTGGGGCGAGGTGCGGGAATTGGTGCGCCAACCCGGCTGGGCCTGCAATATTGGCAGTGCAGTTTATGATAATGAAGTGGGGAAAGTGATCGTAACGTATGTACGAAATCCCGTTGCAAAAAAAGAATTTGTTGCCTATTCGGCCGAGGAACTGGCCGAAATGGAAAAGCGGGCCGAAGAAGCCCAAAAACAGGCGGCAGAACAGGGAATTACGGCCGGTTCCCGCCGCTTGATCTCCGAGGATAACGGCGAAACCTTCTATGAAGAAGCCCACCGGGTTCAGCCTGCCGTTCAAGCCCATTGGGATGGCACCTGCGCTCCGGTGGAGGGTAGCGGCCATGGTTCTGCCCATGGTATTCAATTGCGCCACGGCAAGTATGCGGGGCGGCTTCTTTGCCCCACCCGAACCCAGATCGGGGAGTATAGTGATTGGATCAAAATTCGGGAATGTGTGTATAACAACGCTATTTATTCCGATGACCACGGTCAGACCTGGCAGGCCTCCCAATGCGTGCAGGTGGGCACGGCAGAGGGCACTCTGATCGAGCGGGAGGACGGCAGTATCCTCTATAATTCTCGCGCATATTTCTGCGACGGTAAACGGTATCTGGCTGTTTCCCGGGATGGGGGCGAAACCTTCGGCGAATTTTCTACCGACGGTTTTTTGACGGAGGAGACCAGGATAGGCTGTAACGCCTCCTTTCTGCGGGTGGAACTGCAGGATCTGAAAGATCGGTCCTTGTTGCCGGATGACGCTAAGGATCTGGTGGTGTTCTGTAATCCCCGGGCCGAAACCCGCACTCGGATGACTGCCTGTGTAAGTTTTGATTCCGGCGAACGTTTTCGCGAAGCCCGGGTCATCTTCGATGGCCCCTCGGCCTATTCTAGCTTGGACTATGATCCAAATACCGGCCATTTTTATCTGCTTTATGAAAAAGGCGATGCCGCCAAGGGTACCAGCCCCTATACCGAGGGCCTTTGCCTTGCGGAATTTGACGTGGAATGGTTGTTGCAATAAAACAGACCCCGGAGCAAAAAGCTCCGGGGTCTGTCTATTATATGCTCAATGCCGTGATGCTGACTGCCGCCAGAATCAGGCCGAGAATGTTACAAAGATCTAATTTCTCTTTGAAGATAAAGAGGGAAAACCCGGCGGACACAACCAGGATCCCGCCGCTGAGCATCGTCATCATAACGGCGATATCCACGAAGGGTATAATCACCAACTGCAGATTCATCGAAAGGGAAACGCAAAGGCAACAAAGGATCAGGGGCAAGATTGCCTTTTTACCGATCTTAAATGCCTTGAAGGTTTCTTTCTTCTCTCGGATCAGCATCTGCCCCAGGGCAATGAGACCCATCAGCAGATAGGTGATGATCAGCATCTCGTTCTTTTCCGCCTCCATCACCTTGGTCTGTAACTTCAGCATCACACTGTAGGAACCGTTGGCGAAAAACAACAGCCCGCAGAACAGATAATAGTGCCAGGGGGTGCCCTTCAACTTGATGTCCTTGAAATTCATCAGGATGAAGGAGCCCACCATCAGGATAATGGCCCCGATCTGATAAAGCTTCAGCGCCGTATTTTCAAAGAGCAGGGAATAGATCAGAGGCACAATGATCCCGCCGGAGAGGATCGAAACGGTCATAAAGGAATAGGAACCGCTGCTCCCCGCCTTGATGATGGAGGTGTTGTAGATAAACAGCACCACCGCATTGATCACCCCCAGCAAAAGAGAAATGGGGGAAAGGTGGAACTGAAATCCGATCCACACCCAGGTAAAGAGCGAGATGAAGATGCTTTCCAAAACGCAAAAGACCGCAGAGGAAAGTCGTGCCTCTCCGGCGTATTTCTTGCCGAAAAGGGTGCAAAAAAGATTTTGTCCGCTGGCCAAAAAGATGACTACGGAAATGATGGCTGCCTGAAGCATACTGTGTTCTCCTTTGAAAAAAATGCAGAATAATCTATATTAATAAAAGAAAAATCTATGGAATAATTGCCCGTTATTTGCTATAGTAAAGGTATCACCGTTGTTTGCGATATTGATTGGGGCTCACGCCGTATTCCTGCCGAAAAACCCGGCTGAAGTAAAAGGCGTCCTCATACCCACAGGCGGCGGCCACCTGTTGAACCGAATAGGAGGCATCGGTCAATAACCGCTTAGCCAACTTCATTCGTAATAGGGTGACGTACTGATTGGGGGTTTGCCCGGTCTGTGACCGAAACAGCTGATGATAGCGCGAAACGCTGATCTGCTCCACAGCCGCTAACTCTTTCACAGAAATGGAGCGTGTAAAATGCTCCTGCAGATAGGCAAAGGAGCGTTCCAGCCGTCGGCAATGCTGGGTGGATTTATATAATTGCGACAGATCGGCGGCCAAGAGATATAAGGCACCGGCGGTGCGCTGGCGGGTGATGGCATCCGGTGGATTTTTCATTTCCTCTAAAAAGCGCAAAAAAGCATCCCTTGTGATCTCCGATTGGGGGCAGGCCTGCCATAGCCCTTCTTTTGGGAATTCCAATTCCTCCCATAGCCCCTTGGCGTAATTACCGGTAAAATGAACCCAATAAAATAAGATCGGTTCACCCGCCCGATGGCGGTACCAAAAGGGAACCTGCGGAGGAACCGCCAACAGAGCCCCCTTTTCCAGGGTGCGCTCCGGCTCGTCTCCCAGGGTGACGGAAAGGGAGCCTTGATATAAATAATAAAAGGTATAATCCTTGCGCCCATGATTGTGATGGACCACAAATTCCCGGGATTGATCCACGACCCCGCCGCAATTTACACTGATGGGGTATTCGTCGGTGGCATATTCGCCGGAAGCTCCGGGCACGAAAAAGTAATTCTGTTCCATCCGGTTCACCCCTTTCGCAAATATTATATTAAAATAAAAACAAATGTCAATATGGAGGATCAAATTATGCAACCTTTAAAATTAGGCGTGGCCTACCACAGTAACCGTACCTTCAAGACCGTGCGGTCGGATCTGGAGGATATCGTTCAGCACCGTTTTAATACGGTGATCCATATGTTTTCCCATAATGATTGGAAGCGTTGCCCCTCGGTAATGAAGGATATCTTCTCCGCTACCACAGATCTGGGGTTGGATCTTTGGGTGGATAACTGGGGCTTGATGGGCGCCCCCGGCGATCCGGCACACTTTCTGGCTTATCACCCGGAAGCCCGCCGGATGTTTTCCGATGGCACCCCCGATGCGCCCAGAGTCTGCCTTAATAACCCCGCCTTTGTGAGCTGGACGAAGGAGTGGATCGACCTGGTCTATGAATGCGGCGGCCGCAAGATCTTTTGGGACGAGCCCTTTTTGTCTACGAATGAGGATCGCTTTGAATGCGGTTGTCCTCTGTGTAAGGAGCTGTTCAAGGCAAGGTATGGGCGGGAACTTCCGGTGAAGCCCGATGAACAGACCCGTGAATTCCAGATCTGGAGTATTTTGAACTATTTTGACCAGGTAACGTCCTATTCCAACAAAAAGGGAATGAAAAACTCCGTCTGCGTGATGCTGGGCGGTCAACACGGTCTGAGCCTGGAAACCATCGACACCCTGGGTCAGCTCAAGTATATGGATAATATCGGCTCCGATCCTTATTGGAGTCATACCGGGCATCGATTAAAATGGGATGAAACCGGTGTTTATGAATTCGTTTATCAAAACGCTCTTAAAAATATGGAAGCCTGCCGCCAGACCGGCAAGGATCATAATATTTGGGTCAAGGCCTATGGAATTCACGCCGGTTATGAACGGGATACCGTCTACGCCGCCGAGGCGGCCTATGATGCCGGCGCCCGCAATATTTTCTTCTGGGGCTTCCGTGGTTGTGACGGCAACGAATATCGCTCCCATAACCCAGAGATGCATTGGGCTGCCGTGGGGGATGCCACCGCCCGCCTTTGGGATAAGGAACGGGCCCGTATCGTGGCCGAGGCCCGCAAAAATTTAGGCTTAGAATAAATAAAAAGTTGACACGGGGACGGTTCTCGTGTCAACTTTTTTATGTTATTTTTCCCAAATCTTGATCATCTGTTCCCCCGTATGCAATGTAGCAAAGGGGCCGGGGAGCAGCTGCTCGGTGTGTAAAGCTCCGGTCAGATCCTTGGTCAGATCCAAGGGGCGTCCGTCGGGCTCCTCAAAGGCCTGTACCACGAGCCGTGGTTCACCCAATCTTTCGGTGGTCACCGGCTCGCACCGGGCTTGGGTCAAGGCTTCGGGAACCGTTAACCGCAGGCTCCATTCGTCTCCTTCTCTGACCACTTCCGCTTGAATACCATCCGCCATAATGGGGGCTTTTTCGTGAACGGAGGGGATGGAATAGCCGGAATAGGCGTTGCCGGCCAGCCAGAGCGGTTGGGGCGTTCCATTGAATAATTTGTCCCCGCCCTGGGGGTTTTCGGCAATGATCCTTGCGTATTCCTCCGGGTCGGAATGGTAGTCGAGGTGCTTGGTGAATTGACCCAACTTTTCAGTGGAACCTTCCCAAAGACCTAAAAACAGATTGTTATAATAGCGGTCGTCCCCGCTGATGGTCTCACTGTAGCCCGCCACCAGAGTAGAGTGGGGGAAGTGGTAGGGGGTGGAGCGGTCCATCACCGGCTTGTTGAATACCTTGCCGCAGAACAGATTATGGAGGATCGCCCCGCCCTGGGACATATTGTCAAAGCCGTAATGATCCATAAAGAGATTGTGATCTAAAACGTAAGGTCCGTGGCTCACTTCGATCATAATATCCCGGTTATTGTCGTAATAAAGATTGCCGGTGATACGGCTGCCCTGGGTCTGCCAATCCATCCAGGTGCCCAAAGTGCAGTTGTGGATGTTGTTCCGGCAGATCAGGCTGTCGATGGCACCGTGGAATTTGATGCCTGCCATTTCGTGTCCCCAGAATTCGTGCTTCACACCGATATTATAAATGTGGTTGTGCTCGATCCGGCTGAAGATACAGCCCAAGTGTCCCACAATCCCGTTCTGCCCGCAATCGTGGATCTCGTTATCCCGTACGATATGGGAACCAACGGTTTCCCGACTCCAGCCCCGTTGCAGGGCGCGGAATACGGCCTCCAGCTGATAGCGGTGACCGGATTTCCGGTTAAAGCGGGTGTATTCGTTGTGGCCGGTGGATTCCTCCTTGCCTAAGCTGACGGCGCTGCACTTGGCATCGTGCATATCGTTCTGCTCAATGATCCAGCCCTTGCTCCAATGGGGGCCCACCATCCCGATCTGATTGGAGGTGGGCGGTGTCCAGGGGCAGGCCGCCTGGGCGATCTCAAAACCCCGCAGGGTGATATAATTGATCCCCGTAGCCTTGGGATAAAAGCAACAAGGACGCACGTTGATCTCGATCAACTCTTTGTTGGGATCGTATTCCTGAAAATTACAATAAAGAGTGGTGGTCTCCACATCCACCTCTGCAAACCATTTGTAGACGGTATGCTCCGGGTGCAGGATCAGCTCATCTGCACACCGCCTGCTGTTTTGGAACCAGACGGTCCGGGGCGTGCTGTCGTAAAGATCCTCCATAGAGGTAGCTTCAAAGGTGGAAATACCGTTGATATAAACGTCACCCAGATGGGCCCGGTAATCTTTGAAGGGATCGAGCAGCCAGTCGCCTTCGATCTGCAGGGCGTAGGGGTTCCAATCGCCGAACAGTTCATTGGATAATTCCTTTTTCCAAACAGTTCCCTTCACCCGTTCCCAATCGGTCACGATCTCGGAACCCTTGATGATGGGATGTTCTCCTTCAACAGCCTCGTAAACGATCCGCTGATGCTCGCTGTTTCCACCGTTTTTAGGATCCACCCATTCCCGATAGGTGCCGCCGAAGACCCGCACCGTATCGCCGGCAACGGCAACGCTCGCCGCCCGATTGATGGTGCGGAAGGGCGCATCCTTGGTGCCCGCCGCCTGATCGTTGCCTTTTACCGAAACGTAATAGATCATTGCTTTTTCTCCTTATTTATGAAAACATTACTTGGTTCAGAATTCCTTCCAACTGTTCCTGTTTACCGCTTTGGGGCTCTTGGGTGCTACCCAGCTTTTCGGCATATTCCGCCAGGGAGCAAAGATCGGCGGTGCCGTCCAAAATGGTCTTGCCGATCCCCTCGCGGAAGCTGGCGTACCGATCCTCCCGGTTGGCATCCAGCCGACCGTCTTCGATCAATTTCGCCGCCTTCAAAAGACCCAGCGCAAAGGCATCCATTCCCAAAATAAAGGCGTGGAAAAGATCCTCGGGGGTGTTGCTGGGACGGCGGTTCTTGGTGTCAAAGTTAAAGCCGCCGGTCAGTCCGCCTGCCTTCAGTACCTCGTACATACAAAGGGTGGTCTCATAAACGTCAAAGGGGAATTCGTCGGTGTCCCAACCCAGGAGGTAGTCGCCCTGGTTGGCATCGATGGAGCCCAGCATTCCGTTGATGGCAGAGATCCGCAGCTCGTGCTGGAAGGTATGCCCGGCCAGGGTGGCGTGGTTTGCTTCAATGTTCATCTTGAAGTCCTTATCCAGGCCGTATTGCCGCAAAAATCCGATGGCGGTGGCGGCGTCGAAATCATATTGATGCTTCATGGGCTCCTTGGGCTTGGGCTCGATATAAAAATCCCCGGTGAACCCGATCTTACGGCCGTAATCCACTGCCATATGCATCAGCCGGGCAATGTTTTCCTGCTCGAATTTTACGTCGGTATTCAAAAGGGTCTCATAGCCTTCACGGCCACCCCAAAATACGTAGCCCTTGCCGCCCAGCTTCACCGTCAGCTCCAGGGCTTTTTTGATTTGGGCTGCCGCAAAACAATAGACCTCGGCGGAGTTGGTACTGCCGGCGCCGTTCATAAAACGGGGGTTGGAGAACATATTGGCGGTACCCCAAAGACACTTGATGCCGGTCTTGTTCATCTTTTCTAAAATATAGTCGGTGATCTCGTCCAGCCGACGGTTGGTCTCTTTGAGGTCTTCGGCCTCGGGCACCAGATCCACGTCGTGGAAGCAGAAGTATTCGATCCCCAGCTTTTCCATCAGCTCAAAGCCTGCATCGACCTTGGCCTTGGCGTGCTCCATAGTGCCCTTTTCGGCATCAAAAGCCTTGTTGGCGGTATCCCGGCCGAACATATCGGTACCGGCGGCGCAAAGGGTGTGCCACCAGGCCATGGCAAAGGGCAGATGCTCCTTCATCTTTTTGCCCAAAACCACCTTTTCTGCATCGTAAAACTTAAAGGCAAAGGGGTTTTTGCTGTCAGCCCCTTCGTATTGGATCTTCGGAATGTTACTGAAAATTTCACTCATGGCGTTATTCTCCTATCATGTTGTTTTGTTTTAAATAGTTCAGGAACGCTTCGGGTTCCGTGAACAAATGGGCTTGGTAACCTACGCTCTCGGCGCTCTTGACGTTGGCGGCGCTGTCGTCCACAAACAGGGTCTCCTCCGGCCGGATGTTCAAGATCTCGGCGGTGCGGATAAAGATTGCGGGATCGGGCTTCAGCATATGAATGTCTGAAGAAAGCACAAGCTTATCCATCCGCTTTAAAAGGGGTACCCGCTCCGGCATTTTGATAAAGCACTTTGGAAAATTGGAGAGCAGATAGCAGGGGTAGCCCCGCTCCTGCAGAGCATCCATCGGCGGCTCCATCCCGTCCCGGCGGGGCAGGGCATCCAGCCAGTTTTCAACAAATTTTTCCAAATAGGGGTGGATCTCCGCCGGCATAAACTTCTTCAGTTCTCCTGCGATCTCTCCGTCGCCAAGCTCACCCTTGTCGTATAAGTGCCAGGGAGAGCCGGGCGCCCAAACGTTGTTATAAAAGTATTCGGCAATTTCCTCCCGTCCCGAAATTCGGAGCATGTGCTCCTTAAACTCCATCCGGGTAAAAACACCGCCGCAATCAAATAAGATCTGCTTGATCATTTCGACACCCCAATTCCTTAAAAAGATCCTTCATCGCAGGGTAGATCTTCTTGAATTTTTCATATCGTTCATCGTATCGCTTGGCGATCTCGGGCTCCGGCTTCAGGGCGCCCTTACAATGAACCAACCGATCGGCGCAGGCCTCCACGTTTTCAAAGGCACCCGCACCCACCATAGCCAGCATGGCACCGCCATAGCCCGGCCCTTGCTCGGTCTGGGGCAGGGTGATCTCCACGTTTAAAACGTTGCAAAGGATCCTCTGCCACAGGGGGGATTTTGCTCCGCCGCCGCATAGCATACTACTCTGTACCCGTACGCCGGACTCCGCCGCTACCTCCATATTGTGGCGGATGGCAAAGGCCACACCCTCCAATACTGCCTGTACCATTTGGGCGCGGGTGGAATCCATCCGCAGACCGGTAAAGGTTCCCCGGGCATCGGTATCGTTGATAGGGCTCCGTTCTCCCATGAGATAAGGTAAAAAGAATACGTCGTTGGTACCCAGCATCTCATCGTTGATGGGGGCTTGCTCCGCTCCAAAGTCCTTTGTTCCTAAAATATCCCCGCAAAACCACTGGTTGCAGGAGGCCGCCGATAAAATGCAGGCCATCAGGTGATAACGGCCGTTGGCGTGGCAAAAGGCGTGGAGGCCGTTTTGCTCGTCGGCCAAAAAACGATCGGCAGAAACAAACACCGTGCCGGAGGTTCCCAGAGAAATGTTGCATCGCCCGTCACCAACTGTACCGGTACCAACGGCCGCAGCGGCGTTATCCCCGGCTCCGGCCACCACCGGCAATCCCGCAGGTAGCCCCAAATCTTTGGCGACCTCAGGCAATAGACCGCCCACCACCTGGTAGCTTTCAAACAGCCGGGGCATCTGCTCCTCGGTAATGCCGCAAATGGCCAGCATTTCCCTGGACCAGCATTTATTTTCCACGTCCAGCAACAGCATGCCGGAGGCATCGGAATAATCGGTGCAATGAACTCCCGTCAGCCGATAATTTAAGTAATCCTTGGGGAGCATGATCTTTTCGATTCTTTCAAAAAGCGCCGGCTCCCGGTTTTTCATCCATAGGATCTTAGGGGCGGTAAATCCCGCAAAGGCAATGTTTGCCGTCAGGGCAGAGAGCTTTTTCTTGCCCACCACCGTGTTCAGGTATTCCGTCTCGGCGGCGGTGCGCCCGTCGTTCCAAAGAATGGCCGGTCGGATCACCTGATCCTCACCGTCCAAAACCACCAGCCCGTGCATCTGTCCGCCGGCACCGATTCCCTTGATTTGAGTGGGGTCGATCCCCTTGATCAGCTCCTTGATTCCGTCGGTAAAGGCATTCCACCAATCCTCGGGCGCTTGCTCGCTCCAGCCGGGGTGGGGGAAGCAAACCGCATATTCCCGGCTCACTGTTTTTTCGATCTCGCCCTCCCGGGTCACCAGTAATAACTTCAATGAAGAAGTGCCCAGGTCGGCTCCAATATAATAATCCATTGGGAACGTCACCTCCTATCACTATTTTGACGGAAATATCTTGACATTTCTTGCCAAAAGGTGTTTAATATATAGACAAAAACCGACCTTTTGGAGGATGCGATGTTTTACCAAAGCGAGCATATCGGCACCGCCGATTATTTTAAAAAGGAAGAGGGCGAAAACTTCGCCTATCCGCCTCACCTTCACGGCAGCTTTGAATTGATTTTGGTGCGGGCAGGGGAGATGGCGGTGCAGGTGGACGGCACCGATTATCAGGTGACCCCCGGCTACGCCGTGCTGGTCTTTCCTCACCAGATCCATTCCCTTCATTCAAAAGCCTCCCGGCATACTCTTTATATCTTTTCTCCTCGATTGATCCAATCTTTTTTTGCCGAAAAAAACGGAAAACTCCCGCAATGCAGCTTGTTTTCCTTGCCCCGGGAATTGGAACAACAGCTTTTGGGGCTTTCACCCCAGGATTCTAAATACGCTTTAAAAGGAGTGATGTATCAAGTCTGCGCTCTCTTTGACAATACTGTGGATTATCGGCAGGCATTAGCCGACCAACGGGATCTTTTATTCCGGATCTTTTCCTACGTGGAGGATCATTTTAAGGAGGATTGCTCTCTGGAAACTCTGGCAGGTGCTCTGGGCTACCACGCCGACTATCTTTCCAGATATTTCAAACAAAAAGCAAGGCTTCCCTATAACCAATATCTCAATACCCGTCGTTTGAGCCACGCCGCCTACCTGCTGGCGAACACCAACGAAACCTGCCTTTATTGTGCCCTGGAAAGCGGCTATGCTTCCTTGCGGAGCTTTAACCGTAATTTCAAAGCCCAATTCGGTATTACCCCAAAAGCCTATCAAGATCAAAGCAAATAAAAAAGAAGGCTGGTATCTGGTATCAGCCTTCTTTTTTATCATTCTACTCTGATGGGACCGCAGGGACGGATCTGCAGAACGCAACTGCTTCCTTCCCCGAAGATTCGGTTCATTTCTGCGGTGTAATCTGCCACCATATCATCGGGCATATAAGCCTGAATGGTGCCGCCAAAACCGCCGCCGTGTACCCGCCAGGCGCCTTTTCCTTCCAGCATAGCCTGGCTTACGCATAGGGCAAGACTGATGGCCTGGCTGGTGGGGGCCCGGTCGGAATAAATGTTTTGCAAATAAGTATAGGAGGAATTGCCGGAGGCGTTCACGATCCGCTTGAATTCCTCAAAATTCTGATCTTCCAAGGCCTTGGCCAGGGCATCCACCCGGGCGTTTTCGTTAAAGTAATGCATCGCCCGGATCAAAGCCCGTTCCGAAAGTTCCTTCCGCAGGGCGGGCAACTGTTCCTTGAATTCCTTGGGGCAAACCTCCCGCAGATATTCCTTGCCAAAGAATTTGGCAACGGCCTGCATCTCCGATTTGATGGCCACGTAATCGGCGGTCAGGTCGGCGTGGTCGCTGTGTACGTCGGTGATGACCATACTGTGCCCGGCGCCGCCAAAATTAAAGTGAATGGGGTGAACTTCCGGGTTTTGGGGATCCTTAAAGTCAATGGCGATCATCCCGCCAAAGGCGCAGGAAAGCTGATCCAAAAGACCGCTGGCCTTGCCGAAATAAACGTTTTCCGCAAATTGGGAGATCTTGGCCTTTTCCTTGGGATCCATTTTGCCGTCGTTATAAAGATGATCTAAAATGGTGGCCATCTGTACCTCAAAGGCGGCGGAGGAGGAAAGCCCGCTTCCCTTAAAAACGTTGCTGGTGGTGTAAGCATCAAAACCGCCTACTTTGTATCCTTTTTCCAGCATTTTCGCAACGATGCCCCGGAGCAGAGCGATTGAACCGCCCTTTTCTTCTTCCCGCAGAGCGGGCTCGGTAACGTTGATCTCCACGGCAGAAAAACCGTCGGCCAGCACCCGGATGATGCCGTCTTCCCGGGGGGCGACCATGGCTAAAATGTCCAGGTCGATGGAAGCGCCCACCGCCTTGCCCATATTGTGGTCGGTGTGGTTACCGCAGATCTCACTCCGGCCGGAGGTGGAAAAGATCATCTGATGGGCATAACCGAACAGTTCCTCGAACCGTGCGGCGGCTTTGGTATAGCGCTCTTCCTGGGCGGCCCATTGATAATCGGGATAAATTTCTTTTGCACGAAGGGGTAATTTCATCATAGTTGCTCTCCTTTGAGAATTTTACGGCATTATTTTATCAAAAATCTTTTATATTGTAAAGAATTTTAAAAAAATAGTACCATTTATCGCCCTTTTATGATAAAATATTTCACATATTATGCTGAGCGAGGTACACCCCAATGAAAACTTACGTAGAAGGACTGCTGGCCTACGGTGTTCAGACCGGGCTGGTGGATCCCCTTGATCTGACTTATACAAGAAACCGCCTTTTGGAGGCGCTGGAGCTGGAGGGCTACGATGCCGAAGGCGTAACTCCCGCCAAGGGTAGCCTGGAGGAACTCTTGAAGGCCCTTTTGGACGATGCGGCAGAACGGGGGTTATTACCGGATAATACCGTGACCTATCGGGATCTTTTTGATACCAAACTGATGGGGATCCTGACCCCGCCACCCTCTGCGGTGATCCAAAAGTTCCGCTCCCTTTATGCGGAAGATCCTAAAAAAGCAACGGATTGGTACTATCGGTTTTCCTGCGATACCGATTATATCCGTCGCTATCGCATCGAAAAGGATCTGAAATGGAAGACCAACACCCCCTATGGGGAACTGGACGTGACCATTAACCTTTCCAAGCCGGAAAAAGACCCCAAGGATATTGCGGCGGCTAAAAACGCACCCCCGGCGGTGTACCCCAAATGCGCCCTTTGTAAAGAGAACGAGGGCTTTGCCGGTAGCGTGCAGGCTTCGGCACGGCAGAATCACCGTATCCTGCCCATGACCTTGTCGGGGGAGGAGTGGCGCCTGCAATATTCGCCCTACGTCTATTATAACGAGCATTGCATTTTGCTCAGCGACCATCATTCTCCCATGACCATTAATCCGGGAACCTTTGATAAACTCTTGGATTTTCTGCAGGCGTTTCCCCACTATATGGTGGGCTCCAATGCGGATCTGCCCATCGTGGGCGGCTCTATTCTGAGCCACGAGCATTACCAGGGCGGCCGCTATACCTTCCCCATGGAGCGGGCTGTGATTGAAAAGGAAATTTCCTTTACAGGCTTCCCGAACGTAAAAGCCGGTATCGTCAAGTGGCCCTTGTCCGTGATCCGCCTGCAGAGTAAGGATCGCAAGGAATTAACCGCCCTTGCTACCAAGATTCTCGCCGCCTGGCGAGGCTATACCGATGAAGCCGCCTTCATTTTTGCCCAAACCGAGGGCGAACCCCATAATACGATCACTCCCATCGCCCGGATGCGGAACGGTGCCTATGAGTTGGATCTGGTGCTGCGGAATAATATCACCACCAAGGAGCATCCCTTGGGTGTTTATAATCCCCATAGCGAGCTCCATCATATTAAAAAAGAGAATATCGGCCTGATCGAGGTGATGGGTCTGGCGGTGTTGCCTGCCCGATTGAAGACGGAACTGGAATTGCTGGCAGATCAATTGATCCACGGCGTTGATCCCGCCTCCGATCCCGCCACCGAAAAACACGCCCATTGGATCGCCCAGGTGCGGAAGAAGTATACTGATTTCACCGCTGAAAATACCATGGCCATTCTGCAGGACGAGGTGGGCAAGGTGTTCTGTAAGGTGCTGGAGCACGCCGGTGTATATAAGTGTACCGAAGAGGGCAGAACTGCTTTCCTGCGGTTTACCGAAGGAGTGTAAGAAATGAAGCTTTTATTCAAGCAACGCTTTTTCAGTTGGTTTGATAGCTACGATATTTTCAACGAAGCCGGCGAAACGGTGTATACCGTCAAGGGTCAGCTTTCCTGGGGCCATTGCCTCAAGATCTATGATGCCGCCGGGCGGGAACTGGGCACCGTGAAGGAACGGGTTCTTACCTGGCTCCCTACCTTCGAGATGTATCGGGGCGAGGAATACGTGGGGCGGATCAAAAAGGAATTCACCTTTTTTAAGCCTAAATTCACGGTAGATTGCCGCGGCTGGCAGGTGGACGGCAGCTTTTGGGAATGGGATTATTCCATTGTAGATGGAATGAACCGCCAGGTCGCCTCCGTTACCAAGGAACTGTGGAACTGGACCGATACCTATACCATCGACGTGGCCGATCCGGCGGATGCCCTGGATGCTTTGATGTTGGTGCTGGCTATCGATGCGGAAAAATGTTCCCGGAGTGATTGATATGGAAAAGGATGAGATCAAGCCAATGAATGCAACGGTTGAAAAAGGCGTTTTATACTTGCCCCCGGAGTTTCCTACCGAAGAGGGAAGGCTGTTTTTGACCCGCGGTATCAATGATACTGCCGCCTTGTTCACTCCCGGCCAATGGAATGCTTTTATGGATAAGCTTCATAAGATCCCGGAAATGAACAGAAAACGTCAGCTTCAGCATTTTTTTATAGCGTATGGTTCTCACGTAGACGTAGTGGATCGAAAAATCGAACTGCCGGCCTTTTTTCTGCAACGCTTTTTACGGGAAGGATCCGTTCGGATCGAACTTGATGAATGGGGCTACTATGCCTTGATACAGGAGGACGAATAATGGAGTGGATCGCAATTATTATCGTAGGTGCCGTGGCAGGCATCGGGCTGTTTTTGGGGATGGATCATCTGGTCAAGGCCAAACGCACCCCAAAATCAGTGGATAGCTACCTTTGGAACGCTGCCTATTTTCTGCAGTTAAAGCAATACGAAAATGTATTGGAGCGGCTGGATCAAATGGAAAAGGAATTTGCGCTCACGCCCGAAGAAATGAGCGACGCCAGCTTTAAGCGTGCAGATGCCTGGCGGGGCTTGAACCGGCCGGAAAAGGCCTTGGAGGCCTACGAGCAGGTTTACGAATGCCTTTTGCAATTTGAAGAACCCCTTAAGCGTAAGCAGGAACTGCTGGATGAGATCAAGGCCTGCTATCTTCAATGTGACCGGGAAGCCGATTATGAAAAATGGGAAGCTTTATTCCCAATAAAAAACGACCTCTGATGAGGTCGTTTTTTATATTGTCACCGCATGTAGTAAGTTTGAAAGTTTTTGAAGGGTGCAGGGGAACTTTTTTCAAAAAGTTCCCCGCATCGTTCTTGCTTAAAACTTCAGCAGTTTGATGAATAATCCGCCTTGCACGGTTCTGTTCTGGAACCCTCTTTGCAGGGGTCTGGTGGTGAAGTACCAATCGGTAAAGGGAACACGGTCCCGGGTCTCGTTCAAAAAGTCCCACATCTGATCAACGGTCATATGGAAGAACTCCTCGTCCTCCTCCAGAACGGTGGCCCAAAGCTGCCAGTCGCTCTTGGTGTAATCGGCCCGGTTATCCAGGGGCAGACCGTAGCCGCGGAACATCTTTTTGTAGAAGGCCAGTTCCTTCTTCTTGGTCTCGGCGCTGAAGAGGTTCAGATCCAAGAGGTTATCCCAAACCATGTTGTACTTAATGCTCCAGGTTCCCTCCTGATCAAAGGCCAGCTTGGTGTGATCACCGTCGGCGGCGTTTTCTTCCCACTTGGCGGCAAAGGACCGGGCTTTGGCCAGGTATTCCTCGGCCTTGGTGGTGTCTCCGGTATCCTTCAGCATTTTGGCAAAGGCGGCAATGCCCATGATGGCCTTAACGGAAAGGTTACAGTTGTGAGCCAAATGGCCGGAAAAGTCGTCGGTACAAAGTTGGTTTTCGGGATCGTAGCCTGCCTCCAGCAGGTAATCGGCCCATTGGGTCAGGATCTCCTTGTGCTGCAGGAAGTATTCAAAATTCTTCTTGGCGTAGCAAACACCGGCCACACAAAGGATCATATTGCCGCATTCCTCCACCGGCATCTGCTTTTCCAGGGGGGTGGTGCCCCGGAAGAAGTAGCGTACGTCAAAGCCGTAGACCTGACGGTTGGCCAGGGGATATTGGCCGGCATCGTGGGGTGCAAAGGGGAAGTCCCAAAGCCCTTTGTCGATCAGCTTGAAGATGGGGTTCAGCATCCCCTCCACCAGGGTGGGGTTGTAGATCAGGAACAGGGGGATAGAGGGATAGGTTACGTCCACGGTGGCGATACAGCCGTTGGAATAATTTTCCTTGGAGAAGAACTGCACCTCGCCGTCGTGCCAGGTGAGCTTGTGGGCGGCAATGGCCTGGCGGTAAGCAAGGGCCAGAATATCGGCATACTTGGGGCTCAGGGCTTTTGCCTTGTTCAAAAGGTCTTCCTCGGCGGCGTATACCCGCTCCTTAATGGCGGCGTATTCTTCCAAGGAAGCCTTCATAATATCAACGAAGGTCTCGCCGTCCTTGCGCCAATAGGCTTCGATATCCTCGCCAAAGTATTGGATGGATTTGATGTCGTCGTACCCAACGGCCAAAAAGTCCTCTTTTTCGCCCTTCAGGATAAACTGGCTTTCTGCCATCAGGGCAGGCAGATCGGGGTAAACGGCAGTCTTGTCAAAGTTCATATAATGGGCAGGTGCTTTTCCGTAGGCGGAATTGGCAACACCTTTGCTGCCCATGGGGATCTTGGTGTTCATATTGTCAAAATATAACTCCCGGATCCGCCGATAGACCATCCCAACGGGCATGGCGATCTTGCGCCAATGGGGGGCGATCACGTGGAAGGAGCCCCATTCAATGCGGTGATCGTCGCCGGAGCGCTTCAGCATATTTTCGGTACCGCTGGAGCAGTAAATGGAATAATGGGTCTCCCCAAAGGTCACTTCCTGATCCACCGTATTCACGGCAGTCTCACAGCTGAACCCGAAAATAATATGAGCGGTATGCTCCTCACCGTCTTTGGCTTCCAACTTATAAGAAATGTAAGAAATGGGGCGGCTCATCAGCTTCAGATCGTCCATCAAAAGGGGGCTCATAAAGGAAAGCTCCATTTTGACGGTCTCGTTTTCAAAGCGATAAACGGTGGTCATGGGGCGGATCTCCAGCCCAACCTGGGGCAGGGCGGGGTATTCGGTCATATACCGCTGATTGTCGGGCTGTACCTTTCCGAAAAACTGGAAGGCCTCACCGTCCAGGATCAGGGTGCCGGTGATGAACTGGCGGGCGCCGGTCCAATGGCGGGGTACGTCGTCGGTGGCTTTGTCGGCAAAGCTCCAGATGTTGAACATAGGATCGTTGACGATCAAGGGTACACAGGGTGCTCTTAATACTTTATTTTCCATATGAATGTTCCTCCATATTTTATTTACGGCATAAATATACTACATTTTATTGAATTAATCAAGGGAATTAGGGGGATATATGACCCAAAAGGTTTGAAAAATGCGCATTGCTTTTACATTGATGCAGATTTATTTATAAATTCTTAAAATAAATAGTGAAAAATCAAAAAGTTTATGTTAAAATAAACTTATAATGATACCTATGCGCTTTTGGCGCAAGGGAAAAATAAAGGAGAATAAACCCATGTCTGAAGTAATTACCTTAGGTGAGATTATGCTGCGCTTGGCCCCCGAAGGCTACCTGCGCTTTTCCCAGGCCGATAAATTCGGCGCTACCTATGGCGGCGGTGAAGCCAACGTGGCTTTGTCCCTGGCCAACTACGGTCTGGATGCGGCTTTTGTAACCAAGCTGCCCGATAACCCCATCGGCCAGGCTGCCATCAACTCTCTGCGTCAGTACGGCGTGGATACCACCAAGATCGTTCGCGGTGGTAAGCGTGTGGGCATCTACTTCCTGGAAAAGGGTGCTTCCCAGCGTCCCTCCAAGGTGGTCTATGACCGTGCCGGCTCCTCCATTTCCGAGGCTGTTCCCGCCGATTTCGATTTCGAAGCCATCTTCAAGGGCGCTAAATGGTTCCATTTTACCGGGATCACTCCGGCCCTGTCCGATTCCGCTGCCGAGGTTTGCCTGGCCGCTTGTAAGGCAGCCAAGGCCGCAGGTGCCAAGGTCTCCTGCGACCTGAACTACCGTAAGAACCTCTGGAGCCGTGAAAAGGCCGGCGAGGTGATGGGCAAGCTGATGGAATACGTGGACGTTTGCATCGCCAACGAAGAGGATGCCTCCGACGTATTCGGTATCCGCGCCAGCGAGACCGATATCTACGGCGGTAAGCTGAATACCGACGGCTACGTGGAGGTTGCCGCCGAGCTGAAAAAGCGTTTCGGCTTTGAAAAGGTGGCCATCACCCTCCGTACCTCCATCTCTGCCAGCGATAATAAGTGGTCCGCCATGCTGTACGATGGCGAAAAGGCACACTTTGCCAAGACCTATAACGTGCATATCGTGGACCGTGTGGGCGGCGGCGATAGCTTTGGCGGCGGCTTGATCTATGCTTTGCTGAACGACTATGCCGCTCAGGATGCCATCGAGTTTGCAACCGCCGCA
>JAZQAR010000013.1:0-16252 GCA_045545315.1 Eubacteriales bacterium | reverse complement strand
ATCGAGTGCGTAGCACATATCGAGTTGCGTTAGCAACATATCGAAAATCCCGTTAGGGATTTATATCGTTGCATTGTGTCCCTTGGGACACAATGCTAAAGCATCATCCTTTTGTTTAATTAAAATGGCGATATAAGAAGGTAACGATCTGCCCACGGGTACAATCGGCATTGGGGGCGAACTGACCAGGTGCCATGCCGTTGGTCACCTCTTGCTCCACCGCCCAAAGGACGGCGGCAAAATAATAGGCGTTGCTCTTTACGTCGGTAAAGGGGTTTTGTGCCTGGCCAACGGCGGGCTCATCGGCGCTGCGCCATAGGAAGGTAGCCACCTGGGCCCGGTTACAGATGCTGTTGGGTGCAAAGGTCGTGGGGCTCATACCGGTGGTGATCCCCTGCTCCACTGCCCAAAGCACGGCTTTGTAGTAATAATCCTTGGGCTTGATATCCGTAAAGGGATTGGCTTGAGATTGGGGTTCGGGACTGCCGGCGGCTCTCCACAGGAAGGTTACCACCTGTCCGCGGGTGCATTTTTGATTGGGAGAAAAGGTGGTGGCAGAGGTGCCGGTGGTGACCCCTTTTTGGACCGCCCAGGCCACGGGCTGGCGGCAATAGTTCTTTTCCGCCACGTCGCTGAAGGGGAAGGGCGGCACCGGATCAGGTGTAGGAACCGGCTGGGGAGCGCCGGGGACGTAATCTTCCGCAGAGATAGGATAAGCCGCCTTGAAGGAAGGGCTCTTGTATTCCGGGTTTTCTGCGTGTTCGTTGAACTTCCGGGCGCCCTTCAAAAAGTAGTTGTATTCCGCTTTTCCTTCATCCCAGGTGGCATCCAGATTATAATAAAGCCCCCCTAATTTCACAATATTCCAGGCATGGCTCTCGCTCCGGGAATGGCCGGCAATGATCCGGCAATCCAGCCCCGCCGCCAGAGCGAGACGATAAAACAGATTGGCATACCCCTGGCAAACGGCGGTCTTGTTGAACAAGGCCGCATAGGCGGAATACTTCAAAGTATAGGCCTGGTTTTTCAGATTGGCATAATCATAGCGAACGGTCTCGGTGATATATTGATAGATGGTTCGGATTTTTTCGTAATCCGTGGCATTGGCAAAGTTCCATTGCTGAAGAAGGGCGGTGACCGCCGCCTCCACTGCCTGCTCCTGGGCGGCATTGGTGTAATAATCCACGTGGAGGGTCAGTTCATATTGCCCGGAGCTTTGGAAACCCGTTAAGTCGATCCGGTATTCCCGGATGTGTTTTTCCAGATAATCCCCTTCCGCCGGATTGCCGGTATGCTCCATGGATTTCCCAAAGAGAGCGTTTAGCATATCCACGGTGGGCAGTTCTGCCGTTTTGTAATGAAGAACGATCTCCGGGTTGCGGGCTACCATCTGCTTGCGCAGTTCCAAAACGGTGGCTTCAAAGTCCAGATATTCGGTTTGAGCCCCGGCATAGGGAACGATGCAAAGCATCATGATAAGGATCAGTAAAATGCTGATACTGCGTTTCATTGATTTCATAGTTCCACTCCTTTTTTCAATGCTATTATTCTAATCCCTTTTTTCGTAATCGTCAAGGCATAAAAAATCCCATCTTGACATTGACGCAAAATATCATTATAATAGGAACAAGATTTGGAGGAATATCGAAGTGGTCATAACGAGGCGGTCTTGAAAACCGTTTGGGAGCAATCCCACAAGGGTTCGAATCCCTTTTCCTCCGCCATAAGAAAAAGGCCCCCGCTTGCGGGAGGCCTTTTTCTTATGGCGGAGGAAACCCCGGGATGCGAACTTTTTTGCAAGCTTGCTTGCACCCATCGCTCCGCAGAGCGATCCTCCCTCTCTTCAAACACACCTTGCGCTTTTACCCATAGCGTGCTATAATGTAAAATCATATCAAAAGGAACTCTTCAAAATGATGACCCTTCAACTGCTGTCAACTTCCGAAAAAGACCGATACGGCCCAGCCATCCGGAAACTTTTGACCCTGGGCGATCGGGAATTTGTTCCGCCCCTCTCTGCACGGAATTCCACCACCCAGGCGGAGCTTTCCGGCGGAGAACCCTCGGCGGACGGCATTTTATCCTACTATAACGAGCTGATGACTCAGGAGATCCTGGCCGCCCTGGAGGGAGAAAACCTACTGGGCTTCGTTTCCTTCCGGAAGGACTATACCGACGGGCTGATCACCGAGCAACCCAACCTGTATATTTCCACTTTATTACTGGCGCCGGAAGCCCGGGGCAAGGGGCTGACAATGAAGCTGTATGACGAACTCTTCTTCCGGCTTTACCCGGATCGGAGCATTTTCACCCGAACCTGGAGTACCAACACCGCACACGTCAAAATTCTGAACCGTTTTTCCTTTGAGGAATTTCACCGGATCCAAAATCACAGAGGAGAGGGCATCGATACGGTCTACTATCGGCGCCCCATCCCCCTTTAGGCAAGGGGGGCTTATGGGGGACATACATTTTTCTTTTTTTCTGCGGTCGGTGCCTTTTTTGACAGTCTGAAGCGGAGAGAGCTATTGTTGCTCTCTCCGCTTTTTACGGTATTGCAAGGGAGTAACCCCGCTTACCCGTTTGAAGATCTTACAAAAATAGGGGAAATTTTCAAAACCCAGTAGCCGACTGACCTCATTGACCGGGAGAGCCTCGTTGCATAGCATCTCCTTAGCCGCCTCGATCCGCAACCGGTTTTTATATTCCGTTGGCGTCTGCCCCATCGTTTTACGGAACTGCCGATACATACGGGCCGGGCTCATAAAGCATATTCCCGCCAGCTCGCTGCAACAGATCTCCTCGGTATAATGATCCTTGATATAGTTTACCGCCCCAAGAATCGGGTCGCCTCTTAAGGGGGAACGAAGCTGGATCATCCGATCAAACAATTCATACAGACAAGCCTTTCGTAAAAAGAAACGGTCTGCGCTCATAAAAAGATCCGCCATTTTCAAAATCAACCCTGTAATGATCGGATCCGGTTCACAACAGATCAATTGCGGCCGATCCGAAAAAACCAGTTCCTCATCCTCCTCGTCCCGTAAAGAGAAATTCAGACAAATGAACGAAAAGCCCTTGGAATGCTCGGCCATTTTATGGCATGAGCCATGGGGCAGATAAAGGCAGTCACCTGCTTTTAATTTGACCCGTTTTTTCTCCCATTCATAAACACAGCTGCCCCCTTCTACCAGCATCAACCCATTATACAGCCTGCTGAAGATCTCCAATGAAGGATAATTCGGCAAACGGCGATAAGCCGAGATCCCCTGCACAAGAAAGGGAATTTTATGCAATTCTTCTAACGGACAAATTCTCATAGAACCCTCCATAATACCTGATATATTCATTATAGATTTCATCTGACCCCTTGTCAAGAATGAGAATTTTGTTATAAAATGAGAGAAAATTGATACTTGAAATACGGTTTTTTTCAAGTATCATTAAAATAGATAGGAGTGAGCCGGAATGAATCCAAGAATTGGACTGCAACTATATTCTGTGAAAGAGGCCTTTGAAAAGGACCCCGCCGGAACCTTTCGGCGGATCAAGGAGATCGGCTACGACGGAATCGAGCTGATCCGCATTTTTGAATACGGAGTGGAAAACTTGCGCTCCCTTTGTGCAGAGAATGGGCTGGCGCCGAGCTCTGCCCACGTTTCCTTCGAGGAGCTTTGCGCCGATCCCCGCAAGGTAGCCGAGGCCTGTAAGACGCTGGGCTGCCGCCACGTGGTGATCCCCGTTTTGCCCGATGCCTATAAGCCGGGCATCGGCGACTTTGGCTACGCCCTGAAGCAGATCCCCCCATTGGGCAAGACCTTGGCGGAGGAGGGGCTGGTCCTGCAATTTCATAACCACTTTTTCGAATTCGAACGGATCAACGGCCAATACGCCCTGGATCTTTTGTACGAAGCCGTTTCACCCGCTCTGCTGCAGACCCAGTTGGATACCTGCTGGATCAACGTATCCGGCGAAGATCCCGTTGCATACCTAAAAAAATATGCCGGCCGCTGCCCCACCGTTCATCTGCGGGACTTTGTGGGGCACAAAAAACAGATCCCCTTTGCTGCCACCTACGCCCCGGAACGTCGCGCAGATTGGGATCGCCCCTTTCAGGATCGCCCCCTGGGGAAGGGCTTGATGCAGATGGAAGCCACCACCCGTGCCGCCCTGGCGGCGGGTGCCCGATGGCTTATTGTGGAAAACGGACCCTGCGGAGAGGACTATTCCTGCCTGCAGGCTGCTGAAATCAGTTTAAACTTTATAAAGGAGTGCTTACAATGACAAAAGAGGAATTAATCCGCTACGCCAAACAGTTCGGCGCCGATCTGGTGGGGATCGCCCCGCTGGACCGTTTTGAGGGCGCCCCCGCCCAAATGGATCCCCGCTACATTATGCCGGAGGCAAAGTCCATGATCGTTATGGCCTTTCGGGTCATGCGCGGCTCCCTGCGGGGGATCGAGGAAGGTACCTTCTTCAGCAACTATTCCGCCATGGGCTACGGCGGCTTGACCTATACTTATATCCCCATGACGGTGATCAACCTTTGCCGGGTATTGGAGGACGAAGGCTACGAATCCATTCCCCTGGGTCACCAAAGCGATTGGCGGGGCATTGATAACCGAGGTAAGCTGCGACAAAATTATTCCCGCCCCGTGGAGCCGGGCAAACCCCAGCCGGATATTATGCTACACCTGCGGATCTGCGCCTACCTGGCCGGTCTGGGCGAGATCGGCTACAGCAAGATGCTGTTGACCCCGGAATTCGGCCCCCGGGTTCGGATCGGCGTCGTATTGACCGAGGCGGAATTTGAGCCCGATCCCATTTACGACGGCCCCAAGCTTTGCAACAAATGTATGGCCTGTGTCAAAAACTGTCCCGGCCACGCCATCAGCCCCGATAAGGTGGTCAAGGTGACCCTGGCCGGCCACGAGGTGGAATGGGGCGAGCTGGATTGTGATGCCTGTGATATTGCCTTCCGTGGCGGCGAGATCTGCGAAGAGGGCGAGCGGGGCACCTATTTTGCCGATCGTGAGGACGTGAAACCCGCACCCCACAGCCCCTTCTATAACAAACCCGCCAATCTGTATCAGACCGGGCAGGCGGTCTGCGGTGCCAAGGGCTGTACCCGTGCCTGTATGATCAGCCTGGAAAGCCGGGACGTGCTGAAAAATAAATTCAAAAAGCCCTTCCGCAGAAAGCCCCTTTGGAGCGTAGATTGGTCCGATTACGAGCCGGTGGAATACACCAACACCAGCGTCAGCGAGCTGGGCGCCCATACCAGCAAAAAAACTGCCGAGGCGGAATCCCTTTCTGCCAAGCACGATAAGGAACCCGATTAATGAAAAAATCCCCGCCGAAGCGGGGATTTTTCTTGCTTTTTGCCCTATTATATGATTAAATAAAGAAAAGAAAGGACGTGTTGCTATGTTTTTCAAACGAGAATTGATCACCACCCGGGATCAGGCCCTTTATCAAAAGATCACCGCCACCCTGCAGGCGGCGGGAATCGTTTATAACACCGTTGTCAACTCCCCCACCAATCCGGGGCGGTATCACGGAGTCCCGAATATCAAGACCGAGGCCGCCTATGAATACCGCATTTTTGTGAAAAAGAAAGACCTGGACGAGGCCTTGCGCATCATTGGAGGGTAAAAAATGAAACTGACCATCAACACCGGCTTCGGCTATCCGGAGCTTCCCCTAAAAGAGCAACTGCGGCTGATCAAAAAAGCGGGCTTCGACGCCGTCTTCCCCGACTGGAAGCCCGGAGTAGACCTTCAGGAGATCGCCCGGGAGGCCACCGCCGCCGGGTTAGAGATCCAATCGGTCCACGCCCCCTTTGGCACCATTGAGCAAATGTGGGCGCCGGAGGGCTGGGAGGCAGAGCTGGCTCTGCAGACCGAATGTCTGCAAAAGGCCGCCGAGATCGGAGTAAGCCTGGTGATCTGCCACGTATTTAAAGGGTTTGGCGAGGAGCACCCTAACGAGATCGGGGTCAAGGCCTTTACAAAACTTTTGGACACCGCTCAAGAATTAGGAGTGAAGGTAGCCCTGGAAAATACCGAGGGCGAAAAATATCTGGAGCTGTTACATCAGCGCCTTTGGGCTCACCCGGCGGTGGGCTTTTGCTGGGACAGCGGTCACGAGCAATGCTATAATTACGGCAAGGATCTGCTGGCCCGCTACGGCGATAAGCTGTTGGGAACCCACCTGAACGATAACTTCGGCATCACCGGGGAATCCATCTATTATTTAGACGATGCCCACGTTCTGCCCCTGACCGGTATCATCGATTGGGAGGATGCGGCTAAACGGCTGGCCAAGATCGAGTTTGGGGACTACCTGACCTTTGAACTGACCACCCAAAACAAGCGGGATCGCCACACCCACGATGAATACGCCAACTGGAGCTGTGAGGAATTTTTGGCAAGAGCCCATTTTGCCGCCTGCCTGATCCACTCCAAAATTCTGAAATACCGTGCATAAATAATAAAAACGGCTTTGGAAATTACTCCAAAGCCGTTTTTCTTATATAAATAAGACCATAATAGGAATGGTGATCACGCTTAATCCTGTCCCCAACAGCATCAGGTTTGCGGCGGTCTCCTGCCCCTTGCCGATCAGCTCGGCAAAGTTCAGCACCACACTGGCCACCGGGCAGCAAAGCATAATGTACATAGCGATCCGCACGTTGGGGTCAATGGGCAACAGGGATAAAAGCCCCAGGGCCGCCAAAGGGAACAGGATCTGCTTAACGGCAATGATCCCATACTGAACCGGCCGCCCCAACAGGCTTTTAAAGGAAGAGCCCGCCAGGCGCATCCCCATGATCAGCATACAAAGGGGTGCCGTCATTTTTCCCAAAAGTTCCACCATTCCATTCAGCTGTGTCGGCAGGGACCAGCCGAAGATAAAGAAGGGCAAGCCCGCCAACAGACCGAACATGGCCGGGTTAAGAAAAATCTTTTTCACGCTCATATACTTCCGATCCCCGGAAATGATAAAGGAGCCTAAGGTCCAGCCCACCACGTTCATGGAAAGAGAAAACACCGTGGAAAGAGCCGCGGCCTCGGGGTACTCGGGCATCAGCGCATTCAGAATGGGGATCCCCATAAAGCCGCAATTCCCAAAGCAGGTGGCTAAGGTGTAAACCCGATACCGCACGTCCTCCCGCTTCTTTTTAAAAAGCCAATGGAACAACAGCAACATCCCGCTGTTCAAAAGCACCATCATTCCAAAAACAAACACCAGATTAAAGGCCATATTGCCGGAAAAGGCCGCCTTGCGCAAGGAATCCACCGCCTGCATCGGTGAACAAAGATACATCAGCAGCGTCACAAAGCCTTTAATTCCGCTCTCCCCCACCATCTTGGTTTTGATCATCAAAAAGCCCGGCAGGGCATAAAGGATCATCACCGCCACGGTGGATAGGGCGATCCAAAACAGTCCCATAACAAACTCCCATTTTCTTGATTGCCCCATTTTATCATAAATCCGCAAAAAACACAAGAGACTATGGAAAAATCCCGATTTTTGTGATATACTAATTTTATTATGAAAAATAAACTTACCAAAAAAATATCCTGGGGAATGATCCCCATGATCATAAGCCTGGCCTGGCCCACCATGCTGGAGCAGTTACTGCAGACCGCCGTGCAATACATCGATATTGCGATGGTGGGCGTATTGGGCACCGAGGCTACCGCCGCCGTGGGCTCCACCACCACCGTAAACTGGTTGGTGGGCGGCACCGTTTCAGCCATCGGCATTGGTTTTTTATCTCTGATCGCCCGTGCCAAAGGTGCCAAGGAGACCGAAAAGGTTCACCGCATCACCGCCCAATCGGTGCTTTTAGTGCTGATCAGCGGTATCTTTTTCAGCGTCCTCACCCTGACCCTCAGCGGACAGATCCCCAAGTGGATGCAGGTGGACCCCGCCATTCAGAACTTGGCCTCCCGCTATTTCTTCATTCTTTATACCCCCATGCTGCTGCGGGCGGCCAATAACATCTTTGCTATCGTGCTGCGGGCGGTGGGCAATACCAAAACCCCCATGCTGATCGCTCTTCTGGCCAATATCGTGAATGTGATTTTGAATTTCTTCCTGATCTATCCCAGCCGGGAACTTTCGGTTTTCGGTTTTTCCTTCTCCATGATCGGCGCAGGTTGGGGCGTTTTGGGGGCGGCCGCCGCCAGCGCTATCGCCTATGGGCTCAGCGGCCTTTTAATGACACTGGCCCTCTATCGCAACCGGGAACTATCCCCCAAGGGCTATTCCATCAAGCCGGATCAAACCATTCTGCGGCCCTGCCTGAAGATCGCAGGCCCCAATATGCTCCAACGCTTCGGCACATCCCTGGGCTACGTGGCCTTCGCTTCCATGATCAACTCCCTGGGCGAGATCTCCACCGCGGCCCACACAGTAGCGAATACGGTGGAATCCGCCTTCTATATCCCCGGCTACGGGATGCAGACCGCCACCGCCACCCTGGCAGGCAATGCCTACGGTGCCAAGGATCCTCAAAAAATGAAGGCCCTGGCCCGAATGATCATGCTGATCGAAGTGATACTGATGGTCATCAGCGGCGGCCTGCTTTTTGCCTTTGCTCCAACCATGGTAGGCCTCTTCTCTCAAGACCCGGAGGTGATCCGCCTGGGAACAACAGTCCTGCGGATGGTAGCCCTTTCGGAGCCCTTTTTCGGCGTTTCCATTGTGCTGGAAGGCCTTTTGCAGGGTTTGGGCCAAACCCAAAAGCCATTCCTCTTTAATATCGTCGGAATGTGGGGCGTTCGGATCGCCGGCACCTTTATCTGCCTGAAATGGTTCAGCGGCGGATTGGTGGCGGCCTGGGGATGTATGATCGCCCACAATCTACTGCTCTGCCTCTGCTTCTGGATCTATTACCGCCGGGGCAATTGGAACCCCTTAAAAAATAAATAATCCCCCCTACCCTGCAACGGGAACCCGTTGCAGGGATTTTTTTAAAAAAATCGTTGACAAATTATACTATGCGTTGTATAGTATTATGTGAAAGGGGGTATCTCGATGGATATTCAATTAAAGCGGGGCTTATTGGAGATCTGTGTGCTGGCGGCCATCAAAAACGAAGAATCCTACGGTTACCAGATCATCAAGACCATCAAACCCTACGTAACCATTTCCGAATCCACCCTCTACCCCATTCTGCGAAGGTTGGAGGCGGCGGAGCTTTTGACAGTACGCTCGGCGGAACACAACGGCCGATTGCGCAAATACTATCGGATCACTGCAGCAGGGCTGGAGCGGCTTTTGGCTTTCACCGAAGAATGGAAAGAGATTATGGATATTTACCGATTTGTTGAAGGAGGTGCGGAAGATGAATAAGACTGAGTTTTTGGCTATAATCCACCATAAGCTACAAGAAATTCCCCAAGAGGATCTTCAAAAATCCTTGGATTATTATAGCGAGATGATTGAAGACCGTATGGAAGAGGGTTTAACAGAGGAAGAGGCCGTTGCCGCCATGGGCACGCCGGAGGAGGTGGCCGGGCAGATCTTGGCAGAGATTCCCCTGCCCCGGTTGATCCGCACCAAGATGAAACCAAAGGAACCCCTGCCCCTTTGGGTGATCGTTCTGCTGATCGTGGGGTCCCCGGTCTGGGGGCCCATCGCCGTTGCCATCCTGGCGGTGATCCTATCGGTCTACTTAGGTCTTTGGAGCGGGATCATCGGCCTTTACAGCGGCGTTTTAGGGCTATGGTGCGGCGCTTTGGGTTGCTTGGTTTCCATTCCCTTTGCCTTTGCTCAATACTCCGGCTGGAGCCCGGTGGGGCTTTGCATCGGCGCCGCCCTGATCTGTGTTGGATTGGGGATCCTATTGTTGCTGGGGACCAATGCCCTGGCAAAGCTGTTGGTTAAGCTGGCCAAGGTCATCGTTATCGGCCTGAAGAAGCTTTTGATCCGGAAGGAGGAAGAAAAATGAAGCGTTCCCTGAAAGTTGCATTGATATTAAGCGCCTGTTTTGTGGTGATCGGGATTCTGTTAACGGCAGTTTCTCTCCGCTTTTTTCCTTGGAACGCCGTCCGTGTAGAAGAGCAACAGGAAATCACCGTAACCGAAATCAAGGAGCCCTTTACCGCTCTGCATCTTGATACCGTGGAGGCGGATATCCGCTTTGAGTTTGGCGAGAGCGCCAAGATCACTTATCGGAATTTTGATCACGCGGTCTATGCCTCCGAGGTACGGGACGGCGTGTTGAATCTTTATCAGGTGGATGAACGAACCATCGTTGAAAAGCTATTTGATTTTATCCATAAAAATCAAGAGATCCTCATTACCCTACCGGCGGAAACCTATCAAAGCCTTTGGCTCCGTACGGTCAGTGGGGACGTTGCCCTGCCCGGGAACCTGAAAATTACCGAGACCACCCTGGAAACCACCAGCGGCGATATTGCCCTGGGCGGCCTGGCGGGTGACAATCTCTCGATCCTTACCACCAGCGGCGACGTAGAAATGCACCGGGTGGTGCTGACCAAGAAAATGGATCTGGAAACCACCTCCGGGGATATCGAAGCCGAAGCCTGCGATGCGCCGGAAATTCTGATCGACACCACCAGCGGCGACGTGGAGGCAACCTGGCTCACCCAAAAGAAATTCCTGATCGATACCGTAAGCGGCGAACGGGAGGTTCCCCCCTCTGCCGATACAACGGAGACCTGCACCGTAAAAACCGTCAGCGGTGACATTGAAATCAGTATAAAATGGCTTGACGAATTAAATTAAAACAGGTATAATAAAATTGCTCCTGACAAGAAGAAGGAATTCTGACGGAAAGGTGCGGTTCGATACGCTTATTTTAGCCGCGTCCTTTTCAGGGGCGCGGCATTTTTATTTGGAGGTTTTAAACTATGGAAACAAGAGTTGCCATCATCGGCATTATTGTGGAAAACACCGATTCTGTGGAGGCGCTGAACGCCCTGCTCCACGATTACGGCAATTATATCATCGGCAGAATGGGCCTGCCCTATAAGGAAAAGAAGATCAACGTTCTTTCCATCGCCATCGATGCGCCCCAGGACGTGATCGCCACCCTTTCGGGCAAGATCGGGGCATTGGAAGGGGTCAGCGCCAAGACCGCCTATTCCAACGTGATCACCCATGATTAAGCTCATCGACCGGCTGGCGGAAAACCACCGGCTGACCTTAACTGAATACGAGGCTTTGATCCGGGCTCAAAGCCCGGAGCTGATGGCCTACGCCGCCCAAAGGGCGGTGGAACAGCGGCAGGCGGTCTACGGCAAGGACGTTTACCTGCGGGGGTTGATCGAGATCAGCAATATCTGCAAAAACGACTGCCTCTACTGCGGAATCCGCAAAAGTAATCCCAACTGCAGCCGCTATCGGCTGACCAAGGAAGAGATCTTAACCTGCTGTGCCGAAGGGCACCGGCTTGGCTTTCGCACCTTTGTGCTCCAAGGGGGCGAGGACGGCTTTTTCACCGATACGTTGCTTTGCGATATCGTTGCGGATATCCGCAAAAACTATCCGGACTGCGCCATTACCCTTTCCATGGGGGAACGGAGCCGGGAAAGTTATCTGGCCCTGCGCCAAGCCGGCGCAGACCGATATCTCCTGCGCCATGAAACTGCCGATGCCGCCCACTATGCCGGCCTTCATCCCCGGGGAATGGAATGGGAACACCGGATGCAATGCCTGAAGGAACTGAAGGAGTTGGGCTATCAGGTGGGTTGCGGCTTTATGGTGGGCTCCCCCGGTCAAGGGCCGGAGCATCTGGCGAAGGACTTGAAATTTATTGAAGAATTTTCTCCGGATATGGTGGGGATCGGCCCCTTTATCCCCCACCGGGATACGCCCTTTAAAGATCAAAAAGCGGGAACTTTGGAGCAAACCCTGTACCTGCTCTCTCTGTTACGGCTGATCAAGCCCAATTTATTGCTCCCCGCCACCACGGCCCTGGGCACCATCCACCCGGAAGGCCGGGAGCTGGGCATTTTAGCGGGGGCCAACGTGGTGATGCCCAATCTTTCCCCCGAAAACACCCGCAAAAAATATGAATTATATAATAATAAACTCTGCACCGGCGGAGAGGCCGCCGAAGGAAAAGCAGATTTAGAACAACGCTTAGAAGGAATCGGCTACCGGGTCGTCTCTGTCCGGGGCGATATCAGAAAGGAATAAACCATGGCAATCTATAACCCAAAATCATTAAAAGCAGAAGAATTTATTAACCACGAAGAGATCCTGGCTACCATCGAATATGCCGAAGCCAACAAGGATAATATCGAACTGATCGATACCCTGTTGGAAAAGGCCCGCCCTAAAAAGGAGGGCAACGGTACCCATTGCGCCGGGCTGACCCATCGGGAGGCCGCCGTACTGCTGGCCTGCGAGATCCCCGAAAAGATCGAGGAAATGTATAAAATCGCCGAGGAGATCAAGCTGGCCTTCTACGGCAACCGCATCGTGATGTTTGCACCCCTGTACTTATCCAACTACTGTGTGAACGGTTGCGTTTATTGCCCCTATCACCTGAAGAATAAACATATTGCCCGCAAAAAACTCACCCAAGAGGAAGTGCGCAAAGAAGTCATCGCCCTGCAGGATATGGGACATAAGCGGCTGGCCATCGAGGCGGGCGAGGATCCGGTACATAACCCCATCGAATATATCCTGGAGTGCATCGACACCATCTACAGCATCAAACATAAAAACGGTGCCATCCGTCGGGTGAACGTGAATATCGCCGCCACCACCGTAGAAAATTACCGTAAGCTGAAGGAGGCCGGCATCGGCACCTATATCCTGTTCCAGGAGACCTACCATAAAAAAAGTTATGAAGAACTCCATCCCACCGGCCCCAAGCATGATTATAACTATCATACCGAGGCCATGGACCGGGCCATGGAGGGCGGCATCGATGACGTAGGGCTGGGGGTTCTCTTTGGGCTTGAGCTTTATAAATATGAATTCGCCGGCCTTTTGATGCACGCCGAGCATTTAGAGGCTGTTCACGGGGTGGGTCCCCACACCATCAGCGTTCCCCGGCTGAAAAAGGCAGACGATATCGATCCCGATACCTTTGATAACGGGCTGTCCGATGATCTTTTTGAAAAGATCATCGCCTGCATCCGGCTGGCCGTTCCCTATACGGGAATGATCATCTCTACCCGGGAATCCGAAGCCGTTCGGGGTCGGGCCTTGAACCGGGGGATCTCCCAGATCAGCGGTGCCTCCCGTACCTCCGTGGGCGGCTACACCGAAGAGGAACGCCCCCACGATTCCGAGCAGTTCGACGTTTCCGACCAGCGCACCCTGGACGAGGTGGTTCGCTGGCTGATGGAAAACGGCCATATCCCCTCCTTCTGCACCGCCTGCTATCGGGAAGGGCGCACCGGGGATCGGTTTATGACCTTCTGCAAAAACGGACAAATTTTGAACTGTTGCCACCCCAACGCCCTGATGACCCTGACGGAATATCTGGTGGACTATGCCAGCGATGAAACCAAGAAGATCGGCTTCGAACTGATCGAAAAGGAACTGGAAAAGATCCCCAACCCCAAGGTGAAGGAGATCGCCCTGAAGAATATCACCGATATCAAGAACTCCAACCGCCGGGACTTCCGCTTCTAAGGAGAACGTTATGAGTTTAAACGGAACAGTTTCTGCCGAACGGCTGCATATCGCCTTTTTCGGGCGGCGCAATGCAGGAAAATCCAGCCTGGACAACGCCGTGACCGGCCAACAGTTAGCGGTGGTCTCGGACGTGAAGGGCACCACAACCGATCCCGTCCAAAAGGCCATGGAGCTTTTACCCCTGGGGCCGGTGGTGATCATCGATACCCCGGGTATCGACGACGAAGGGGCTTTGGGAGAACTGCGGGTACAAAAGACCCGGCAGATCCTGGCCAAGACCGATATTGCCATTTTAGTACTGGATGCCACCGCCGGAATGCAGGCGGAGGATCAACAACTGGAAGCCCTTTTTCAAGAGCGCAAGCTCCCCTACCTGATCGCCTTCAATAAGGCAGATCTTTTGGAGAGCCGCCCTGCTCTGCCCGAAAATTCCCTTTATACCTCTGCCGCCAACGGCGAAGGGGTGGAAGCATTGAAGGAAAAACTGGGCGCTTTGGTGCAGGAAAACGCCAACGAAAAGCACCTGGTGGCGGATCTGCTGAACCCCGGTGATACGGTGGTGTTGGTGATCCCCATTGATGAAAGCGCCCCCAAGGGCCGGCTGATCCTGCCCCAACAGCAAACCATCCGGGATATCCTGGAGGCGGGGTGTACCGCCGTCTGCTGCCGGGATACGGAGCTGACCCGGACGTTAAACAGCCTGCAGGAGCCCCCGAAACTGGTGATCACCGATTCCCAGGCCTTCGGCCGGGTCTCCAAAATGGTGCCTCCGGAAATTCCGCTGACCGGATTTTCAGTGCTGTTTGCCCGCTATAAGGGAGATCTGCCCACCCTGGTCAAGGGTGCCGCCGCCCTGGCGCACCTGCGGGACGGAGATCGGGTGCTGATCTCGGAGGGCTGCACCCACCACCGCCAATGCAACGATATCGGTACGGTGAAGATGCCCGGATGGATCAAGGATTACTGCGGAAAGGAAATCGAGTTTTCCTTTACCAGCGGCGGGGAATTCCCCGAAGATCTGCAGGATTTTGCCCTGGTGGTTCATTGCGGGGGCTGTATGCTCAACGAAAAGGAGATGCACCACCGTATGGAAAAGGCCAACGCCGCTCCGGTTCCAATGGTGAATTATGGCGTTGCCATTGCCCAGATGCACGGAATTTTGAAGCGGAGTTTGGAAATTTTCCCGGATCTCCTCACATTATTAGATTAAAAAATAACCGATGGACTGAAGTCCATCGGTTATTTTTTCTCACTGATTCTTAACCCGTTTCAATTCCCGTTGCAATACAAAATGCACGGGCAGGCCGTTTTTTATATGCAAGTTCTGTTCGCCGGCCAACAGAGGCAGGGTGTATTCAATCGCATCGTTGGTCACGTTGTTGCCGGCCTCGTTGATCCATTCCTTGGGGAAATATTTGACCCGGTTGGCGACCTCGTTCACATCAGCGGAGATGATCCGGGCATTATAAGGATGATTGCTCACCCGCTTAAAACACATAGCGATCCCGCTCAACCCATCTTCCAATGCGGCCTTCACGCCGGCGCCGCCGATTCGCTCGGCCTCGTCCACGTCCCGCTTGGAGCTTAAATGAGAGGAGCATCGCTGCATGACGTTCAATTCGATGGAACGAACCTTGCACTTCAGTTCCCGGGAGACGATCTTTTCCAAGGCCTTGCCCACCCCGGAAAGATAAAGATGGCCAAAGCTATCCACCTTACCGGATTGGAATTCCTCGCCTACCTCGGCGGGATCCAGGCCGATGCCTTCGGAAACCGCCACGATCACCGCATAGTGCTTTTTCTGCTGTTCCCGAATATCTTCCAAAAATTGCTTGATAGAGAAGGGGCGCTCCGGCAGATAGATCAGGTGAGGTGCCACCTCGCCGTTGGCACGCAGCACCGCAGAGGAGGCGGTAAGCCAGCCCGTATCCCGACCCATAATTTCAACGATCGTTACCGATTGAATAGAATAAACGCTGCTGTCCCGGATGATCTCTTGCATAGTGGTGGCCACGTACTTGGCCGCAGAGCCAAAGCCAGGGGTATGATCGGTGATGGGCAGGTCGTTGTCAATGGTCTTAGGGATGCCGACCACCTTGATATCCACACCTTTCATCTTAAAAAACCGATCCAATTTAGAAACCGTATCCATGGAATCGTTGCCGCCGATATAGAAAAAGGCGCCGATATTGTATTTTTGCATATTGGCCAAAATAGTCTCGAACACGGCGGTGTCTTTTTCGGGCTTGGGCAGTTTGTAACGGCAGGAACCCAATACCGTGGAGGGCGTTTGGCGGATCAGTTCCACGTCGTCATCGCTGGAGATCAGCTCGCTCAGATTCACCAGGTTATCTTCGATCAGCCCTTCAATGCCGTTGACCGACCCGTAAACGATCTCCACCAGGCCGTCGTACTTCATTGCATGGCGGAAAACACCCAGCAAGGATGCATTGATCACACAGGTGGGGCCACCGGATTGCGCTACAGCAACGTTCATATTATACCCTCCAACAGATTTATTTCGATATTATTTTATCATAACAGACTATTTTATGCAAGGTATATCACCATGAAAGTTTTTGGAGATTCCAAAGAACCTTTTTTCAAAAAGGTTCTT
>JAZQAR010000012.1:0-2125 GCA_045545315.1 Eubacteriales bacterium | reverse complement strand
ATCAGCATATCGATCGCATTGCTTTTTTGTGTCTCACAGATGCAAGCCATCATAAAACCGGCACCTTTCATTCCGTGCATCATCTCTATAGAATACACAAACTCTTCTTGCCAGCCCTTGACGTAATTCCATTCATTCAAGATGCTTTCCGCCGAATGAAAATTATATTTTATCAGTAATTCCTTGATCTTCTCCGCTCTGCGGATCATTTTCGACGGCTCTGCGCCATAAACGTGCCACGAAAAAAAGTCCATCTCAACCCGTCTTTTGGACATTTCGCGAAGAAAATCTTCTGCCCACGGCAGGTGGCAGGCTAATGCAGGACCGCCGATCTTTAAATCGGGAAAGCAGGCCTTCAAATGTTTCGCCGCAATTTCATAAAAATCGAAAAAACTGTTGTTTTGTGCCGCCCCAGCAACACTTATTACCGCTGTCATCCGGACCGTCCGGCTCGTTCCAGATCTCCCAATATTCAATATTTAATTTAAAGCCGTCTGCCCAACCCTCGTTGTAATGACGGACGATATGTTCGCAGATCACAGCCCATTTTTTAAAATCCTTGGGTGGGAGTGTCCCGTGCTTTTTAATTTGGTAGGGACAATTTTTTTGTCAAGAACAGCGAAAACAATAAACGCCGTCATTTTTAATTTTTTAATTTACTATAGCAATATCCCACAATAAGTGATACAATGTCATTGCTATTGTAAAGAAAGGATAAGAGCATCATGAAGACCATACTTACCGGCGAATTTATGCAGGAGACCAACCGCTATGCGAAAGGTTTGACCAAGCACGAAAACTTTAAAATACGTAATTTAACCTATGGCATTGATGCCATCCGTGCCAGATATCAAGGTTCGAACTCCGAGATCAGCGGATTTTTCGATGTGTTTGATCCTTTGGACGAATATCGCTTTGCGGCACCCGTCACTATGAGTGCCTCCCCGGGACCTGTGGTGGCGCAGGAAATGTGGGAACTTTTTATGAACGAGCTGACCAAGGCCATTCAGACGGAGCCGCAGATCGACGGTATTCTGCTTGCTTTGCACGGTGCCATGGCCACCGAGGAGATGGAGGACGCCGAAGGCGAGATCCTGGAGCGCCTGCGTAAGATGGTAGGTCCGAAGGTTCCCATCATCACCACCCTGGATCTGCACGTCAATATGACCAAAAAGATGGTAGACTATGCGGATGCTTTGTTTGTTTACGATCGCTATCCCCATACCGATTCCTACGAAACGGGACTGCGTGCCGCAAAATGTATGCTGAACACCTTAGAGGGCAAGCAACACCCCGTTATGGCGTGGAAGAAACTGGATTTCATCCTCCCCTATATGCCTGATCAAGTTCCCGTGTTTGCGCCCTTTTTGGCTCGGGCGCAGGCTCTGCGCGAAGAGGATCGCATAATCAACGTCAGTATCTGCCACGGCTTTTTCGCCTCGGACATTTATGAGCAAGGGGTGGCGGTGATTGCGGTATCCGACGGAGATCCCGTTTGGGCACAAAAGGTGGCCGACGGGCTGGCCGATGACATTTTTGCAGCACGAAAGACCCTGCGCCGCGAATACTACACCGCCGAGGAGGCAGTACGGGAGGCCTTGAACAGCGAAAGCTTCCCCGTGGTGCTGGCGGACGTTTCGGATAACCCCGGCTCCGGTGCCTCCACCGATTCCACCCTTCTTTTGAAAACGATGCTGGAGATGAAGGTGACCGATGCGGCGGTGGCGGTGATGTTCGACCCCGAAACGGTAGAGCAGGCCATGGCCGCAGGGATCGGCAGTACCGTCCAAGTCCGATTGGGCGGCAAGATCGCCCCCGAAGTAACGGGCGGTCCCATTGAATGTACCGCCTACGTTAAGCGTCTCACCGACGGACGGTTCCGCGTCCGTGACAAGATGAACCAAGGGCTTCTCGTCGATTTCGGCAAATGTGCCCTTTTACAGATCGACGGCGTGCAGGTCATCGTCTGCAGCTATCATACCCAGCCCTATGATCTGGAAATCTTCCGTCACATCGGCATTCAGCCGCAGGATATGAAGATCCTGATGGTCAAATCTGCCGCTCATTTCCGTGCATCCTACGGCAAAATTGCAGCCAAGATCCTTGACGTGGAAGCTCCGGCTCA
>JAZQAR010000011.1:0-30295 GCA_045545315.1 Eubacteriales bacterium | reverse complement strand
CTGGTTGCGATTCTGGATGCGGATAAAGAGGGCTTTTTGCGGAGCGAAAGTGCATTGATCCAGGTGATCGGGAGAGCCGCCCGTAATGCGGAAGGTCGCGTCATTATGTATGCTGATGAAGTGACCGGTTCCATGGAACGGGCGATTCGGGAAACGGAGCGCCGCCGCCTTGCACAGCAGGCTTATAATGAAGCCAACGGAATTGTGCCCAAAACGATCAAGAAAGACGTTCGTGAGGTGCTGGACATCGGTACTGTACCCAAGGGCGGAAGCCGCAGACAGCTTAAATTGTCTATGGACGAAAAGGCATCCATGATCCGTGATCTGGAAAAACAAATGAAAGAGGCTGCTTCTATGTTGGAATTCGAATATGCGGCTTTGTTGCGGGATAAGATCGCAACGTTAAAAGGGGAGTAAGATGGCAAAAGAATTTATCACCATTAAAGGCGCTCGCGCCAATAATTTAAAAAACATTGATTTGAAGATCCCCCGGGACAAGCTGGTGGTATTTACCGGTCTTTCCGGCTCCGGCAAGACCTCTCTTGCTTTTGATACGATCTATGCAGAGGGACGCAGACGCTATGTGGAGAGCCTTTCTTCCTATGCGCGCCAGTTTTTAGGACAAATGGACAAACCGGATGTAGATGAAATTTCCGGCCTTTCTCCGGCGATTTCCATCGATCAGAAGACCACCTCGAAGAATCCGCGTTCCACGGTTGGCACCGTCACCGAGATCTACGATTATTTAAGATTGTTATATGCCCGGATCGGTAAGCCTCACTGTCCTGTCTGCGGTCGGGAGATCACCCAGCAGACGGTGGATCAGATCGTAGATCGAGTATGCGAGCTGCCGGAACGGACCCGGATCACCGTATTGGCTCCGGTTGTTCGCGGCAGAAAGGGCGAATATCAAAAACTGTTTGAGGATGCCCGCCGCAGCGGCTTTGCACGGGTTCGTGTGGACGGAAATCTTTACGACTTGGAAGAGACTATTACGTTAGAGCGTAATATTAAGCATAATATCGAAATCGTTGTTGACCGTTTGATCATGAAGGACGGAATCCAGCAGCGGTTGACCGATTCTGTCGAAACGGCCCTGCATCACGCTGAAGGGCTTGTGATTATTGCGCCTGAAAACGAAGAAGAAATCTTATTTTCGCAAAATTTCGTCTGTCCGGAACACGGATTTGCTATTGAGGAATTGTCTCCCCGGATGTTCTCCTTCAACAATCCTTTTGGTGCTTGTCCCAAATGTGACGGCCTTGGGTTTATGATGAAGGTGGACCCTTCTCTTGTTGTGCCCAAGCCGGAACTCTCTGTCAATGAAGGGGCGATCAGGGCCAGCGGGTGGTATCTGTCATCGGGTGACAATATTGCAAAAATGTATTTCAGAGCCGTAAGTGAGAAATATGATTTCTCTCTGGATACGCCCTTTGAAGAATTGACAAAAGAACAGCAAAAGATCCTCCTTTATGGTAATAATGGGGAAAAGCTGGATATGAAGCGTAGTGCCTCCTTTGGGTCTGTTGCTTACAGTAGCTCCTTTGAAGGTGTTATCCCTAATCTGGAACGACGATTCCGCGAGACCAACAGCGATTTTATCCGCCGTGAAATTGAAAACGTTATGAGCGACAGCCCCTGTACCGGTTGCTTTGGAAAACGGCTTAAAACCGACATTTTGGGGGTGACGGTGGGCGGTAAAAATATTATCGACGTCACCGATCTTTCGATCGTTCATATGATCGAATTCTTTGAGGAACTTGAACTATCTGAAACGGATCGTATGATTGCACGCCAGGTTCTGAAAGAGATTATCAGCCGATTGACCTTCCTTAAAAGCGTTGGTCTGGAATACTTGACGCTTTCCCGTAGCGCGGGAACGCTTTCCGGCGGTGAAAGCCAACGGATCCGCCTGGCGACGCAGATCGGATCTACCTTGATGGGCGTTCTTTATATCCTGGATGAGCCTTCAATCGGTCTGCATCAGCGGGACAATGATAAACTGATCGCAACGCTGAAGCATTTGCGGGATCTTGGGAATACGCTGATCGTTGTGGAGCACGATGAGGACACTATGCGTGCTGCTGATTATATCGTGGATATTGGTCCCGGCGCCGGTATTCACGGCGGAGAGGTCGTGGCCTGCGGTACGCCGGAGGAAGTTATGAATCGAACTGAATCCTTGACCGGTCAATACCTCTCGGGTGTTAAGAAAATCGCCATCCCCACAGAACGGCGACCCGGGAACGGTAAGTTCTTGGAGGTCATTGGTGCGGAAGAGAATAACCTGAAGAAGATCGACGTGAAGATCCCCTTGGGCACCTTCACTTGCATTACCGGTGTCTCGGGATCCGGTAAATCTTCGTTGGTAAACTCCGTTATTAACAAAACTCTGGCCCACGAGCTTAACGGAACCCGAACTTTCCCGGGAAAAGTGAAGAAAATCAAGGGGATTGAGCACCTGGACAAGATTATCGATATCGATCAGTCTCCCATTGGCAGAACCCCCCGTTCCAATCCTGCAACGTATACCTCGGTGTTTACCGATATTCGGGATCTGTTTGCCTCCACGAACGGTGCAAAGGCCAGGGGATATAGTGCCAGCCGCTTTTCCTTTAACGTTCGTGGCGGTCGATGCGAGGCTTGCCAGGGCGACGGGATTATTTGTATTGAAATGCACTTTTTGCCCGACGTTTATATCCCTTGCGAGGTTTGTAAGGGTAAGCGGTATAACCGTGAAACGCTGGAGGTGAAGTATAAGGATAAATCTATAGCGGACGTATTGGAGATGACGGTTGAAGAAGGGCTTGTTTTCTTTGAAAACCATGAAAAGATCCGGCGTAAGCTGCAAACACTCTACGACGTGGGGCTGTCCTACGTAAAGATCGGTCAGCCTTCCACCACTTTGTCCGGCGGTGGGGCGCAGCGGGTCAAGCTGGCGACGGAGTTGGCTCGGCGCTCCACCGGTAAAACGATTTATATTTTGGACGAGCCTACCACAGGCCTGCATTCGGCAGACGTGCAGATGCTGATCGACGTTTTGCAGCGTCTTGTGGACAGCGGTAATACCGTTCTGGTGATCGAGCATAATCTGGACGTGATCAAAACGGCAGATTATATCATCGATCTGGGACCGGAAGGCGGCGACAAAGGTGGTACCGTAGTGGCGACCGGTACACCGGAAGAGGTAGCGGCTTGCGAGGCGAGTTATACCGGCCAATATTTAAAGAGAATAGGCGTAAAGTAAAAGTACATTACACCCGTTTGCGTTAAAAATCGCAAACGGGTGTAATTTTTTTGATAACACCTGCATAAATTGAGCCAAGGGGGTGGGAATTTTGCCCTATTCCGACCGTGAATTATTGGCAAGATTGATACAGTGTGAAGCGGGTGGTGAAGGCGATATTGGTATGAAGGCGGTGGCCAGTGTGGTGATGAATCGCGTTCATTTTCCGGTGGGTGAATATGCCCGGATCGGGAACGGCAGCATTCGAAACGTAATTCTCCAGCCCGGACAATTTGCTTGCGCCACCGACGAGGAAAACGGCCGTTACAATCCACAGAATATTTATAATATGCAACCGACCGACGTTCATTACAATATTGCGGATTGGGCCATAGCCGGGAACCGTTTGCCGGGACTGGGAGAAGCGCTTTGGTTTTATAATCCCTTTAGTAACACCTGCCGTCAGAATTTTCCTTCCGAGGTGGGATATCTGATCGGCAGGTATCGGGACCATTGTTTTTATAATCCCACCGATCTATACGAGTTTACATAATTTTTAGGAGGATTCGATATGGCTGACGAATTGAACGGATACGAGGAGATCAATGAGATACCGATGAATGATTCTCTTCAAGGGTATGCCAATTCATGGCAGCGGGCACTACAGCAAAATGAGGGAGAATACTGTTACATTGATTTTTTGATCGGTACCCAAAACCTTGTGCGTAAAGAGGGGATTTTATACGACGTGGGCATGAGCTTTATCGTGCTTTACGAGCCCCGAAGCAAAAACTATGTGGTTTGCGATTTTTATTCTATCAAATTCGTAACCTTTACCAATTCCCGCTGGCCCCGTAGTAATGGGGGTCAAAGACCTTTGAATTAAACATAGCGCCGTTGCAAAACGGCGCTTTTATATTGACAAATTTATAAAATGTGATATTATATTATAATAAAATATATATTGAGGTGTAAAATGGCTTTAAAAAGTATGACCGGCTTTGGCCGTGGAACAGGCTCTTTTGGTGGCCTGGATTTTACAATTGATATCAAATCCGTCAACCATCGTTTTTTTGATTTTTCGTCCCGCATCTATAAGGAATTCTCCTTCCTGGAAACTCCTATCAAGAATCGCATTGCAGAATCGGTTGCCCGGGGTAAGGTAGACGTCTATTTCCATACCGAAAAGAGTCAGACCGGCGCCGCCCTTGATGCAAAGGTGGATTTCAATTTGGTTCGTGCCTATCTGCAGGCGGCCGATGCGGTTTCCTCCGAGTGCGGTATTCAAAATGATCTGACCGTTTCCGGTGTTTTAAGAATGCCGGACGTATTGACGGTGGATCTTCCTGAGGTCAGCGATGAGGAAGTGAAAACGGCTGTTATGAACGGGTTGGAGGAAGCGCTGACTTCCTTTTTGGAGATGAGAACGGTTGAGGGTGCTAAACTCAAGGCCGATCTTTCTGCTAATTTGGATTTTATTGCCAATGCCGTTGCCGAGGTTGAAAAGCTGGCTCCCGCATCGGTGGATGCCTACCGCGCCCGGCTGGAAGAAAAGATCCGTGAAACTTTGGCAGACCGCAGCTTCGATGAATCCCGCCTGATGACGGAGGTTGCCTTGTTTGCTGATAAAGTGGCCGTTGATGAAGAAACGGTCCGGTTGAGAAGCCACCTGGCCCAGTTCCGTGATCTGCTGGAGCAAGAAGGCTCCGTTGGCAAAAAGCTTGATTTTCTGGTGCAGGAAATGAACCGGGAGATCAATACCATCGGTTCCAAATGCAACAGTATCGAGATCACCCGGATCGTTGTAGACGTGAAATCCTGTATCGAAAAGATCCGGGAACAGATTCAAAACGTGGAATAATTGAGGTGATCAAATTATGAAGTTGATCAATATCGGATTCGGTAATATGGTGAATTCCTCCCGGATCATTTCCATCGTCAGCCCCGATAGCGCTCCCATCAAGCGGATCGTGGTTGAAGCGAAGGAAGCCCGTGTTTTAGTGGATGCTACTTACGGTCGCCGTACCCGTGCGGTGATCATAACGGATAGCGGTCACGTGATCTTGTCTCCGTTGCAGCCGGAGACGGTCGCTAACCGGCTGACAGACAGCTACGAGGAAGAAGGGGATGAAGACGATGAGTAAAGGTAAGCTGATCATTGTATCCGGCCCCAGCGGCGCCGGCAAAGGAACGGTTTTGCAGGAAGTATTCCGTCAACTTCCCGATCTTAAGTATTCGATTTCCGCCACCACCCGGAACCCCCGGGAGGGCGAAACGAACGGCGTTCAGTATTTCTTTATCTCCAAGCCGGAATTTGAAGAAAAGATCCGCCGAGGGGAGATGCTGGAATATGCTTGTTATTGTGACAATTATTACGGCACCCCGGCTGACTACGTTGAGGATCAGCGTAACGCAGGGTTCGACGTTCTTTTGGAGATCGAGCCCCAGGGCGCACAGCAGGTAATGAAAAAATGTGAAGATGCCGTTTCGGTGTTTATTTTACCGCCCAGCCTTGAGGAACTGGAAAGACGCCTCACCGGTCGCGGTACGGAGTCTGCCGAGGTGGTTGCCAAGCGCATTGAGCATGCTAAAAGCGAATTAAAAACCCAAAATCTTTATCATCACACAGTGGTGAACGACAGCATTGCCGTCGCCGCTGAAGAAATAATTGCAATTATAAAAAAATAAACGGAGGACTGAATTATGTTATATCCCGCAGTATCTGAATTGGAAAAGGCCACCAAGAGCCGCTATGCTTTGGTATTGATGATCGCTAAGCGCGCACGCAAACTGGCTGAAGAAGCCGAAGCAGGTGATATCGAATTGACCGAGAAGCCTGTTACCATGGCGATCAATGACATTGCAAACGGTAAGGTTTATATCAAAAATCCGGAAGTTGTAAACGCCGCTGAATAATCAAATGTCGGTTGAATGTCGGGTCGCAATCGATCAGATTGTCCATAAAATCGATATTGACTATACGTACCGTGTTCCCGAACGCTTTGCCGAAAAACTCAAACCCGGCATGCGGGTGTTGGTACCCTTCGGTAAAGCCAATCAGCTGAAAAAGGCAATGGTTCTTTCGCTGGATGAGGGGGTCGGTCCCGATGATCTCAAGGAACTGATCCGTGTATTGGATGATGAGCCGATTTTAAGCGAGGTTCATCTGAAACTGGCAGATTGGATGGCGGAACAGTATTTTATTACCCGCTATCAAACTTATCATTCTATGATCCCACGAGGTTTGGATTATCAGATCAACGAAACCTTTGCTCTTCGTCCTGAACTGGAAGACGTTCCTGCTGCGTATGCTGAGTTGGTGGATTTTCTAAAAGAAAAGGGGAGTCCTGTTAAGCGTTCGGATTTTCCGCAAAAGCTCAAAAAGCTTTGTTTGCCCGCTTACCGCGACGGTATCCTGATCGAGGAGATCAAATCTATTCGTAACATCGGCGATCTGAAGGAGAAAAAGATTCGCCTTGCTGTGAGCCCGGATGAGGCTGAATCCTATTTGGCAGAACTGGACCATCGGTTTGAAAAGCAACGGGATCTTTTAGGGATCTTTTTGGATGAACCGGTGCTTTCTGCTAAGGATGCGCTGTACTATTCCGGGTGTGGCCCTTCTACGGTTAAAACGCTGCAGAAGAAGGGGCTCATTGAGGTATTCAGCGAATCCCGGGAGCGGATCCCCTATCGGGAGATGGAACGATCTGTCAACCGCGAGGCGATCTGCTTGGAAGAAGAGCAGGAAACCGCTTATCAGAGGATTGCCGATACCTTTGGACAAGGGAAGACACATTTGCTTTACGGTGTAACCGGGAGCGGTAAGACCCATGTGTTTATGCGGCTGATGGACGATATGATCGCCGCCGGCCGTTCGGTGCTGATGATGGTTCCGGAGATTGCGCTGACCCCGCAGATGCTTGATCGCTTTTACGGTCGCTACGGCGATTGTGTTTCGGTTCTTCACAGCGGGCTGACCTTGGGTGAAAAAGCTGATGAATGGCGTAAGATCCGCCGTGGGCAGGCTAAAATCGTTGTGGGGACCCGCAGTGCGGTTTTCGCACCCTTGACCGATCCGGGGTTGATTATTATGGACGAGGAGCACGAATCCTCTTATAAGTCTGAAACCATCCCTCGGTTCCACGCCCGGGACGTCGCAAGGTTTTTATCCCATCATTTGAAGGTTCCTTTGGTGCTGGCTTCCGCTACTCCGGCTATCGAGAGTTATTTCCAAGCCGAAAAAGGGAACTATCAGCTCCATACCATGACCAAACGGTATTCCAACGCAACTCTGCCGGAGGTTCGTTTGGTGGATATGCGCACCGAGCTGATTACGGACGGTTCAAAGTTGATCAGTGATGAACTCTTTGAAGCGCTGGGCGAGACCTATGCGAGCGGAGAGCAATCAATTCTCTTTCTGAACCGTCGCGGTATGCATTCGGTTGTCGGCTGTTCCTCCTGCGGTGAGGTGGCCAAGTGTCCCGGATGCGGTATCGCATTGACCTATCATAAGGCAAATTACCGCTTAATGTGTCATTATTGCGGTTATAATATTAAGGCGTATACCTCCTGTCCCACCTGCGGAAGTGCAAGTCTTTCGATGTTAGGGATGGGAACTCAATACGTCCAGGAAGAATTACAAAAGCTGTTCCCGGAGATCCGTATTTTACGTATGGACGTGGATACGGTGGATTCCTACCTTTCCTACGGTGACTTACTGTCGGAATTCCGGGAAGGGAAGTACGATGTGATGCTGGGTACTCAAATGGTTGCCAAGGGCCTTGATTTCCCGAACGTAACGCTCGTGGGTGTTCTACAGGCGGATATGTCGTTGTATAATAACGATTTTCGCGCCAATGAACGTACCTTTGATCTTTTGACCCAGGTTTGCGGCAGATCCGGTCGAAGCGGTCGCCGGGGTAAGGCCATCATTCAGACCTATTGTCCCGAACATCCTGTGATCGCTCTTTCAAAGGATCAGGATTATTTGCAGTTTTATGCCCAGGAAATATCCTTCCGACGGCTGGCAAATTATCCGCCTTTCTGTGATCTGCTGTTGGTCTCTGTTGAGGGACTGTCACAAAAAGCAACGGCCGGTGCAATGGCGGAGCTTTATCGCTTCATTGATGAAAAGGCCGGCTCCGATTACAGCGATATTCCGCTTCGGTTGCTTTCGCCCGTGGTGCCCAGAGTCGGTACTTTTAAAGGTAAGCACCGGATGCAGATGCTGATTAAGTGTAAAAATGCAAAGAAGATGCGGAACCTGATCCGTGAAGCGCAGCAGCTGACTATGCCCTACGGTATTCGGGTTTCCTATAATATGAATCCCATACAATTTATTTGAGGTGTATCAATGGCTCTTAGAAACGTTGTTAAGAATGATATGGAATTTTTGGGCAAAAAATCTCGCCCGGTTACAGAGTTTGATGATAAACTGGCCGCTTTGGTCCAGGATATGCGTGAAACGCTGAAAAAAGAGGTCGGTGCCGGACTTGCAGCACCCCAGGTCGGTGTTTTGCGCCGGATCTTTGTGGCCGACGTAGCGCCCGAAACCGGCGAATATATGGTGTTTATCAATCCGGAGATTATTTCTTCCTCCGGTAAAAACGATAAATACTACGAAGGATGCCTATCTTTCCCGGGCAGAACGTTCCATATTGTCAGAGCGCATAAAATCAAAATGCGCGCACAGAATGAAAAAGGGGAGTACTTTGAGTTTTCGGCCGAAGACTTTAACGCTCGCTGTTTGCAGCACGAATTCGATCACTTGAACGGTATCACCATCCCGATGATCGGCAAAGAGGTTTTTGACAATGAATGATCTGCGTGTTTTATTTATGGGAACTCCGGATTTTGCATTGAATTCCTGTGCGGCTCTTTACGAAAATTGTCAGTTGGTTGGTGTCGTGACCCAGCCGGACCGACCCAAGGGGCGGGGAGGGAAAACTCTGCCTCCTCCCGTGAAGGAATTTGCTTTGGAAAAGGGGATCCCTTGTTGGCAACCCTTGGTTTTAAAGGACGGAGCCTTTCAAGAGGTTTTGGATGAAATCCGACCCGATCTTATCGTTGTGGCCGCCTACGGACGGATTCTTCCGGAATATATTTTGAATTATCCCCGCTTTGGATGTATCAACGTTCACGGCTCTTTGTTGCCCAAATATCGGGGTGCCGCCCCCATCCAGCGTGCGGTAATGAACGGCGAGAAGGAAACCGGCGTCACAATTATGAAGATGGAAAAAGGGTTGGATACCGGTGATATGATCTATAAGGTTTCGACCCCGATCGAGCCTGAGGATACGGCCGGAACGGTTTTTGACCGCTTGGCAGAGTTAGGCGCCGATGCTTTGATCAAAGCGATTGAACAGATCGTTTCCGGTACCGCCGTCTATGAAAAACAGGATGATTCCCAAGCGACCTATTCACCCATGATCAGTAAAGCGGAGGGGGCGATTGACTTTGATCAGCCGGCTGCAATGATTCGCAATTTGATTATGGGCCTGAATCCTTCACCGGGTGCTTTCTTGGATTGCGGCGATTACCGCTTGAAATTGCACGAAGCTTATTTAGGATCAACAACAAACGCCAAACCCGGTACGATTATTGCTATTTCTACGGATGGCATTTCCGTTGCCTGTGGTGATCAAACCGCTGTTTTGATCAAAGTGATTCAAAAGCAGGGCAAAAATAAGACTGATGCTTATGCCTATGCCTGCGGAGCTAAATTGTCGGTGGGGGATCCTTTAAAATAAAGGAGTGAGAACGATTTTCTATAATTATTACTTCGGAATATACACGATGCTGCCGGTTTTGATTCTGGGCCTTTTGGTTCAGATCCGGCTGAAGTCCACTTATTCTAAATATAGTCAAAAGAGAAATACACGCTCTATGACCGGCTTGCAAATGGCTGTGATGATCCTGCAAAACGCGGGAATTCACGACGTTCAGGTGGTGCCGGCATCCGGTCATCTTTCCGATCATTATGACCCCGCCAAAAAGGTGGTTGCGCTTTCACCGGAGGTTTATAACGGTACCAGCATCGCTTCCATCGGGATCGCCGCCCACGAATGCGGTCATGCCATTCAGCATAACGTAGGCTATTTTCCGATTAAAGTCCGCAGTGCGGTGGTGGGGATCACCAACTTCAGTTCCAAATTGCTTTATATTTTGATGCTGGCCGGTATCTTTTTTTCAACACAATCTTCTATGGGTGCGGTGGTCTTTAATATGGTTGTTCTCTGCTACGCTGTGTTGTTCTTTTTTCAACTTATCACGTTACCCGTTGAGTTCAACGCATCTTCCAGAGCAGTTAAGCTGATCGAAAATTCCGGCTTTGTTGAAGAGGATATCCGTGGCGTGCGCCGTGTTTTAAGCTCTGCCGCCATGACCTACGTGGCCTCTGCGATCACTGCTTTGTGGCAACTGGTGATCCTTTTGAACCGTGCGAGGAACCGTAGATGAGAACACCCCGTCAAATTGCCTTTGATCTTTTAGTGGATTGGGAAGTGAATGCTACTTTCCCTAATCTTGCCTTAAAAAAAGAACTTCGCACCGTATCGGAGCCCCGTGACCGGCGATTTATCACCGCCTTGGTTTACGGTGTTATCGAACGTAAGATCACGTTAGATCATTTTATTACTAAAACCTCCAACCGTCCGCCGGAGAAATTGAGTAAGGACGTTTTGTCTGCTCTGCGAATGGGAGTCTATCAAATGTTTTATATGGAGGTTCCCGCTTCGGCGGCCTGCAATACGACTGTCGAATTGCTGAAGCAAATGCATCTTTATAAGGTGACAGGCTTTTGCAACGCCGTTCTTCGCACTTGCGCAACGCAAAAAGATGAACTGCTTTTACTGAAGAAAACCGACTATTCCGTGCGCTATTCCATTGAGGTGGAACTGGTTGATCTTTTATTGGAGCAATACGGAAAAGAAACTTTTGTTCTGATGATGGAAGCGCTTCAGATCAAACGGGATCCGATGTACCTTTATCTGAATACTCATAAGGGTACGTCCTCTGAACTGATTTTATTATTAGAGAATGAAGGGATTGCCGTTAGAAAAACAGATGTCCCCAATCTGTTTTCTGTTGAGAACGGTTTTTCTGTGGAGGATTCTGCTGCCTATCGGGCAGGTTGGTATCATATCGTGGGTTACCATTCTGCACAGGCTGCGACATTATGTCCCCGGGATGCAATCAACGTGATGGATCTATGCGCCGCTCCCGGCGGTAAGACCTTTATTCTGGCTTCGAACCCTTCAAGAAAGGTTCGGTCCTTTGACGTACATCCTCATAAAATTGATAATCTGAACAGCAGTATCCAACGACTTGGTTTACATAATGTTACAGCCGAACTGCGGGATGGAACCGTATACGAAGCTGCAGATGCGGAATCTGCTGATTTTGTACTTTGCGACGTTCCCTGCAGCGGCCTTGGCATTATGGGTAAAAAGCCGGATATCAAATATAAAAAATATTGTTCATCCGATTTTACAGATATTCAAAAACGGATTTTAGAAAACGGATTGAACTATTTAAAAAAAGGCGGAACGCTCGTTTACTCTACCTGTACGGTGGACCGCCGGGAAAACGATATGTTGATCGGTGCCTTTTTAAAGGATCGCCCTCAGTATAAATTGATCCGGGAGCAACAGTTTCTGCCAAACGGATCCGAGGACGGTTTTTATATTGCATTAATTAAGAAAGGTTAAGCTTTGAAGCAGGATTTAAAATCACTTACAAGGGAGGAACTTTCCGCCTACATAAAAGAACTGCACCAGCCCGCATTCCGCAGTAAGCAGATCTTTCGCTGGCTACATCGGGGCGTTTCCTCCTTTGATGAAATGACCGATCTTCCGGCCACTCTTCGTGACGTTTTAAAAGAAAACGCAAAAATCGCGGATTTGAAGATCTACAAAAAATTTCAATCTAAATTGGACGAAACGGTAAAGTATCTGTTTCAGCTGGAAGATGGACACCTGATCGAAACCGTTGCGATGAAATATAACCACGGCTATTCCGTGTGTATTTCTTGTCAGGTTGGTTGCAGAATGGGGTGTGGGTTTTGTCAGTCCACTAAAAACGGGTTGGTACGCTCTCTTTCGGCCGGTGAGATTCTGGATCAAATATTAAAGGTTCAAGCGGACCTTGGTTCCCGCATCAGTAACATTGTTATGATGGGGATCGGGGAACCCTTAGATAACTATGAAAACGTGATCCGTTTTTTGAAAAACGTGAATGACCCGGAAGGGGTTAACATCGGATATCGGCATATTTCACTTTCCACCTGCGGTTTGATCCCCGGTATTCTGAAATTGGCAGAGGAGAACCTGCCCATCACACTTTCCATTTCTCTTCACGCAACCACGGATGAAAACCGCAGTAAGACGATGCCGGTTAACCGCAAGTATCATTTGAATGAATTGATCGAAGCCTGCCGGTCATATCAAAGTGTTACCGGCCGCCGGATCTCCTTTGAATATGCGGTTATCAAAGGCTTAAACGATACAAAAGAGGATGCCGAGCGATTGTCTCGTTTGCTCAAAGGGATTCTTTGCCACGTAAATCTGATTCCGGTGAATCCTATTGAGAACGGTGTTTTTAAAGCACCGGACCGCACCTCGCTTTATCAATTTCAAAAGAATTTAACAGACCTTGGCTTGAATGCAACGATCCGCAGAACCCTGGGTAGTGATATCTCTGCTTCTTGCGGACAATTGCGCCATCAACATACAAAGAAGGAGGATGATGACTGTGAAAACAGTCGGCAGTAGCCATATCGGAATGGTTCGGGCTGAAAATCAAGATGCATTTTGGTATTCCGAGCCCGTGGGAAATCAATGCTTTGCGGTCGTTTGCGACGGTATGGGTGGGGCCAACGGCGGCAGCTGTGCCAGTTCCATTGCAAAGAATACAGCTCTGGAAAATTGGAACAACCGCGGCAACAAAAAACCACACGCCCTGTTCGAAAAAATTATTACCGAAAGCAACAAAAACATATATGACGAAGCCGAAGAGGATCAAGATCTTGCCGGAATGGGAACTACAATGGTCTTCGTTTGGGTCGAAGGAACCCGCTTGTATTTTGGGAACGTAGGTGACAGCCGTGGATATCATATAACAAACGGCAGTATTTCTCAGATCACCAAGGATCATTCTGCGGTTCAGCAGCTTGTTGATAGCGGACATATCACCCCCCGTCAGGCAAAATTACATCCTAATAAAAATATTATCACCCGTGCCATTGGGATCGAAGAGGAAGTGGAATTTGACTTTTTCCAGGTTGATGCTTCACCCGGCGATATCGTGGTGTTATGTTCAGATGGATTGAGTAATCTGGTTGATGAAAATGAAATTCAGTTTGAAGCCTTTGGTGGCGATTTTGATGATCTGCCCCAACGTTTAATTGAACTTGCTAACAGTAGAGGCGGCAGTGATAATACCACCGTGGTCGCCATCCAAATATAAGGAGGATAACTCGAAAGATGGAAAGATATATCGGTAAAGTTCTGAATGATCGCTATATGATCACCGAGGTGATCGGAGTCGGCGGTATGGCTTACGTATATAAAGCGTTTGATAAGATCTGTAATCGGGTCGTTGCAGTAAAGATTTTAAAGGATGAGTTTATGTCCGATACCCAGTTCCGGCGTCGGTTTACCAACGAATCCAAGGCCATTACAATGCTTTCTCAGGGGAATATCGTCGATGTATACGATGTTTCTTTGGAGGGAGATGCGCTCTATATTGTAATGGAATATATTGATGGCATCACCTTAAAGGAGTACATGGAGAAAAAGGGCCGGCTCTCCGGAACAGAAGCGCTTCATTTTATCAAACAGATCCTAAAGGCTTTGGCACACGCCCACGAGCGTGGAATCGTGCATCGGGATATTAAGCCCCATAATATTATGCTTCTTAAGGACGGCTCTATCAAGATCACCGATTTCGGGATCGCTCGGTTAACAAAATTCGATACCCAAACCATTAGCGATATGACCATCGGCTCCGTACACTATATCAGCCCCGAACAGGCCAGCGGTGACCGTACCGATGCAAGAAGTGACCTTTACTCCGTTGGTATCATTCTCTATGAAATGTTAACGGCCCAGCTGCCCTTTGAGGCAGATACAGCGGTTGCTGTTGCTTTAAAACAGGTGCAGGAACAGCCTGCGCTTCCTTCGGAGCTTTGTGAGGAACTACCGCAAGGGCTGGAGGATATCACCCTGAAGGCGATGATGAAGGATCCTGCGATCCGCTATCAGTCTGCCGGCGCATTTTTAGCAGATATCAGTATGTACGAAGAGGATCCCACTATCGTGTTCAATTATACGGCTGAACCTGAAGAGGATCTGCCTGCCGTATCTTCTGATAATTCACCCACGATTATGGCCTCTGCTCTTAAGTCTGAATTGAACGGCGAAGGGGATCTTTTTGATGACGATTCCGATGACGAAGAGGGCGAAGAAGAGGAGGAGATCGAAACTTCCGCCTTTAAACGGACTTGGCTTCCCATTATCGCCGGGGTCGGAACCGCGTTCGTTTTGCTTATTTTGGTTGGTTTGGGGATCTTGTTCCAAAAGGAATTGTTTGGCTCCAATACTGTTAGCTGTCCCAATGTGGTTGGAATGACCGTGGAGGCTGCCAAGAAACAGCATAATTTTGAATTTGTTGTGGAATCGACCATTTCCAGCAGCGAACACGACGTGGGCGAAATTATTTCTCAAAAGCCCACGGCCAATACCCAGGTCAAGAAAAAAAGTAAGATCACCCTGGTGATCTGCGGTACCTCCACCAAGCCTACCGATGACGATGAAAACGGTACCATCAATAATGGCGGTGACGCGGTGAACTATGTTCCGAACGTTTTGAAAATGGGTAGAACTGCGGCGATTGCAGAATTTGAGCGGCAAGGCATTGCTTATAAGATCATCACCAGAAATAGCAGCGACGTAGACCTTGGCTGTGTTATTACGACTTATCCCAGTGCCGGCCAGGAAGTTTTTGAAGATACCATCGTCATTATTTATATCAGCGATGGCCCCGACGAGAAAGAACCTGTTGAAGAGGTTAAAACCATCACAATGCCGGATCTTGCTAATCTGACTTTGGATGCCGCTAAGACCACTTTGGCCAACAATAAGCTGGTGCTTGGTACCGTTACTGAAGAAAACAGCGATACGGTAGAGGCCGGCAAGATCATCACGCAAAGCGTTTTGAAGGATGAAGAGGTAGAAGAAGGAACTACCGTAAATCTTGTTATCAGTATTGGCCCTGCGGCAGAGATCCCGCCTGTAGATGATCCCAACGCTACAACACCTCCTGAAGGAGGCGACACGGAGTCTGACGCTCCTGTAGTAACCCCGGAATTGAAGGATGCTTCCGTTCCAGTAAATCTTTCTACTTACGTGGATGCAACCAATGCCGAAAAGCAGGTTACCGTTATTTTGACCGCCGCCGACGGTACTCAGCTTTATAATCAGATCGTTAAGCCTGCAGAGTCTTCCTCTTTGCTGATTAGTGTTGCACAGCAGCCCGTTGGCTCGGTGATTACCATCACTGTTGATGGTGTAGTTACAGGAACATTTACCGTTAGTTAAATATGAAGGGTAAAATTATAAAATTGCTTTCCGGCGTTTACACCGTTGAAACGCCGGAAGGCCTGTACCTTTGCAGGGCGAAGGGCAGTTTTCGAAAACAGGGGATCACTCCTGTACCTGGGGACGAAGTAGAGATCCTGGCTTTGCCGGATCAGACCGGCCGGATCGATGCGATCCTTCCCAGAAGAAATTATCTGATTCGTCCTAATATTGCAAACGTCGACGTCATTTGTTACGTCTCATCCTTCGGTCGTCCAACGCCCTTTCCTTTTACTATTGATAAGATGCTTTTGATCGCTCAAAACCAAGGTATCAAGCCGGTTTTGATCTTTAATAAGCAGGATCTTCCGGATGTGGATCAGGTTGAACGGTTAGCCACTCTCTATGAGGGGCTTGGCTATTCTGTGTTCCGTATTTCCGCATTGTCCGGCGATGGTATCGATGAACTGCGTACAGCATTACAGGATCAAACGGTGGTTTTTGCAGGGAATACCGGGGTTGGAAAAAGTAGTATCCTGAATACACTATATCCCGAATTGACCCTGGAAACCGGCGAGATATCCGATAAACTGGGGCGCGGCCGACATACGACACGCCATACGGAGCTTTTTCCGGCCAATGGCGGTTTTATCGCCGATACGCCCGGTTTTGGTGCTTTGGAGCTGGAGGGCTATCAGTTTGAAAGGACTTCTCTTGACCGTTATTTCCCGGAATTTGCCGACCATAAGGAAAAATGCCCCTATATGGATTGCGCCCATATGGATGAGCGCAATTGCGGCGTGAAGGAAGCGGTAGAGGCCGGATTCATTGATCCCGGTCGTTATGAAAATTACCGTCAGATCTACCAATATTTGAAGGAGGATGAAGCTCCTTGGAACAAAAAAACAAACGGCTGATGGTCTTTTTGGCCGGTGAATTGTGTGATGAAGATGCAGTTTGCCGATTGATCGGGACAAACAGTTTTGATTTCTATGCCGCCGATGCGGGCTATTTATTGGCACAAAAATTCGCTGTTACCCCTAAAGAAGTTTTTGGCGATTTTGATTCAATGCCTATGCCGAAACTTCCGGATATCAGGGTTTTTCCGACCGAAAAGGATCAGACCGATAGTGAGATCGCCCTGGATCTTGCTATCGAGAACGGATACCGGGAGATTTGGATGATCGCACCCTTTGGCGGACGACTGGATCATACCTATGCAAATCTCTGCCTTTTGGAAAAGGCAATAAAAAATGGCGTCACCTTGTATCTTTACGACGGCAGGAATCAAACTTGTCTATTGCAAAAAGGCGTGACCGAAATTTCTTCCGGGTATCGGTATTATTCCTTTTTTCCTTGGAAGGATAAGGCCACCATATCGTTAAAGGGCTTTAAATATCCCTTGGATCGTTATCAATTAATCTCATCGTCGCCCCTTGCAATCAGTAATGAATCCGCAAGCGATAATATGTCGATTGAGGTTCACGAAGGAACAGTTCTTTATATCTCTGTTCAATAGGAGGAATTATGACCAGACAAAAGCAAAGAAGAGTGGTTTTTCAATTGATTTACTCCTTGAGTTTTCAAGGCCTGGATCAAAAGGATACCGTATTAAACGAATTTTATAATCAAGATCCCGCTGGGGAGCGCTATCTCTATATCGATCAAACCTTCGAGGGGATCGTTTCCAACTGGGCAGAGATCGACCAATTGATCGAGCCTGCTCTCAAAAACTGGGCGTTGAATCGGGTTAGTTCGGTTTGTCGTGCCATTTTGCGGGTTGCCGTTTATGAACTGAAGTTTAATTCCGAAGTGCCGGATCGCGTGGCGATCAACGAGGCCATCGAGATCGCCAAGGAATTCGGCGAAGACGATGCTCCGGCCTTTGTGCACGGTGTATTAGGCAAAATTGCCTCCTGATATGGAAAAAACTTCCATTACGGTCACACAATTAAATCAATATCTGAAAAACGTTCTGGAAGCGGATTTTAACCTGAAAAACATCTGGGTTCAGGGCGAAATTTCGAATCTTACCATCCACGGTAGCGGACATATCTATCTTCGCCTCAAGGATGACGGCGGGATTGTCAGCGCCGTTATGTTTCGGTCCAGCGCTTCCAAACTGCGCTTTCGTCCCGAAAACGGGATGAAGGTTATGGTGAGGGGGAGCGTATCGGTTTTTGAAAAGACAGGCGTTTATCAGATCTATATCACCGAAATGAAAGAGGATGGCCTTGGCGATCTGTACGTCGCTCTGGAGCAACTGAAGAAGCAGTTGGCACAGGCCGGTATTTTCGATGAGGCCCATAAACAGCCCATTCCGTCTATGCCCGGTAAGATCGGTGTTATCACTTCGCCGACGGGCGCCGCCGTACGTGATATTATCAATATTACCGGTCGGCGTTTTCCAATGGCTGAGGTTACCGTGTATCCGGCTATCGTTCAAGGTGATCTTGCTCCCGCTTCCTTGATGCGTGGCATTGAGTATTTTGAGCAGGAGTATCCCGTGGACGTGCTGATCATCGGTCGCGGTGGCGGTTCCATTGAAGACCTATGGGGATTTAATGACCCCAACTTGGCGCTTGCGATCTATAACTGCAAAACGCCGGTGATTTCTGCGGTAGGACATGAGACCGATTTTACGATCTGTGATTTCGTGGCGGATCTTCGAGCGCCAACCCCCTCGGGAGCTGCGGAACTGGCGGTTCCTGATCAGGAAGCGTTGATGAACCGTATTCAAATGCAGCGGGCTCATCTGCTGACGGCATTGGATACCAAACTGCGCTATAGCCGTGAACGCTTCCGCCGATATGCCGAGGCAAGGGTGCTGACAGATCCGAAGGCATTTACCGATAAACCTTTTATGATGCTGGACCATTTTGTGGAGCGGTTAAATCATTGTACCGATGTATTAATAAAGGAACAAAAAAGCGCTTTGATGACAAATCTTGCAAAAATGGATGCGTTGAGTCCCTTAAAAGTATTACAGCGTGGCTTTACCTTTGCTCAAAAGGATGGGAACGCGCTGAAATCCGTTCACGAATTGGAACCGGAGGATCAGATCGATCTGCAATTTTACGACGGTATTGCCGAATGTCAGGTGAACCGTTTTCGGGAGGTTAAAACCAATGGCTGATAAATTTACCTTTGAGTCAGCAATGGAACAGTTAGCCCAGGTTGTTTCTAAACTGGAAAGCGGCGAGGTATCCCTGGACGAATCCATTGCTTTATATGAAAAAGGAATGAAACTGAGTAAATTATGTGCCGAAATGTTGGAGAAGGCTGAACAAAAGGTCCGTTTTCTCCGGGAAGAGGCCGAGGCTCAAAATGAAGAATAACGAATTTGATTCTATTCGGGAGATCGTGGAGCGGGAATTGTCTTCAGCGTTATCTACCGTCGTACAGAATAAAGATAATCCGCTATATGAACCAATGCAATACGGCTTAACTGCGGGCGGTAAAAGGATCCGCGGGGTTCTTACCGTTGCTTTTTGCGACCGTTTAGGCGTTAGCAGAGAATGCTCTTTGCCCTTTGCGGTGGCTTTGGAGATGATCCATGCATACTCTTTGGTTCATGATGATATGCCGGAAATGGATAACGATGATTTTCGGCGCGGCTTGCCCTCTTGCCACAAAAAATACGGCTCTGCAATGGCACTTTTGGCAGGCGACGGCATCCTGAACGGAGCAATAGAATACTTGATCAACAAGCAATCTTGTTTCGAACCAAAAGCCTTTATTCATGCAATTGGAGTGCTTTTTAACGCCGCCGGATGTAATGGCATGCTGGGTGGACAAGCTTTGGACATTATTGGTGAGAGCAAAAGGCTGAATTTGGAAGAGCTGACCGAACTGCATCGGATGAAGACCGGTGCCTTGCTGCTGGTACCCGCGCAAATCGCCGGTGCTTTGAGCGAAAAAGATTCGGCGCAATATGAATCCTATTGCCGCCATATCGGCCTTGCCTTCCAGATAAAGGATGATCTTCTTGACGTGGAAGGGGATCCTGCTGTGCTTGGCAAGGAGACCGGAAAAGATCAGGAAGAGAATAAATCTACCTTTGTGTCCTTGCTTGGCTGTGATCAGGCTAAAGAATACTTAAAAACAGAAGTGAACGATGCGATCCGTTATGCCAAAGATGATGCTTTTTTACTTTGGTTAGCAAATTATATTGCCGTTCGTGAAAAATAATCGAAAGGAGGAGCCCAAATGACGGAAGACCGTTATCTGAACCAAATATCCGGACCTGAATCTGTCAAAAGTATGGACTATGAAGAGTCAACTGCACTTTGTTTGGAGATCCGCGAATGCCTGATTCAGCACATTTCCAATAACGGCGGCCATCTTGCCAGCAATTTGGGCGTTGTGGAACTGACTGTTTCGCTCCATCGGGTCTTTGATTCTCCCAGAGATCAGATCGTGTTTGACGTGGGGCATCAATGCTATACCCATAAGCTTTTAACCGGTCGGTATCCTTCTTTCGAATCCCTGCGCAAAGAAGATGGTCTTTCCGGCTTTCCTAATCCCAAGGAAAGCGAACACGATATTTTAAAAACCGGCCATAGTTCCACCGCTATTTCCTCTGCAGTCGGTCTTTTGAAGGCCTTTCAATTAAAAGGGGAGAAGGATCGTCACGTGGTCGCCGTTGTGGGCGACGGTGCAATGACCGGCGGTCTTTCTTACGAAGGCCTCAATAATGGTGGAAGAATGTCCGGTAATCTGATCGTGGTCTTAAATGATAATGATATGAGTATTTCTCCCAACGTGGGCTCCTTTGCGGCCCATCTATCCAAGATCCGTTCCCGGAACGTTTATTTTAAATTTAAGGATTTGATAGGAAGTACCACCCAAAAGATTCCTTTGATCGGTAAGCATTTATATTCCTTTTTCCAAAAGACCAAGCAGATTATGAAGTCTATGGTATACCGTGGAAATATCTTTGAAGATATGGGCTTCCTTTATCTCGGACCTATCGACGGTCATAATCTTCAGGTTTTGGATCGGGTGTTGAACCGTGCCAAGGAACTGCACCGACCTTGCCTGGTTCACGTTAAAACCGTTAAGGGAAAGGGCTATTCTTTTGCAGAAAATATGCCCTCTGATTTCCACGGTCTCAGTTCTTTTGACGTTGAAACCGGCGAAAAGACCAAAAAAGTCAAACCGGATTTTTCCGATATTTTCGGTTCGGAGCTTTGCAGAATTGCCGAAGAGGATTCCCGGGTTTGCGTCATCACGGCGGCAATGGGTTCCGGCTGCGGCTTAAATGAATTTGCGAAAGCTTATCCCAAGCGGTTTTATGACGTGGGAATAGCGGAGCAACATGCGGTAACCTTTGCGGGCGGCTTGGCACGGAACGGAATGAAACCGGTGTTTGCCGTTTATTCTTCCTTCCTGCAACGTGGCTACGATCAGGTGATCCACGACCTGGCATTGCAAGGATTCAATGCCACCCTATGTATTGACCGCGCCGGGATCGTGGGGGAGGATGGTGAGACTCATCAGGGCTTGTTTGATATTTCGATGCTGATGCCTATTCCCACTGTTTCCATTTATTCACCTACCACCTATCAGGAGCTGCGGGAGGTTTTACGCCGCCGTATCCTGGATGGTGAAGGAATTTCTGCAATCCGGTACCCCCGTGGCTATGAACCTGATATGCAGTTACCTTTTTTAAATAATGGCGATGACGTTCAATGGATCGGTCAGTCTAAAGAACTGTGCGTGGTTTCCTACGGTCGGCAGGTGGTTTCCTGCTTACAAGGCATCCGCCTGGCTAATATGCCCGTTTCTTTCTTAAAATTGAATCGCATTTTCCCCATAGAACGGTCTGTATTGCAACAATTGATGCAGTATAAGCGGATTCTCTTTGTGGAGGAGTGCTATGAGACCAACGGCATCGGCGCTTATTTAGGTAATTTGCTGTTGAATGCCAATTATACCGGCTTCTACAAAAATTGCGGTATTAAGAATCAATTCCTGAAGGCCGGAAAAGCTGAACAATTGCTGAAGGAGTGTGGCCTGGATGGAAACGGTATTGCCGCCAAAATAACACAGTTTGGAGCATACCGGCCATGAGATTAGATCAGTATTTGGTGGCAAAGGGTTACTATGAAAGCCGAAATAAGGCGGCGGCTGCCGTGAAAAACGGCGATATTTCTGTGAACGGCAAGACTGCCACAAAGCCTTCGTTGATTGTGGAAGAACCGGATAACGTTACGGTCGATACCGATAAGAAGGTGTATGTTGCCAGATCGGCCCATAAGCTTTTAAAGGCTTACGATGTTTTTGATCTTCAGTGGCAGGATAAAATTATCGCAGATCTTGGGGCATCCACCGGCGGATTTTGCCAGGTTTTGCTGGAAAAGGGTGTCCAAAAGGTCTATGCGGTGGATATCGGTACTGCTCAATTACACCCGAAACTGAAGAACGATCATAGAATCGTTAATCTGGAGCACACCAATGCAAGGTTTTTAGAACAAAGCTCTTTTCCCGAGCCGATTGATTGTGTTTCGGCGGATCTTTCGTTTATTTCAATGACGTTGATCCTACCCGCTATTTCACGAATTTTGCCTAAAGACGGTGAAGCGGTGATTCTGATCAAACCGCAGTTTGAGGCGGGGAAGAGCCATTTGTCCAAAAGTGGCGTTGTAACTGAACGAAAGATCCATCAAAAGGTGTTGGAAGAAATCATTGCTGGTGCTCAGTCTTTTGGAATGGGTGTAAAGGGGATTTCCTTTAGTGGTCTTTCGGGGGAAAGCGGTAACCGTGAGTATCTTTTATATTTAAAATATGATGGTTTAACGGAAAGTGGCTTAGATCAAATGATCCGTTATGCTGTATACGAGGAGGGAGAAAATGCGTAAGATCGGGATCGTTGTGAATCCGGATAAGGATCCGGGCTTGCAGTATTTGAACCGTATTACTGCAATTCTTCAACAGAATAATATCGATTGGAAGGTGGCGTTTTGCGGTGGTGATGCCGTTCCGTTCCCCAATTCCTGTAGTATGCAGGAATGCTTAAAGCGGGCGGAACTTGGTATTACCCTTGGAGGCGACGGAACCCTTCTTCACGTGGCACCCTGCGCCGCAGCATTGAACGTTCCCTTGTTAGGTATAAATTTGGGGCATCTTGGTTTTTTGGCAGAGATGGATCCGGGTAAAATCGATTTGCTGATCGGTATATTAAACGGAGACTATCAATGTACGGAACGGATGCTTCTGGATATTCAGTTGATCCGAGGCGGCAAAACGGTGTTTTCTGCCGTTGCATTGAACGATGCCGTGATTCGCAGCGCCACCGGAAAGCCTGCCAGAATTCTATTATCCGATGCCGAAAATGATCTGCTGGATTATTTTTGCGATGGTTTTATCGTATCGACCCCCACCGGTTCAACAGCTTACTCTATGAGCGCCGGTGGGCCTATCATCGAACCTCAGACCAAAGCGATTGTACTTACACCGATCTGTCCGCACACTTTGGTTTCCCGCTCCGTTGTCCTGGATAGTAATCATCCTATTTACGTTCGTGTTACCAATGCTGAAGGGATTAACGCGCATTTGGTTTGTGACGGAGCCGACAGCGGCGAATTGCAGAATGAAGACGCTGTTTTTATCAGCCGCAGTAACCTGAATCTTCGGCTTGTTAAGTTATACGAGAAAAGTTTTTATAATATTTTAAACGAGAAAATCAGCAAGCGACCCTATTAATGACGTTACTGATTGGGAGAACATTATGAAAAATACAAGACAAGAAGAAATTCTTAAAATCATTGAGGAACAGCCCGTTTCGACCCAGGAAATGTTAGTTGCATTATTGCAGGAGCGGGGATGGGCCGTGACCCAGGCCACCGTCTCCCGCGATATTCGGCAACTGGGCCTTCGTAAAGCGGCATACGGAAAAGAAACCCGATACGTAAAACCTGCTCCGGATGCGGCCCAGCATCCCAGCGCCGTGCATGCCAGCTCCATTATGAGTAACGGAATTATTGACGTGATTCAGGCACAGAATTTTGTGATCGTAAAGTGCTATGCCGGTATGGCAAACGCCGTTTGCGCCACCATTGACCGTATGCATTTTCACGGAATAGCCGGGTCCATCGCCGGGGATGATACCATCTTTATCTGTACCCTGAACAACGAAATCGCCGCAACTGTTCGTGATATGATCGCTTCCTCAAAGGAGTAATGTGATATGCTGACCGCATTACATATCGAAAATATCGCCATTATCGATCGTCTTGATCTGGAGTTCGACCGTGGCTTGAATATTTTGACCGGTGAGACCGGTGCAGGGAAGAGTATTATCATTGATTCTATTTTGCTTTTGCTTGGAAATAAAGCATCCAAGGAACTGATCCGTTCCGGGGCTGATGCCGGGATCGTTAGCGCCAGTTTTTGCGATCTGGAGCGTGAAGCCATTGAACTTTTGAGCGAAAACGGTCTTCAGCCGGATGAGGAAGGAAACGTGGCTGTTTTTCGTAAGATCGGTGCGGATGGCAGGAACAGCGCTCGCATCAACGGTGTCAGCGTTACGGTTTCTTTGTTAAAGGAACTGGGTTCCTATTTGGTCAATATTCATGGTCAGCACGATGGCGTATTGCTGCTTGATCCCCGCCGTCATCTTGGCTACCTGGATGAATTTGCCCTGCTGGATGAATTAAAAACGAAATACTCCCTATCCTATGACTCCGTGAAAGAAAAGAGGGACCGTCTTTCGGAACTTCGTTTAAAGGAAATGCAAAAGACAGAGCGTCTTACGGAACTGCAGACGGCTCTGAAGGAACTGGATGATTGTGCCTTGCGCGAAGGGGAATACGATGAATTGATGTTTCGCCGCAAGAACCTGATCCAAAATACCGAGATCACCCAGGCGTTACAGCAGGCGAATGATGCGGTTTACGACGGTGAAGATCCCGCGATCCAACAGCTACAGCGCGCTTTGACCGCTCTTCAGGGTGTGGAAAAGGATTTTCCCCAGGGTGCTGCCTTGGTCGAACGTTTGAATCGGTTGTCCATTGATTTGAATGACGTTGGGGCAGAACTTGGAAAATTATTCGATCGGTATGCTTCCGAACAAATGGATCCCAATGAGCTGGAAGAACGGTTGGATCAGCTGGAGGCGATCAAAAAGAAATACGGACCCAATGACCGCGACGTGCTGGATCGCCAAGAGGCTTATCGCCTGGAATTGCAGGAATTGGATCAGGGCGAAACCTTGCTGAAAGAAGCAGAGGCGGCATTTGCTTCCGCTTATAAAGAATTGGAGAAATCGGCCAGTGCGCTGTCCGCTGCCCGTAAAAAGGCTGGAAAACAGATGGAAGAGCGGTTGCAAAACGAACTCGCTTATTTGGATATGCCCAAGGTGATCTTTAGCGTAAAGGTGCAGGATCGCTTGAATGAGCGTGGGGGCATCCGCTATCGGGCAAACGGAAAGGATGACGTGGAGTTCTTCCTGTCCACGAACCGGGGTGAGACCCTGAAGCCCTTGGCAAAAATTGCATCCGGCGGCGAGCTTTCCCGAATCATGCTTTCTATTAAATCCGTTTTGAATCGCGGTTTTGATACCGTTATCTACGATGAGATCGACACCGGTGTCTCCGGAGCTACCGCTGAAAAAATCGGCAAGAAGCTTCAAGCCGGTGCAGAAGGTCGGCAGGTATTCTGTATCACTCATTTGGCACAGATTGCCGCTATGGCCGATCATCACTATAAGGTGTATAAAGAGGATCGGGACGGTAGAACCTATTCAACCGTAACACGTCTTTCTGAGAGACAAAGGGTAGAAGAGGTTGCCCGGATTATGGGCGGCGAGGTCCTCAGCGAAACTCTTTTGAAGAGCGCCGAAGAGATCCTGCAAAAAGCGAAAAAATAATTGTTGACTTTCCAAAAATTATATGTTATAATCTTTCAAGCCGCTTATGCCAGGCTTTAAAGGCGTTGCCTGCCTGTTGTAGCGAGTTTTCTTAAAGAAAGTGAGGTGCTTTGTAATGTACGCAATTTTTGAAACCGGCGGTAAGCAATACAAAGTGCAAGAAGGCGATACCCTTTTCATCGAAAAGTTGGACGCCGAAAACGACAGTGTTGTATCCTTCGATAAGGTTGTAAGCGTTGGCGAAGGAAAGAAACTGAAGATTGGTAAGCCTTATGTTAAGGGTGCTACCGTTGAGGCAACTGTGATCAAAAGCGGTAAGGAAAAGAAGGTTATCGTTTACAAAATGAAACCTAAGAAGAATTATCGCAGAAAGCAGGGTCATCGTCAGCCCTATACCAAGATTCAGATTTCTGCAATCAATCCCACCGCAGCCAAAAAAGAAGAAGAATAATCAATGACCACGCTTCGTGTTTATAAAAGCAAATCCGGTTTTGTCGGTTTTGAATGCAGCGGTCACAGCGGTTATCAGGAGATCGGAAGCGACATTGTCTGCGCCGCAATCTCTACCGGTGTTCAGTTTTGCATCAATTGCGGCGAAAAAGTTGATCAGGCAGATCTTGATCTGAAGATCGATCCCGAGGATGCTTTGATACGTTGCATCTGCAAAAAGCCAAATCACGGCTTTTCAAAACACGTTGAAATTCTTGTGGAATTGGCTGTAAGCATTCAAAATGATTATTCAAACTATTTTAACCTTGAAATAATGGAGGTGTAACCAAATGTTGTTTAATATCCAGTTTTTTGCTCACAAAAAAGGTATGGGTTCTACCAAGAACGGTAGAGATTCCGAATCCAAGCGCCTGGGTGTAAAAAGAGCTGATGGTCAGTTTGTATTGGCCGGTAACATCCTGGTAACCCAAAGAGGTACCAAGATCCATCCCGGTAACAATGTTGGACGCGGTTCCAACGATACACTGTTTGCTTTGATCGATGGTACTGTTAAATTTGAACGCATCGGTCGTGACAGAAAGCAAGTTTCTGTTTACGCTGCAGAGTAATTTTAAATCCCGGAGCAATCCGGGATTTTTTTCTTTGTTTAGAAAGGGGAGATCGAATGTTTGTTGACGTTGCTAAAATTTGGATAAAAGCCGGTAAAGGTGGCGATGGAGCCGTTTCCTTTCACCGGGAAAAATATGTAAACGCCGGCGGCCCCGATGGTGGTGACGGTGGTAAGGGCGGTAACGTTGTTTTTGTTGCTGACCGGAACCTGAACACTTTGATGGATTTTCGTTATAAGAGAAAATACGTTGCGGAAGACGGCAAAAACGGCGGTACCAATAAGTGCTCCGGTGCCGGTGCAGACGATCTGGTGATCAAGGTTCCGCTGGGAACGCTGATCAAGGATGCAGAAACCGGTCTTCTGATCAAGGATCTTTCGGATTATGAACCGTATATTTGCGCCAAGGGCGGCAACGGCGGCTGGGGGAACCAGCATTTTGCTACCGCCACACGGCAGATTCCCCGTTTTGCTAAGCCCGGACAACCCGGCGAGGAATTCCATATTCAGTTGGAATTGAAATTGATTGCAGACGTAGGTCTGATCGGGTTCCCCAACGTGGGTAAATCCACCTTGCTTTCTGTTGTTTCTTCTGCAAGACCTAAGATCGCAAATTATCATTTTACAACCATGACGCCTAATTTGGGTGTGGTTGATACCTATGGAAACGGTTTTGTAATTGCTGATATTCCCGGTATTATTGAAGGAGCTGCCGAAGGTGCCGGTTTGGGTACGGCCTTTTTGCGTCACGTGGAGCGTTGCCGGATGCTGCTGCATTTAGTTGACGTTGCCGGTACCGAGGGTCGCGATCCGGTAGAGGATTTTAAAACCATTAACGAAGAACTCAAAAGCTATTCTCCGGCATTGGCCGCTTTGCCCCAGATCGTTGTTGCCAATAAGTGCGATGCTGTCTATGACGAAGAGATAAAGGAGCGCTTTTTGAATTATGTGAAGAGCGAAGGTTATCCCGTGTTCTGTATCTCTGCAGCAACCAAGCAGGGTCTTGAGCCTTTATTGGCCAAAACCGGTGATTTGCTGGATACCTTGCCCAAGACCAAAGTCTTTGAAAGCGAATACGTCAGACCCTTGAAGGAAGATACCAAAGAAAAGACCTTTGAGGTTCATAAGATCAACGGCGTTTACGTTGTTGAGGGCGAATGGTTGATGAAGATCCTTGAAACCGTTCGGTTCGATGATTATGAGTCTGTCAATTTCTTTCAGCGTGTATTGCAAAATAACGGCATTATTGATAAATTGGAAGAGCTTGGTGTTCAAGAAGGGGATCCCGTTCGGATCGGGGACCTTGAATTTGATTACGTTCGATAAAATATGCGGCAGTTTTATTACTGCCGCTTTTTTATTTATATGGTTGACTTTCTCACTTTAATGTGTTAAAATATAAACACTTTACAGAAGGAGAAGTCCAAAATGAACTTAAAACTGAAAGATCCCAGTAGTGATCATCTTTTCGAGGCTATTTTAAAACTCCAGACCGTGGACGAGTGTTATGACTTTTTTGAAGATCTTTGCACCGTTTCTGAATTCAAGGCTATGAGCCAGCGGTTTGAGGTTGCATATATGTTGAGCAAAGGCGCATCCTATCAGGAGATCGTGGATCTCACCGGCGCTTCTACTGCAACCATCAGCCGTGTAAAGAGAAGCTTGAATTACGGTACCGACGGTTACGAAAAGGTGTTCAGCCGCCTGCCTGATAAGAAATGAACGGATATACGGCGTTAGCACAATGTTATGACCGTTTTGTGGGCGCTGATTATGGCAAGATCGTTGATTTTATCGATTGTCAGCTTCGCGGGAACTATGATTCTCCAAAGTTGATTTGCGATCTTGGCTGTGGCAGCGGAACCGTTACCTTGGAATTATTAAAAAAGGGCTATGATCCGATCGGGATCGACGGCAGCGTTGATATGCTCAGCGAAGCGATGCAAAAGCGTATGCAGGTCGAAAATGGCGACAGAGCCCTTTTTCTATGCCAGGAATTGCCGGAATTTGAACTTTACGGAACGGTTGATGCCATTGTTTCGACTTTGGATACCTTTAACTACGTCACCGACGAAAAAGATCTGGACCGCCTGTTTTACTGGATCCGTAATTATTTGAATCCCGGCGGCCTTTTGATCTTCGACGTGAATTCTTATTATAAATACGAAAAGGTATTGTCGGATCATTGCGGTGTATACGATGAGGACGACGTATTTATGACTTGGCACAGCCGATTTGATGGTAAAAATTGCCGCCATAAGATCACGGTATTCGAAGAGGAAGACGGTGTTTATTATCGCTCCGACGAAGAGCAGCTGCAATGCTATCATTCTGAAGAGCGTATCTGTAATTTGCTGGAGCGCTATCGGTTTGAATTGATCGGTACTTACGACGATTATACCAATCAGCCGGTAGGCCCTCAAACTCAACGGATCACATACGTTGCAAAAGTACGAAAGGACTAATAAATCAATGAATAATCCCGGATTAACGGTATTATCCGATAACGGAATGGTGCGTGGGTTCTTTTTAAACTCAAAAGAACTGGTGCAAACTGCATTTGAATATCATAAGACTTCTCCCGTTGTGTCGGCAGGTCTCGGCCGGTTGCTGACCGCCGCATCCATAATGGGTAAGATGCTCAAAAACGATAGCGATCTTTTGACCCTGCAGATTGAGGGGAGCGGACGGGTCAAAACCCTGATGGCTACCGCTGACCGTAAAGGGCGTGTGAAGGGCTATCCCGGTAACCCGGTGGTGGATATTCCTTTAAAGCCAAACGGTAAGTTGGACGTTAGCGCATCAATCGGCGCCGGCTTTTTAACGGTGCTTCGGGATAACGATGGGGGAGAGCCCTACGTCAGCCGCACGATGCTGGTCAGCGGCGAAATTGCCGAAGATATTACCGAGTATTACGCAACCAGTGAACAAACGCCTACTGTTTGTGCATTGGGTGTACTGGTGGATCGTGATTATACCATTAAGTCTGCCGGCGGTTTTATTCTGCAGCTCCTGCCCGGTGCAGATGATGAGACCATCGATCAATTGGAGAAAAATTTAAAGTCCGTTCAGAATGTTTCTTCCTTGTTTGAGCATACAAGTAATAAAGAGATCGCCGCTATGGTATTTGACCAATTGCCCTTCCACGTAACCGATACCTGGAGCGGCGAGTATTATTGTAACTGCTCCCGGGAGAAAACGGAACAGGTCTTGCTCAGCCTGGGGAAGAAGGAACTTTCATCCATGGTGGCAGAAAACGAGCCCATTGAATTATGCTGTCATTTCTGCGATCAGAAGTATAAATTTAACCCGGATCAGATCTATAAAATCCTTTGCGACAGCCTAAAAAAATAATTGGAAAAAGTTCAAAAAAATGCTTGACTTTTATAGTTGCTTAGGGTATAATAGTCATCGTTGCAGCGAGTGGCGAAGGCCAATTCGCTGATTTGGCCTGGTAGTTCAGTTGGTTAGAACGCTAGCCTGTCACGCTAGAGGTCGTGGGTTCGAGCCCCATCCAGGTCGCCAAATTTTGCCTCTGTAGCTCAGTAGGTAGAGCAGGGGACTGA
>JAZQAR010000010.1:0-10163 GCA_045545315.1 Eubacteriales bacterium | reverse complement strand
AGGAACACCAGCACACCCATACCGCCCAGCCAGTGGCTGAAGGACCGCCAGTACAGCAGACTTTTGGACATTGCTTCCACATCGGTCAGGATGGAGGAGCCGGTGGTGGTAAAGCCGGATACTGTTTCAAAAAAAGCGTCGATGAACCGGGGGATATCCCGGTTGATGAAAAAGGGCAGACAGCCGAAAAGACTTAAGGTCAGCCAGCTGAGCGCCACCGAGACAAAGCCCTCCTTGGCGTAAAAGACCTGGTTTTTGGGCTTACGCAGGGTGACGAGGAAGCCCACCAGAGCGGTGGCGACCCCACAGATCAAAAAGCTGAACCCCTGCTGTTCCCGATAGAGGAGTCCTACCAGGGCGGGTAAGAGCATCAGTAACCCTTCAATCCGCATCACGTATCCGATAATGTAAAAAATAATCGAAAAATTCATCTTATCTCAAAATATCCTTAAAGTCGTTCAACCGTTTTTGACTGGTTACCACAACCACCCGATCCCCGGGCTGGATGGTAGTATCACCGCCGGGCAGAATGATCTGCTTCCCACGGTTGATGCCGCAGACGATCAGATCGCTCTTGAACTTCATTTCCTTCAGGGGGGTATTGAGGCAGGGGGCGTTTTCGCCGATCTTGAATTCCAGGGCTTCCACCTGCTCATCCTCCAGCCGATAAAGGGTCTCCACGTTGTTACCCATGGCGTTTTGACGGGCCCGAACGTATTGCAGAATATGCTCCACGGTGATGTTGTAGGGGTAGATCACACTGTCTAAATTCAGCTTGGCAATAATATCGTCGTAGGCGGCGCGCTCCACTTTTGTGATCACCTTGGAGCATTTGAGCTCCCGGGCATAAAGGGAGAGCATCACGTTCTCCTCGTCGTGGCCGGTCAGCGCCAAAAAGGCGTCGGTGGAGGCAATGCCCTCCTCCAGCAGAAGATCCTTATCGGAGGCATCCCCGTGGATGATCAGGGCGCCGGGCAGCTTTTCGGCCAACTCGTTGCACCGCTGCTCGTTGGGCTCGATGATCTTGACCGCAATGCGGTCGTTGAGCAGCTGCCCTGCCAGATAATAGCCGAGAGTCCCGCCTCCGGCGATGATCACGCTTTTTGCGCTGTGGGTCTCTAATTTGATCTGGCGGAAGAATTTTTGGGTATGGCGGGGGTGAATAACCACCGAGACCTTATCCCCCGCCTGCAGCTCGAAGGTACCGGTGGGGATATGGAACTGGTTGTTCCGATTAACGTAGCTGAACAGAAAATCCGTGGTGATCTTGCCCCGCAATTGGGTCAGGGTCTTGCCCGCCAGTATGGATTGCTCCGGGATGCGGAAGGTCACCAGATCCAATTGTCCCTTGCAAAAGGCGTTGATATCAATGGCAGAGGGGAACCGCAGCAGCCGTGAAATTTCGGTAGCAGCGGCATATTCCGGGTTTAACACCATAGAAAGGCCGATCTGATCCTTGATAAAGGCGGTCTCGTTCAGGTACATGGGATTCCGAAGCCGGGCAATGGTGGCGCATTGCTCGCTTTTTTTGGCAAAAAGACTGCACAAAAGGTTCTGCTCATCGGAGCCGGTCATGGCGATCAGCAGATCCGCCTCGTCGATGCCGGCCTCCTTTAAGGCAGAAAAATTCAAGCCGTTGCCCACCAGCCCCATTACGTCGCTGTTATCGCAAACAGCGGTCACCCGCTCGTGGCTTTGGTCGATAACGGTCACGTCGTGCCCCTCGGCGGTCAGAGAATGGGCCAGGGTCGTACCGGTTTTGTCTACACCAACAATAATGATCTTCATACTAATAACTCCAATAATTCCATAGGATGGGCGATCTGCCGCTCCGCCTTGGTCAGGGCCTCCGCCCCGCCAAAGCCCCAAAGACAGCCGATGCCGGTCACGCCTGCATTTTCAGCGTGCTCCATATCAATGGCCATATCCCCCACGTAAAGGCATTCATCCTCGGTGCATTGATTTTCCCGCAGGATGGTTTTCAGGGCAGAGGGATCGGGTTTTCGGGGGATGCCCGCCCGCTCGCCGTAGACCTCGTCCAAAAGCCCGGGCAGGGTATTGCCCACGATCAGTTGGGTTTGGTGGTGGGGACGGTTGGATAGGACCACCAGCCGGATCCCCCGTTTTTTCAGTTCCCGCAGGGTGTCCTCCACTCCCTCAAAGGCGATCCCCTTCAGGGTGGGGTCGGTGCGGTACAGGTTATCGTAAAAGGAGAAACATTCGTCCATATCCACCTGCAATCCCGCCGCCTTGGTCACCCCGTCCAAAAGAATGCGGGCGCCAGTGCCAAAATGGGGCAGGATCTCCTCCATGGTCAGGGGCGGCTTGCCGTAATGGGCCAGGGTGCGGTTCACGCAGGAGACCACGATGTTGGTGGAATCCACCAGGGTTCCGTCCATATCAAAGGCGATCAGCTTGATCATTGATAAATCCTCTCTTTCATACGGACATTTTAACACATTTAATGCTGGTATTCAAGGGGAAACTATGCTATACTATACGTAGATTATAGTGAAAGGAGGACTGATCCGTGGAATTTCCCCAAAAAGTGACCGAAAAATTAGCGGTGCTCACCTCCCGCCCCGGGGTGTATCTGATGAAAAACCGGGAGGGTAAGATCATCTACGTAGGCAAGGCAAAGAATTTGAAGAACCGGGTCAGTTCCTACTTTACAGGGGTCAAAAGCCATACCGCCAAGGTGATGGCCATGGTGGAAAAGGTGGCGGATTTCGATTATATTTGTGTTAATACGGAGATGGAGGCTCTGATCCTGGAAAATAACTTGATCAAGGAGCATTCGCCCAAGTATAATATCCTTTTGAAGGATGATAAGACCTATCCCTACGTGAGCCTGGATCTGAAGCAGCCTTATCCCCATTTAAAACTATTGCGCCAGGAAAAGCGGGAGGGTCTGCAGGTCTTTGGCCCTTTCCCACAAATGGGGGCGGCGGCAGAGATCATCCGCACCGCCAACGACCTCTTCGGGCTGACCACCTGCCATCGGGTGTTCCCCCGGGATTTTCGCAAAGGGCGCCCCTGCCTTCGGTATCATATCGGCAACTGTGTGGGGGTCTGCACCGGCAAGGTGACGGAGGAACAGTATCGGGAACGGCTGACCGAGGCAATGGAGTTTCTGAAGGGGGATTATAAGGCCCTGGTGCGCCAGCTGACCCAAAAAATGCAGGCGGCGGCCGAGGATCTGCAATTTGAAAAGGCCGCAACCCTTCGGGATCGGATCCGCCGGATCGAAAAACTGGGGCAAAACCAGATCGTGGACGGGGATGCCCGCAAGGAGCAGGACGTGCTGGATGCGGTCCAGCTGGGGGATTCCCTGGCGGTGGGCATTCTGATGATCCGGGGCGGTCGGCTGATGATGCAGGATACGGTGGTGTTGCGAGCCGGCCTGGAGGAGGATTGGGTCGGTACCTTTTTGCAGCACTATTACCGCAGTAAGGAGCAGGTCCCCCGGGAGCTGCTGTTGCCCGCCCTGCCGGAGGAGGCGGAGCTTTTGACCGGCTATCTCACGGAACTGCGGGGCAAAAACGTTACCTTACGGGTTCCCCAGCGGGGCACCGGCACCGAGCTTTTGGCTTTATGCCGTAAAAATGCCGCCGAGAAACTGGCGGAGCGGGAGGCCGGAGGCGACCGGGTGCGAAAAATGTCGGCTCTGCTGGCGCAAACCCTGGGGATGGCAGAGCCACCAAAACGGATCGAAATGTACGATATCTCCAACTATGGCAAGGATTCCATGGTGGGCGGGATGATCGTTTGGGAAGAGGGCAGGCTGAAAAAAAGCGCCTATCGGCGGTTTGAGATCAAGGATCAGCTGTTGCCCGATGATTACGCCGCTACACGACAAATGCTGGCACGGCGGATGGAGCATCTGGAAGATGAGCAGTTCGGCGGTAAGCCGGATCTGATTCTGATGGACGGAGGCCTGCAACACGTGAATGCGGTGCAGGACCTTTGTAAGGGGATCCCGGTCTACGGGCTGGTGAAGGATCGAAAGCATAAGACCCGGGCATTGATCACTGAAAAAGGCGAACTGGATCTGCGGAGTGATCCCACCCTTTACGGGTTCTTTTGTGCCTTGCAGGAGGAGGTCCACCGCTATGCCATCACCTATATGCAAAAAAAACACACGAAAAAAATGAAAAGATCCCCCCTGTTGGAGGTGCCCGGTATGGGGCCTGCCCGGTTAAAAAAACTGCGCAAGGCTTTCCCTAAGGGCTTCGAGGGGGTTCCGGCCGCGGAATTGGCGAAAAAAGCCGGCCTGCCCCTGAAGGTGGCAGAGGCATTGAAGGAGGCGACCCAAGAATGATGCGGATCATTGCCGGCGCACGCCGGGGTAAAAAATTACAGACCCTGGAGGGGATGGATACCCGCCCCACCCTGGAGCGGGTCAAGCAGGCGGTTTTCGGCGCCCTGCAATTTGAATTAGAGGGGCGGAAGGTGCTGGATCTTTTTGCGGGCAGCGGTCAGCTGGGGCTGGAGGCCATCAGCCGGGGCGCAGCCTATTGCTGGTTCAACGACCAAAGCGATGCCGCTTTGAGGGTGGTGCAAAAGAATATTGCCGCCTGCGGATTTGAAAAAGAGGCAAAAGGTTCTTGCGTTTCCCATACAATGTGTGTTAAAATGATAAAAAAAGCAGGTTATTTGCCGGATCTTGTCTTTTTGGATCCTCCCTACGGAAAAGGGCTGGTGGAGGATGCGGTTCGGGAACTGGCACCGATCCTGCCCTTGGGCGCCATCGTGGTGGCGGAGACCGGGGCGGAGGAGGCGTTTTCCTTTTGGGGGCTCGCCCTGCGGAAGGAGTACCGCTACGGCGCCGTTAAAATAACCATGCTGGAAAAGAGGGAACAAACGGAATGAGAATTGCCATCTGCCCCGGATCCTTTGACCCGGTGACCTTGGGGCATCTGGATATTATATCAAGAGCCAGCCGGCTGTTTGATAAGGTTTACGTGGCGGTGCTGGCCAACAGCGCCAAAAAGCCGCTCTTCACCGTGGAGGAGCGGATGGAACTGTTAAATCGGTGCCTGGAGGATTACCCTACCGTGGAGGTCATCACCTTCTCCGGTCTTCTGGCCGATTGCGCCCGGGAATACGGGGCGGTGGCCATCGTCAAGGGTCTGCGGGCGGTTACCGACTTTGAATACGAGTTCCAGATGGCCCTGACTAACAAAAAACTGAACCCGGAGCTGGAAACGCTCTTTTTGAATACCAACGCCAAGTATATGTACCTTTCCTCCAGTATCGTGAAGGAAGTGGGCAAAAACGGCGCGGATATTTCGGAATTTGTGCATCCGGCGGTGGTGAAGGATATCCAAGAAGCTATTAACCGAAAAAAAGGAGAACAGTAAATTATGAAAATCGAAGAAATTTTGATCGCAATGGAAGACCTTTTGGAGGATGCCTGGAACCTGCCCATGAGCGGGGGCAAGCGGGTGGTCAGCGCCACCGAGCTTTTGGACCTGATCACCGATCTGCGCTCCGCCCTGCCGGAGGAGATCCGGGAATGCCGTGAACTGTTGGCCAAGCGGGATCAGATCATCCTGAAGGGCCGTGAAGAGGCCCAGCTGGCCATCGATACCGCCCGTGCCCAGGCCAATAAAATGGTCAGCAAAGAGGCCGTTTTGGTGGAAGCCCAGCAGGAAGCCCAACGGGTGATCAACCAGGCCCAGGAAAAGGCCAAGGAAATGCGGGCCGCCACCGTGGAATATTGCGATAGCATCCTGGCCCGGACTTCTGAACTTCTGACCAAGAGCACCCAGGCTGTGGAAGAGACCCGCAAGACCATCAAAAAGCCCAAAGAAAACAAAGAAGCATGAGAAAAGAACGTGTCTATGCCCTGGATTGGATCCGGGGCATTGCCCTTTTGGGGATGATCTTTCACCATAGCCTGTTTGCGGTGGAGCAGGTCTCCTATCTGTTCGGGGAGCCCATTGAGTTCGCCTTTTTGCAGGGCTGGGGATTCTGGACCTTGCAGGAGCTGTTCGTGGCGGGCTTTTTGCTGATCAGCGGGATCTGCACCGCCTTTTCCCGCAACGTTCTGCGCCGGGGGCTGATCATCAGCGCCGGTGCGGCGGTCATCACCCTGGTGACCGGGGTACTGTTACCCGCTCTTGGGGTCACCGGACTGGAGATCTGGTTCGGCATCCTGCATATGTTCGGCTTGTCTATGCTGCTCTATGCGTTGTTGAGCCACCCCAAAAAGCCGGTGGCGGTCATTACGGCGGTGGTGCTGTTCCTGGTGTACCTGATGGCGGTCACCCTGCGGGGGACCGGCTATGCCGATTGGGTCAATACCATTATGGGTTTTCCCTTCCAGGGCTTCTATTCTGCGGATTATTACCCGCTATTTCCCTATATTCTGCTGTTTTTCGTCGGTGCCCGGCTGGGACCCGCTGTGCGGGACCATCGCCTTCCGGCAAAATTTTACACCGCCAGGATTAAGCCCCTGGAATGGATCGGCCGCCACTCTTTGTGGATCTATCTCTTACATCAGCCGCTGATCTTCGGCATCGTCGGCCTGATCTATTATTTAAAATAATCTGATCCGAACCCCCTCCAAGGGGCAAGCGTGCCCCTTGTGTTCCCCCTCCCGAGGGGGAACAACCCAAGTTTATTTACAGTTTGCGTACGGCCCTGCGGGAATAAACGATCTCCCGCAGGGCTGTTTTAATATGTAGCAAAATAAATCAGCGCCGTGGGAGATCCTTCGCTCCCATGGCGCCGTTGTTTCGATTGCAATTACCGTTGTTTTGTCCCTTGGGGACACGCGGAGTCCGCTGACTCCGCGGAGGGGAAAGGCACCGTAGGAATAAAAACCTCCAACGGCACTTTTTAATTTGACGAAAAAATAAATCAGCCCTGCGGGAAAGGCTTTACTCCCGCAGGGCCGTTATTTTGATTGCAATTACCGTTGTTTTGTCCCTTGGGGGACACGCGGAGTCCGCTGACTCCGCGGAGGGGGACCTTAAAAAAACAGATGTTCGATTAAAATTTTAAGACCGATGCCGATCAAGATCACGCCGCCGAAGATCTCGGCCTTTTCCTTCAGCATCCCGCCAAAGAACTTACCGATAAACACCCCGGCGGTGCTGATGACAAAAGTAGAAACACCGATGATCGCCACGGTCAGGTAGGCTTCGTTGAAGGATGCCAATTCGGTGGAAAAGCCGATCCCCACCGCCAGCGCATCAATGCTGGTGGCCACCCCCTGTACCAGCAGGTTTTTGGGGGCAAAGGGATTGACGGGACAAGCCTCCTGATCCTCTTTTTTCAAAGCGCCCACGATCATATTCACACCGATCCCGCCCAGCAGGAGCAGAGCGATCCAATGATCCACCGCCTCGATATACTTTAAGAATCGGAACCCCAGAAACAGGCCGATCAGCGGCATTGCCGCCTGAAAGAGACCAAAGGTCAGGCCGTCGGCGATGGCGTAGCGCTTTTTCAGTTTACTGCAACACATCCCGTTGGTCAGGGACACCGCAAAGGCATCCATGGCCAACCCCAGCCCCAGGAGCAGGGCAGTTACGATCATACTCATTTTTGCAATACTCCTTCGATCCCCTTCCAGGTCTTATCTGCGCTTTGGGTCTTGGTCAGCAAGCCCTTGGCGGTATCGGTCACCTTGGCCAAAAAGTCCGGGTCGGTATCGGTGATCTCCAATTCTTTAAAATGGTCTTGGTTACTGTTTTTTACCGCCAGTTCCAGTTGAGCAGTCATCCCGGCCATAATCATCTTAGCGCCGTATCCGGAGCGGTTGGCCACCTTCAAAAGCTCATCCCGATAATCGGCGGCCTTTCCCAGCTTGTAGGAACCCTCCGGATCGGTATAAAAGAGATTTTCGCCCCGCTTTTCCGGCAAGCCGTCGTAGAAGGTCGGCAATAAGTACACGGGCTTTTCCTCGTCCACCCAAAGGCGCACGTCGAAGAAATATTCCTTTCCCTTTTCCAGGGGCTTACGGTTGGAAAAATGCTCTGAGGTGCCGTAAACGCAGACCGACAGCACCCCGTCCGGCAGGCAGCCGAAAAGATCGTCGGTGATCTCCACCTGGTAAAAGGTATTTTGGTTGGTCTCCGCATCGTAATAGGTGATCATTTTATCGTCGTTGACGGCGGAAAGCACCTTCCCCACGAAGAAAAAGTGCCCCTCCTCCATAGAGATCCGGGCGGTCTCCAGCAAGGAATCGGTCTCCATTTGCCCGGCCTCCTCCTTGCAGGCGGAAAGCCCCAGCAGCAGCCCCACCGCCAAGAGCAGGGCAACGATCCGTTTAAGCATTCTCTTCTCCTCCGTAAAGGGCCTTCACCTGGCTGTAAAACAGTTTTTGGCGGCCGTAAAAATCAAATTCGTTAAAATACATACTGTACGCCACCCCGGTCACGGCGGTGCCGTAGGTCTCCTCGATCTGCTTTGCCAGATTCTTGGGCAATTGATAGGTGGCGGTTAAGTCAAAGGCCAGGGGGCTGACCCGGGTATTGATCAGATCCTTATAGAAAACGCAGGTCCCCCGCCCGGCGGTCAGAGTGGTATCGGTGATCCGTGCCAGCTCCAGGTTCACCCCGTAATCGGTGCGCAGGTAAGCCCGCAGCATCCGGGGCGCCCAGGCATCGTTGGGATCCAGCACCATCAGCTCCATAGATCGGATATCGAAGACGCTGAGCCCCTCGGGCATCTCCGCCTGGAAGGTAGAAAGGGTGCCCAGTTCGAAATCGTCCTTCCCCGGGGTATCCAGGGGATAATCCACCACGTAACTGCCGGCGGCATCGGAATAAAACTCCACCCGCAGGGCCATGGTGCCGTCGTAATCCAGTTGATCAAATTCCGAAAGGGTAACGGTGCCCAGTTGATTTTGCAAAACGGAGGTCTGGTTTTCCAGCCCCACGGTCTCCACCTCTAAATAGAGGGTCTTACCGTCGCTGAGCCCCAGGGCGTTCAACGCGGTGGACTTGATCAGCTTATCGTGCACCGTCTCTTTGCCCTTTTTGCAGACCGCCAGCGCATAGGGATAAAGGCTTTCGATCTGCTGATAATAGGCGTTATTCTGCCCCACCTGCACCAGGGGTGCGGTGGGGGCGTTTTGGGAAAAGACAAAGGTGGAGCGCCATTCATCGGCGGCCACGGTGGTACGCTTGCCCCCCAGCAGGAAGGAGATCTCCGCCCATTGGCAATGCCATTCGCCGTATTCGCCCTTGGCATCGGGCAGCAGCACCAGCTGATAATCGGTGATATCGAACACCGAGATCTCGGAGGGCAGGATCAAGGTAAACTGATCGGTATTTCCGCTTTCAAAATTATCAATATTACGGTTTTGCAAGGTATATTCCATCTTTCGGCCGTCGCTGAGGGTCATCACCAGGTTCAGATTCCCACGGTCCAGATCCACCTTCTGTGGATTCAGATTATCCCGCTCGGCGGTCTTCAGGGTCACCTGGATCCGGTTGGTGGAGCCAAAGCAATGCAAGGCCGCCAGCACCGGCTGCTTGCGGTCGAAATCCGGATCCGAAAGCCGGCGCACCAGCACCGCCTCGTCGGTCAGGTAGGCATTGCTCATCAGGCTGCTGCCATAGGCCAGCCCGCAAACTGCCGCCAACAGCCCGATCATAACGTAAAGCCGCTTGGCGTAGCTGCCCCGGATGCTCCGGGTAAATCCATCCCGCCGGAAGAACTGCCGCACCCGGCGCAGACCCCAGCGCAGATTGACCGAGATCGCCTTGCCGAACCGCCGCCGTTTAATATGTTTTTTGATCCCTTTAAAAGAACGCACCCGCGAATTCTCCTTTTATAAATTCTTATCTTTTTTATTCTATCATATTATGGCGAAAAAATATAGATGCTTTTTATAATTTAAAAAAATATTCAAAATGAATAAACCCGCCAAAAACTGCCCATAATACCCATGAGAATAAATAAAAAAGGAGGATATCCTATGAATAAGATCGCCTTGGCCCTTTCCATCATCGGCTCTTTGAACTGGGGCTTGATGGGGCTCTTTAAATTTGACCTGGTGGGCTGGATCTTCGGCGGAACCTTTTCCGTCGTTGCCCGGATCATCTTTGTGGTCGTAGCCTTAGCCGGGATCTGGTGTATCAACCTGTTATTCAAGCCCCTGGAATTCCGGGACGAATAACCCCAAAAGCGGGTGCGATTCTTAC
>JAZQAR010000009.1:0-21600 GCA_045545315.1 Eubacteriales bacterium | reverse complement strand
GAGAAATAATATAGCCATCACGCAGGAGCTTTGCGTACAGTTTATTGGCATTCTGATGAGTGCAACCTAAAAAATCAGCCATATCTTTTATGGAAGGAGCTTCGTTGAAAAGCGTAACACCATTCAGAAAAAACATCTGTTGCCAGCTCAATTCCTTAAAAAAAGCATTTGCCGCCGACTGATAACGATTAACAAAACGGCTCATCAAGGCAATCAGAACAAATGGGGGTTCAAAATTTTCATAACAGACTTTTTCTCCAAAAAGATTGTTTTTCATTGTAGCACCTCCGATGTGCAACTTGTTGCGTTTTTATATTATACAACAAGTTGTATATTTCGTCAATAGTATGCTTGAGTTATCTGTACTTCTGTGATACAATAGCTATACAAGCCTTGGCTTGAATATTTTTATCGGAGTGTGCTGTTTGAAAAACGCAAGCATTTTGGAGATTGTATTGTAAACGAGAGGTTTGCAAATACATTCTCGGCAATCCTCTCGTATCTTGAGCGTCAACAATTTATGAAAGGATCAAAAAATGAACAATTTGACGATACGTTTAGAAACAGAAAAAGACTACAGAGCAGTAGAAGAGCTTACCCGTGAGGCGTTCTGGAACGTCTATAAGCCCGGTGCAGACGAGCATTATTATGTGCATCAGATGCGAAAGCACCCCGATTTCATTCCCGAGCTTGCATTCGTGCTTGAAAAGGACGGTAGGATCGTCGGCAATATTATGTACACGAAGGCTTGGCTCGAGTATGAAAGCGGTGAGCGCAAGGAGATCCTTTCCTTCGGTCCGCTTTGCGTCGCACCGAAATATCAAAGGCAGAAGCTTGGAAAGCTGCTCATCGAGCATTCCTTTGAGGCGGCTCGCAAGATGGGCTACGACGTGAACATCAACTTCGGCAATCCGGGCAACTACGTCAGCCGTGGGTGTGTAAGCTGCAAAAAGAAGAACGGGAGCTTCGGGGTGTATGGTAACTTCCCGACCGCACTTCTCGTTTGCGAACTTGTTCCGAACGTGCTTGACGGCAAAAAGTGGATGTATATCCCCTCCACCGCCGCAGACTGCTGTGAGGACGTTGCCGCAGTCGAGGCATTTGATTCAACTTTTCCGCCAAAGGAAAAGAAGTGGATGCCGAGCCAAGAGGAATACTACATTTATAGTCATTCATCTGTGGTAAGATAAACGTAAAAGCCGCTGAGGAGTTTGAGTCCTCAGCGGCTCTTTTCTTTGTCTACAGTGGTACAATAATTAACAAAAACATAGCAGTTTCGCAAATCACACTTAATCAAAAAAAGATTAACTTTTCTATTGACTTTTTGAAAAACTATGCTATAATATATTTCATAGAAGAAAGGAGATGCGTTATGGGATACACAAAATTCGGTGAATTTATGAGAATACAGCGCGTTAAAAATCACGAGGTAATGGCAGATACCGCTAAATTGTTCGGTGTAAAATTGCCTTTTGTTTCTACGGTAGAAAGCGGAAGAAGAAACGTACCTGAAGAATGGATTCCCGTACTTATCGAGCATTATAGCTTAACCGCCGCTGAACAAACGGAACTTCTCGAAGCCGTAGAGCATTCCAAGACACAAATGAAAATCAACTTAACCTCCGCAAACAATACACAGCGGCGCTTGGCAGTACAATTCCAGCGTTCTTTTGAGAATCTTGACGAAGATACCGCCGCCGCTATCATCAAGCTTCTAAATAAGGAGGACGATTGATGGATTACGAAACCAAAGCCACAAACCGAAAAGAATTACGGCTGTATGCCAAATTATTCCGTTCAATTTGTGGCTTTTCTTCCAACGAATGTATTGACCCTGTAACTCTTCTTGATAGGCTTCCTGACTTGGAAGGATTTGAAGACGTGCGATACGAAATCGTGTACGGCAACGAGCTTCCCAAAAACGTGCCCGCACAATGCACCCTTACGGAAGATGGTTATATGATTCAAATCAAAGATACCGTTTACATGGGAGCGTACGAAAAGAAAACGGGCGGTCATCGTATGCATATCATGCACGAAATTATGCATACCTTTGCTGATAAGCTCGGTTTCAAGCCGATCTTTTCCCGACAACTGACTAAAGACGTTCCGCCTTTCCGCCGTTTGGAATGGATCGTTATGGCTCTTGCCGGTGAGGTTATGATGCCGTATGAAGCCACACAAGGAATGACTGTTAAGGAACTCAAAGATGCTTACGGCGTTTCCGATGCTGCAGCAAAGAAACGTCTGACGTATTAAAGAAACCAAACCGAGAGGACTGATGCGCTATGATTTACTGTAACATCAAGGGTTGCGCCAACAACGCTTGATGGATTCAAATAAAAACAAAGAAGGATATGCTAAAGCACACCACTTAACCGTAAAAATGAGTGTTTTAGCCTACCCTTTCTTAACTGTTGCCTTTTGGCAAAATTACATTACCTTGTTAAGAGGAGAAAGGTTAAAATACTTATGTCAAAAACAATTATTGACGACGGCTTTAACGCCGAACTTGTAACCAACGCTTTCTTTGAGGGTTTCTTGGAGATACCTATTATTGAGAAGCCCAAAGAAATTGTTATTCCGTCCGCACTTATTCCCTTTACACAAATGAAGCGAAGTGCAGCAAAAACAGAAGCTGTTCATTTTTATGAACACGATAAAAGGTTTTCCGACGTGCTTACCTGCACTAAGGAATTGCTACCTGAACTCTCAAAGTTTTCCGCTGTCATTTCTCCCGATTGCTCTCTATACCGAGATATGCCATTGTGCTTGCAAATTGCAAACACGTATATGAACAGAGCAGTAGGACACTATCTGCAATCGCAAGGATTGTATGTTATCCCAAATATCCGCTGGGGAGATGAACGTAGCTTTACAACAGTCGAACTTCCGGAAAAATTTGCGTTTCTCGGCGTACCGAAAAACAGCATTGTTTCCATCGGCACATACGGTTGTATTAAGAGCAGAGAAAACAAGGAGTATTTCCGCAAAGGGTTGTCCGCAATGCTTGACGAACTCGATCCCGAGGTAGTCCTTGTATATGGCGGAATGCCCGAATGTATCTTTGGTGAGTTTAAGGGCAAAACACGATTTGTCAATTATCCCGACTGGACTTCTACGAAAAGAAGGAGGGCGGTATAATGGGCGCGGGTATGTCTGGAAATTATTCAAACACCAAAGGTGCAAACAGTAGCAACTCCGCACCTATTAAAAGCACCTCGGACTTACAATACAGTCAGCAAAAAACCGAGGGTTACCTACTGAATCCTTATCATCCCGTCGGTGCTGCTAAAGCGAAGTTTATGAAAGATGTTCTGGGATATACGCAAAGTGATTCCAAAATCTTTCACGAAAATGTGACTAAGTCGATCCTCGGAAAGACACCGACAATATCCGAAACTACACAGTACGGGGTAAAACACACATACCACACCACTTTGATTGGCAAAAACGGACAAAGCGTATCGGCAAAGGTAGTCGTGGTTATACAAAAGGATCACGGTCATGTCACATACAAGATTGTTACGGTATATCCCGATTAAGGAGGCTTTTATGAAAGAATTAGATGTAGTTCGATTGATTCAAGAGTTCAAAGGGTTGCCGGTAGGCACAGAAGGAACCATCGTCCACAAATACGATGACTCGATGTATGAGGTCGAGTTTTTCAGCAAAGACGGTGATACACTTGATGTAGTTACTACGCCTACAAGCGCAATTCAACTCATTAAATCATATAAATAAAAAAACACCAAGAAACTACGCCAATAGCTTCTTGGTGCCTGTGATATGCTAAAGCACACCACTTAACCGTAGTTTTATTATACCACAGAGTTGCAAAAATGCAACACGTTTTTTGAAAAAACTCAAAAAACGTGTTGCACCTTTTCTTTGTCTACTGCGGGGCAAAATTTGTTTTGCGAAAGGCCTTGACTTTTGGGGCAGACAGAGTTACCATACACACGACAAAAAACACCTCGGATGCGGCGGAAAGCTGCATTCGGGGTGTTTTGCTTGACCACATATCATCCCACTTCCAGGACCGGAATAGGCGGAGACAACGGAAATAAAAGTGTCAAAGAGGATGTGCTTTTGATTAGAAAGGGTTAGAAATGACCGGAAACGTCTATAAATCAGGTATCTTTTACCCTTTGGAAGCAAGATGCCGCAGGTTTGACGTCTTTGGCAAAACAAAAATCCTGCCATTGGGCGACCCTTCGGCAGGATTTTTATTTTGTTATACGCTTGGGGTGGTCTCCCCGTTGGATTCAGTGCCATCGATGGTGGGCTGGGTCTCCGGGGTTTCGGTTTCGGTCTCAGGATCCGCAGGATCAGCCGGGTCTGTTTCGGTGTCCCCGGACTCATCGGTTATGGGTTCGCTAACCTCGGGTTCGCTAACCCCGGGTTCATCGGTCGAAGGCTCATCGGTTATGGGTTCGCTAACCCCGGGTTCGCTAACCCCGGGCTCGTCGGTCGAAGGTTCATCGGCCGTGGGTTCGTTGGTGGAAAGATCCTGGATCCCGTTCACGGCCATTTTGATATGTTCGCCATCGGTAATATAGAGGGGTTCCTGATCGCCGTTTGTCGCATAATCATCGTAATAGGAGGAAGTCCCCCAGCAGGAGACAAACTCCACCACGGTATCGTCCGTAACAGTCAATTCAAAGGTAAATTCCTTGGTTTCGCCCCCCTGGGCAACGGAATCCTTCCCAAGCTGCTGGGTATGGTAAGTTTCGTTGCAGTTTTCTGCGGTCAGGATCATAAAGCCAGTCTTGGCGGTGTTATCGGGGTTAAGAGTGAGGGTCACGTTATAGACCCCTGCTTTCATGGTTGCGGTATGGGTTTGGTTATCTTTGGTTTCGGGGATAATATCAACAGCTTCGCCGTTTGAATCGGTGGCTGTAACAGAAACGGAGGTTTCAAAATGGGCCACCTTAATTAAGCTGGAGCTGGAGGTGATATTGCAAGAAAAATAGGCATATGCGGAAACACTCATGACAACCAAACACATCAAAATGACGATAGCGGCCATCACAACACGTGTCAGCATCACTTTATCACGTATTTTCCCGTGTTTTGGGATATGGAAAAACTCGTTATACAGTTTTCTCACCCGATCATCCTCCTTTCAATGGATCTAAATACTGTTATTTTTGGATCTGATCAGCCTTCACGGTGATACCAAGCTCGACCTTGGGGATATCGTTGCCGCGATAGTTGGCCACGTTGCCCACTTCCTTGGGCATCCGCACGATCAAAGCGATGTACTTGGTAGCGCCGCCGGCCAATTCAAAGGTTCCGGTCTCGTAATAGTTATGCAAAGGCATATCAGCCACGGTCACGGCCACGTCACGGTTGGCAACGCTGGCGTCCATGGCGGCCTCGGAATCGGTGGTGGTGATACCGAACTTCAGATATTCCTGAAGCAGGAAGGTACCGCCCAGTACGTTGGTAACAGGGGCGCCGCCGTTGGCATTGACCGCCGTATAGAAGTTAAAGGGTGCGGTGCCGTTGTTCTTGACCTTCAGGTAAACGACCTGCACGTAGCCGGGCTCGTACAAGGCTTCGTCGTCGAAGATCTTGGTTTGACTATCCACCTCTTCCCAAGTGCCGTCCTCCAGGCGGTGGGAAACCTCCAGATCAAAATCCGCAAAGTGGAAAATGTTGTTGATCTCGGTGGAGGTATCGGTGAACCACGCCAGGGAGGCACCGGTACCAAGGATCCCCCACACCAACAGGAAGACCATGGTCAGGGCTAATATGATTCTTTTTCGTTTTTGTTTTGCTTGGGATTTCATGCCTGGGTCCTCCTTGTTCAGCGCTCGGTAATTTGCTCTTCTTTCTTATCCTTTTTCCGCCAGAGCAGCAGGATCAGCATCAGCGCCAGGGAGCCGCCCAGAAGGGCGATCCAAAGGCCGGTGCGGGAATGATCCCCGGTATCGGGCGGTTGCGGGTCATCGGACTCGATGGGGAATTCTTCAACCATAAATTCCCAATCCAGATAGCCGATGCTGTTCTGGAACTCGTTGGGGAGCTCCACGGGCACGTTCAGGGTCACGTCCAGGTTGACCACGCCCCCGGAATACAGTGTGCCAAGGCACACCCAATCGGTGAGCTGGGCCGTCTCGTTGGCGGCGGCGTCAAACATATAGGCCATCTCGTTCTCTGCGCTTTTGGCCACCTTCAGGCCAAGCTGAGAAAGGAAGGCGACAGAATCTTCGTGGGCGCCCAAAGAGCGCATATAGATCTTCACCTTGACCTTGTTATCCGCATTGTTCTTTACGGTGATCTGCTGGGTCAGCTGATCACCGGGCATCACGCCCTTAAAGTTAGGGAACAGGTCGGTCAGGGAGTATTCACTGCCCGGCTCAAAAACAAAGTTCCCGGCGTTGCCGCTATAGGTCACCTTGCCCTCTGCCGCAAAGGCGGGCAGAACGGAGCAAAGGGCTACTACGCACACAACCAGTATCGTCAATAATTTCTTCATCTATACTCTCCTTATTCCTTGGGCCAACCGGAGGCGGTATAGGTGTTACCGTCTGTGATGGGGTTGTTCTCGCTTTGTACAGCCTGGGCAACGACCGTCAGTTGCAGGGTCTTGCCAAGATAGCTGTTATGCATCTTGGAGCCCACGATCTCCACGTGAGAGAAGACGTTGGGGGTGGTCTGGCCGGGCTCCACAATGCCCTTGTAGTAATACCAGCCGTCCTGCAGCGCCCAATGCTCCTCGTTGATGTTCAGTTTAAAGCAATCCTCGGCAGAAAGCTCCTGGGAATCCACCCCGTAAACCACCTTCACCCGCAGATAGAAGGGGTGCTGGCAGTCGCTTTCGATGCTGACCTGCTTGGAGACCACGTCCCCGGGCACGATATAAACGCCCTCCCGGGGGAACTCGGTTCCCTGGTCGGTCTTTTCGTGGATGATAAATTGGATGTTTCCGGAGGTCACAACGTTAGTGGCTTTTCCGACAGTTGAGTAGAACGCAAGAGTTGAGGTGCTGACAAAGGCCATCATCGCCGCCGCAAGCGCCACAACAAAGATTTTTAATTTGATCTTGCCCAACATATTGTCCTCCTTTTCTTTTAGGGTAATAGCCATTCAGCAAGCAAAAAATATAAACCGCAGTTTATATTTTTTGGTTGCCGCCCAAGCCCCGAAGGGCTTGGGTCGGCGGGGGTTAGTTTTTAGGAATAAGTTCTTCGATGATTTGGAACAATTGCTCCATTGTGATGATTCCCTTGCCTACTGCAACCTTTACTTGAGGTGCATTAAGCGCATAAAATTGTTCTTCGGTAACGTAATCGGCGAATTCTTCATAAGCAAAGAGACCGTATTTCTCAATATCAGCCCGTTTTGCTTCCAGATCAAACGTCATATTTTCGCCAACTTCAAAAGGCATAAAGTAGTTTCCGCCGATAACGTTGGGAGTCAAGGTAAGCATATCTGCAAGCACGCAGTTATAATGACCGGCTGTCAGAATAGACCATGCCTCTGTTTGTTCCTTACGAATCGAATAATCAACCAACGTCACACTGGATTCAGTATCAGCCGATTTTATAAATTCATGACCAAGATAATCGGCGACGTTTTTCTCGTCAATCATCACAAATTCATTGAGTTTTTTATCAAAGAACCCGTGTTCTGCAATAACGTCAATGTCCGTACCATCGCTGAACTTAAGGGTCAAAACATTGTAAAGCCCTTCGCCATGATTGCGAATAACGATGCTGGGCATTGCAACGTATTCACCTTTGTGGAAATCCCAAACCAGCAATTGATCGGTATAACTTACTGCATCAATCCGTTTTTGAGTTCCGTCAGCAAGAGTTACCAGGGTATCAGGGGTGACACAACCTTCATCTTTACTACCATTGTCACCGTCAAAGGTTTGCCACTGACAAGTTTTTTCGGTTTCTCCAGCGGCAGCATACCAGTTTACGGTGGTTTTAGGAGTACTCAAACCATGCGGATCGGTAAAAGTATATTCAACAAAGACATCAAAAGCATATTTGGTTGTATTAGGTCTTACCCAGTTATCGTTCTTCAAATCGGCAGGATAAACGTATGTGTAGTCACTATATGATGTGAAATATAATCCGGTAACGCCAGATTTAAATTTGCCAGTAACCTTCATCGTAAGTTTGCATCCATCAACCTCATAAACCAACTCCTCGTTCAAATTCCACATCTCGCCTGTGCCTTTGAGTTCGGCGATGGTATCAGAGAAATCTTTGGTCTGCAATATACCGTTTGCATCATAATACTTTACAACAATGCCATCATAAATTGGAATGGCTTCACCATATCCTTTGCTGGATGAATAATATACATAATAACAGTTGCTTGTGTCAGGTTTGTTGTTCTCAATTGCCCATTCCGGTGCAGGGTAAGATAGTGTTGCGACCTCAAGAGTAACATTCCATACATATTCCATGTTACCGGAAATAACATTGCCGTTCTTATCATAACCTTTGCCATCTAGTGCGACATTGAACGTTAATGTCTGAGTCGTTCCGGCATCAGCAGTGATAGTTACCGTATTACCTGAAATTTTGTTGCCATTCAGATAAGCGGTATAGTTGATGGGTGCACCGCCTTTAGTGATGCTTACACCAGACAAATTCAAAGTTTTGTCACCAGTAAGGCCAATAGACATAACACCTGTGTCTTGGTTGTAGACGCAGTAACTATCGTTAGCATTTGCATCATCATTATCATCATGGTTAACAGAGTTATCCCAATCAAAAGTAGGTGCGACCGGATTATATCCGATAGACTTATAACTCGGTGCATAATACATATCATCTGTTACAGTCTTTTGATTAGCAACAGAATAAACTCCACCAGTCACACTACCCTCAGGCGTTTTAATTGTAATGCCGTCTAGTTTTTGGTAAGGCAGTTTGCTCGTTTGATTTTCAACATTCAACTTCGCTGCATTCCAATCACAAGCGAATACAAAAGCAATATTCACATAAGTAGTGTTGTCTCGTTTGCCTTGGTAGGGCTCAAACTTAGAATCACTAAAGAAAGCGGGGAAGAAACTTTCGTAAGTTCCAACGATAGATTTCCACTGGTCGTAGGATAACCAGTTGTACTGATCCAAAGAGCCTTCAATAGTAATGTTGGCGACAGAAGAATCTACATAAATACCCATACCGTGAGCAGTAACGCCCTTGCCATAGGTGTCGGTCACATCTTCCTGTACAGTGGTCAAATTGCGCAACACCAAAGAATTAACGCCAGCAACCTGCATATTAGCGAATGCACCACCAGACAAAGTAGTGTTTTCGACCACTACATTATTGCCGCCACGAATACAAACAGCTGTACGAGAACCCGAGATATAGGAGTTGCTGATGGTGCAGTTGCCACCATTAATCAGAATACTGTTATAGAAGTACTCTTCTTTCTGAGTCTCGTTATTGATAGACTGGCTTTGGTAGATATTCATTACAGGATATACAGGGCCCTCAATACGAACATTGTCTAAGTTACCATTGTTCATGGTAATATAGCCGACGAAACCAGCTGTGCTTTTTGCCTCATAACTAGTGGGCAGAGTTACAGTAAATCCGTTTCCGTAAAGAGTGTGATTATTGGACACACTGAAGGAGCCTGAAACATTGTTTAAAAGAACAATGTTATTCGAAGTAGCTGAAGCAGCCGTAGTAGCATTGGTTGCATCTACGACTTCCAAATACAGTACAGTAGGCGTACAGAATTTATAGTCTTGGATTGTAACCTTAACTACACCTGTATTACTAAATTGAATCGTTCCCTTGGTCCAATCGCTCGTATTTGCGGTAAAGGTGCCACCCACAGTCATGTTTTCGTCGACTTTTTCAACAGAAACAACAACACCTGAACCATTCTTATCTTCTTCCGCAACACTGTCTTTGTATTTGAACAGACTACCAACGGTAACAGTATTTTTATTACCTACACGGTAGAGGAAATCGCCAGTGAATTTACTCTCGAATTTTTCTACAGAATCTTTGGTATCAACCTCATCAATATTGATGGTACTAATGCCAGCAAAATCTGTTATACCCTTGCTGCTAACACCCCAGCCGTAGCCGGTAAAGAGCTGGCTGAAGGGCAGATAGATATGGCGATGATCTTCCACACGGATGCTTTCACCATTTACGGTTTCGTAGTCTTCCTTGCCATCGCCGTCATAGTCGTCGTGATTATGAACCTTTCCATCCACAAAGTGATAGCAGGTTGCATTATCGGTACCATGACCCTTAGTATAATCGACAACAACATAGTTGTATCTGCCACTGGTAGGAACAGTGAAAGGCTTGCCTTCAAGAGGAGTAATGTTTGTTCCACTAACCGACTTGACTTCTACCAAGCGGCTGAACTGATGGTCGTGGGTATAAGAAGCCTTGGAATTAGCTACCAATTCACAGTAGTAATAATCATTCCAACTATCATAATGAACGGTACAACCCGTTGCGGTGATGCCGTCCATATTAGGATAGATATGGCCATTTGCATCTGCAGGCAGATTCTCACGAATAGAGCCGATCATCATACCGGCATAGCGGTATGCATAATACTGGTAGTTGGCGCAAACGTCGTTATAAACGTCCATTACTGCGGCAACGTGGCAGTTAACGAAGTCAATACCCGCATTTTTAGGAGTACCGGCAGAGGTCTGCCCGCTGGTGGGATAATACTGACCCACAATACCGCCGCAAGCAACGTCGTAAGAACCCCACAAAGCAGAGATCGTATTGGAGTTATCTACCGTAATATTTTTAAAGGTGGTTTTTAAATTTGCATCTTTTGCATACCAACCCACACAACCGGCGATACCGCCGTTACCGATATTGTAAACACGAGGATTACAGTTGGTGATAGCGATATTCTCGAAGGTTGCGCCGTCGGCATAAGCAGCAATACATCCGGTGGTAGTAATTTCACCGTCGGACTCAAAGTTATCAACGGTAAGGTTTTTAACAGTACCGCCGTAAACCTTACCAAACAGACCCATACCGTCACGGTAGTATTGAGCTTCAGGAGCATACCATTCATGGTCACCCTTCATTTCCCAGGTATTTTGATAGATATTGGCGATGGTATGACCGTTACCGTCAAAGGTACCTTCGAAAGGTTTAAAGCCGCTGGTAACTCCTTTGGTGGCATTTTCATCTTTAGCATAGGTATAGTCAGTGTTGTAATAACCAACGGGATATAAAATTACATTGGGATTATTTGCATCATAATTATCTGCAAGATTGATATCGGAAAGAAGTTTTATGGTTTGACCATCAAAAGAGTCTGCATCATACTGTTTTTCTACTTCGTTTACAGTAAACTTCATTCCGCCAACGATAGCGCCAAGTGTAACAAACTGGTCAGCGTTGAGAATCGTCAACTCGGCGGCATCAGCATCATACCAGGAATCATCATATTCCCCATTCCAGCCGTTTGCGGGATCCGCAAGCAAAGCAACCTCGGAGAAGGAGGCCATAGCAACGCTGACGGCGCCGGTGAGGGGTTCGTAGGTGAACTGGTTATGGGCGGTGAGGTTGGCCTTGCCGTCCACCAGGGTCATTTCGTTATTGGTGCCGTCTTCCACGTGGAACAGGCGATAGTTACCCATATTCAGGTACTTGGGCAGAACCTCGCCCAGGTCGATCACGATGGGTACGGTATTGGAATCGTCCACACCCTTGATATGTACGTCAACGGGGATCAGGATCTCGTTATTGACGGTGGTGATATCACTGGTGGTGTTCTTCAGGGGGGTGACGGTGAGGGTCAGTTCCTTCACGCCGTCTTCCAGCACAACGCCCTCGGGCACGAAGGCAGAGATATTTTCGCCGGTCAGGGTCACGCCGCCTGCGGGCACCTTGCCGTCAACGGGGGTCACGGCGCCGGTGGCGGTGCCGTTGGTCAGGATGGCGGGAAATTCTGCGTTCACGTCGTAATCATCGCCGAAGGAATCCTTCTCGAAGGGAGCCTGGGTTGCCAGGGCGGTGATGGAGAACAGGCCGGCATCCTCGTTCATATAGTCGTTACCGGCGGTGGTCAGCATATTCATGGCCACGGTCATTACGACCTCGCCGGAGGGATGCAGGGGGCTGGTTTGGTCAGCCGCCAGCAGAGTACCGTCTGCGGTGGCGCCACCGTTCAGAACGGTGTTCAAAAGGCCGATGGCCTTCAGCTTTTTCAGGTCGGAGCGCTGTTCCAAAGCCACGGCGCCCTCGGCAAAGTAAACGTTGATCACCTCTGCCAGCTTACCCACGCCGTTTTGCGGGGTCAGGGTGAGGTTATAGTTCAACGCTAGTTTACCGGCGTTCACCAACTTAATATACTTCACGTCGGTGTAGCCCGGTTCCCAATTGTCATAGCTGAAAATGGTATTGTGGCCGTCTTCCTCCACGTTGTACCAATTCCCGCTATCCGGGTCATCGGTCCAATACATTTCCAGATCCAAGTTACCGGCGGTAATAATGTTATTCCCGCTGGTCACGCTGTCTGTGAACCAAGCGAACGTCGAGCCGATGAACATCGAAATGCACAGCAGCAAGGCAATGGCGCTATGGCTCAATGCTGTTTTTGTCTTTTTCATTTTTCCCTATTTCCTTCCAAATATTTTACATTCGGCAATCAAAGGGTATAAAAGCGGATCTCTTATGCCCTTTGATTGCCGCCTATCCCCCGAAGGGGATAGGTCGGACTTTTTGTGAAACTACATATTTGCTGAGTAACGAACTTGATATTCGTCGTTTTCAAGCCACTGAAGCACGTCGTATTCAAACGTACCGCCGGTGATAGTCAAAGTGGGAGCATCGACCTTATTATAACCGCTGCCGATGGAAACAGTACCGCCAAGGAACTCACCGCCGTTAATGGTGATAGAGGTGTTGGCGTGGCTGTTGCCATAGGAATAGGTATACAGAATGTTGTTATCCGCAGAGGTAGCCTTGGTGGTCTCAAAGGTACCGCCGTCGATGACTACGTCGATGGTAGGAGCAACGGATGCATTGGAACTGGGCAACTGAATCCAAGCCGGAGTCGCACCCTTTACAAGACCGCTTTTCATAGTGAACTTAACGTTATCCTGATTGTACTTTGCGATACGCAGAGCGCAACGCTTACCGATCAGAGTACCGCCGTCCAGAGTGAACACACCCTTGTTATCAACAGCGTAGCTCGCACCGCCGTCACTCTCGTTGGTAACGACAACACCTTCGCCGATGACTAAGGTAGCCTCGTTGGTAATCGTGTTGGTAGCGTAAGAAGGGATTGCCTGTAGGTCGGGATTCTCAGCAACAAAGGAGATGGTCCCTTCACCAACAATCTCCAAATTACCGCGGTTGTCGATGATTGCAGAGGCACCGCTGTTACTCACAGCATAGCTGATGTCGTTTCCGTTCAGATCCAACGTAACCGTTTTGCCCGAAGGAACGGTCATGGTGGAATTTACAACAACATCATCTGCCAAAACGATATCGCCGCCCTTTTCGATAGCAGCGGCCAAAGTTTCGGCAGAGCCAACTTTCTTAGCACCGAAGGTGTAAGAATACTTACCGATGGTCTCATACTTACCGGTTTCAATGTTCTTGCTACCGGAATCGGTATTGGGATCGGCGGTGGTCTCAAACAGGCGCAGTTCAACGGTCATGGTAACGCCTTCCATAGCAGCCTGATCTACGGCGAAAGCACCGCAAGAGAACTTCTTAACGTCTTCGCAGAGTTCTTGGTAGTTCATAGAGCCGCCTGCCAGTTCCAGCATACGAATGGGAGTGTTAGCGGGGATCGGTTGATCACCCTTAGCATCCAATTCGAATGCGATATCATAGCCGGCGTACTTACCCCACAGGCCCAGATCGGAGGCCATAACTTCCTTATCCAGGGTTGCAACGAAGTCAGCATGCCAGAAGCGACGGTCGTTCTTTTTAGCAGCGTCTTCATCCTCGGTAGTCTCGAAAACGTAACCCACGTCCAAAGTGTATGCATTTTCAGGGTTAAAAAAGGAATTCACGGTAGGCATCTTAGCCAGTTTGGTTACGCGGGCAGAGGGGATGCCGTTGAACAGAGCGTTCTCGTCATACTTCTCGTCGAAGCTATCTTTTTCATAGGTGTACTGGGTAGCCAACAGGTTCAGGCCCAGGGTGATCTGAGGAGCAACCTCGCCGGTGCGATAGTTGGCATCGTTCTCAACGGTCTCGGGCATATAAACAACCAGAGCTACGTACTGATCTTCGCCCTTAGCTTCGATGCTACCGGCTTTGGTATGACCTGCAGAAAGCTTCACAACTTCAGCTTCGGTCACAGCATTACGGGCAGCCTCACGATTAGCGTAAGGAGTTTTAACATCGTCAATGGCATCGTACACAATATACTCGGAAAGGCGCAGAGCCTCGCCGGCTACGTTGATGGATTCGATCTCTTCAACGATGTTTACACCCAGGTTATACTTCAGAGCCAGGGTGCCCTTGTTGGAAACCTTCAGGTATACCACTTCGGTATGACCGGGTTCCCAAAGAGTGTTCTCTTCGAACACGTTGGTGGTAGCAGTAACAGGTTCCCAGCTATCACCATCATAGTATTCCAGCTCAACATCCAAGTTACCGGACTTGATGATGTTGTTCATGCTGGTAACACTATCAGTAAACCAAGCATAGGTGGTACCAATGAGCATAGAAACGCACAGCAGCAAGGACAGTGCACTCACCAGCAGAGCACGCTTGGTGCTTTTGGTTTTCATCATTGCTTTTATCTCCTATTGAAGTTCGGCGTTTGAGGATTTTCCACCGCCTCCGCACGCCGACGGGCGAAGGCGGTGGAATTTTGTTTGTTGCGGATTAGTCCTTGTCAACAAACGCAGTACCGGCGGGCCAGCCAACAGTATTGAAGGCTTCGATGGCATTGTTACCGGTGTTGTCGCGCTGAACAGCGTCAGCCTTAACGGTTACGTTGAATTCGCCGCCCATAACGGTGTTAGCCTCTTCAAAGGTGAAGTCTTCGTCGATCTTCACTTTGTCGAATACCAATTCAAAATCATCGGCGGGGAGTTCTCTGTTCAGGTACAGGTACCAAACGGCATTGCCATTGGCATCGGGGGTAACGGCATCTTCAACCAGCAACCAGGTCTTAGCAGCATTGCCAACGTCTGCAAGCAGACCGTAGGTAGAACCGCTAAAGATATCGGTAAAGGCCAAAGAACCACCGCTTTGCTTCCATTCGGCAGCCTTGGTCATGGTAACGGCTACACGGATCCACTGAGTATAGTCACCGGTGTTGGTAACCTTAGGATCCTTGGAAATAACGTCGCCGGGAACCACGTCGTAATAAGTAACACCGTCCTCGGTGGGGTTCCCGTCCAGATCAGTCTCGCTAACCTTTACGGTGAATTCGGGATCAGTGTTATTCTCGTCGGTGGTCACCTTAAAGGTGTTGGTAACGTCATCAGTAGCGTTGAACCAAGCCAAAGTACCCATAGAGAGAATTGCGATCAGGCACAGGGCAATGGCTGCCACAAATACCTTTTTCTTATTCATCTTCATTTTGTGTGTCCTCCTTTCTTCAAGATTCTATTCCAAATTCATGCTTGTCGGAATTCCTTGCTATAAACAAGCACGAATGAGAAATCATTCTTTCTTCTTGTTCTCCATCTCGGCACGGAGCTGCGCAAGCTCGGCCTTCAGGCGCTCGTTTTCTTCCGAGGCGGTATCGATCTCGCCCTGCACAGAGGCAAGTTCGGGATCCTCCTCCGGTTTCTTTTTGGCCAGCATATCCGGTAAAAAGACCAACAGGATCAAAAGTACACCGATCCCGATGGTGATATACATTCCGGGCGGGTGCTGAACAAAATCAGAAACGTAGCCCAGCTTGGGGATGGAAAACTTGGGAACGCCGATCACGTTTTTAAAATGGACGGGGTCCCGGTCCTCGATCTGGTTGGCGTCACCTTTGGTATAAAACCGCTGGTTTTCGGCATCCACACGAACCACCCGGTGAGTGGCCACCACCAGATCCTCGTTCAGAATAAAGGTGATGGGGTCGCCCTCTTTAATGGTGTTGACGTCCACACTCTTCACGTACAGCAGGTCGCCTACGCTGAATTCAGGCTCCATACTGCCGGAAATAACGGTGTAGCATTGGTAACCCAGCAGCCGTGCGCCCATCAGGAACACAGCGCAAAGCACCATCAATACCACCAATACGGTGGTGACGATATTCCATACTTTTTTTAGGGTATCGTTCATATATTTTTTCTCCTTCATTGCCATTTCGGCAATCAAAAGGCATAAATGCAGGACTTATGCCCTTTGATTGCCGCCTATCCCCCGCAGGGGATAGGACGGGCTTTAGAAAGAATTAGTTATCAATTACCTGACCGCCAGCGGTACCGGATGTGGTACCGTAGGTAAATGTGGAACTGCTGTCTACAACAACATCAAAGTCGTATTCAAAGATAACATCGTTACCCTTTGTGTTATTGATGGTAACAACAGAACCATTCTTGATAACGGTGTCTGCATATCTCGGGCTGATACCCTTGTCGCCGCCACTGATCGTAATCTTGGAATTGTCAATGGTGAACTGACCCTGACGGAGACCGTTTGCTTCACCAGTAGTATCAACGAAGCTGATCTCGGAATCCTTAATGTTGTAAGCACCGTACAGGAAGAGACGGGTTACGTTTTCGAAGTCGAGAACAGAGTTCGTAATGTTAATAGCAGAGCAGTTTTCGCCACCGGAAGGATGCTTGATAAAGCCGCCACTGGCATATGCTTCGTTCTTCAATTCAAACTTAGAATCAATCAAGTTCAAAGTGTTAATGCCCGAACTAGCTTTTGCAATCCAAAATACGCTGTAGCTGGTAAATCCATCACCATAGAAGTTAACGTTTTCAACAGTCAGTGTATTAGCAGCGCCACCCGTAATGTTGAAAATACCGTTATATTCGGTGAAATTAACACCGCTGATATCTACATTACCGTTTTTAATGATAACATTCGCTGCGCTGCTGATTTTGGAATCATCAGTGGTGCTCATATACAAGGTCTTACCGTTCAGATCCAAGGTAAAGCTCTTGTTCATTGTGAGGGCATCACTTACGGTAACATCGTTCACCAGAGCGATGGTGTCACCGGCGGTTGCATTCTCGATAGCAGTTTGCAAGCCGGCTGCATTGGAAACAGGAACAGGAACTACAACGCCATCAGCGATAGTTACACCGGTATTGAATTCATTGTCGATTTCAACATAGTTGAAAGTACCGCCGTTAACGGTGATAAGGCTCTGCCCCTCGTTGGTGGAGGCACTTGCCTTCTGATTCCAGATCGCTGCCCAGTCGTCTTCCTTACCATTAAAGGTACCGCCGTTGATCGTCAATTGAGTAATCCCATTATTGGACGGGAAATTACGGAACATATTGCGAGTGTGGTAGAAGGTACCGTCGTTGATTGTGGTGGTAGCGCCTGCAGCGTTGCCGTTGTTATCAATGATGGTAGGAATCAAAGAGCCCTCTGCATAGGTCTTAACATCCATCTTGTAGGTACCGTTTTCAATCACCAACGTACCGGAGGTATTGTTGAAGATTGCAGTTACCTTGCTTTCGTTTTTGCCGGAAAGCACTTCGATTGTACCGTTACCGGTTACGGTAAGCTTACCGCCTTTGACGATATTGAACAGGGACATATGTGCGTCGCCATCGTCAAACTTAACGAACAAAGTCTTGCCGTTCAAGTCAAGTGTAACGTCACCTGCAACTTTAGCGCCGATGGCATTGCCCTCATTGATTACGACATAACCATCACCTTCAAGTTTAACGGTTGCAGTTTCGCCGGCTGCAACAGCAGCTACATCCTTCAGCATAGTGTTTGCCGCATACTCAGCAGCAGCGTCATACTGATTGTCGAAGCTATCTTCTTCAGAGGTAAACTGGGTAGCCATCAGGTTCAGGCCCAGGGTGATCTGAGGAGCAACTTCGCCGGTCTTATAGTTGGCTTCGTTCCCAACGGTCTCGGGCATATAAACAACCAGTGCTACGTACTCAGCAGCTTCACCGGCTTCCATTTCGCCGGCCTTGGTATAACCGGTGGACAGGATCTTGGCATCGGTAACAGCCTTACGGGCAGCCTCACGATTAGCGTAGGGGGTTTCCACGCCGTCGATGGCACCGAATTCAATGTAGTCGGAAAGACGCAGAGCCTTGTTGTCTACGTTGATGGATTCGATCTCGTCCACGATGTTTACACCCAGGTTATACTTCAGAGCCAGGGTGCCCAGGTTGGAAACCTTCAGGTATACCACTTCGGTATGACCGGGCTCCCAAAGGGTGTTCTGTTCGAATACGTTGGTGGTAGCAGTAACCTTTTCCCAGCTATCACCGTCGTAGTATTCCAGCTCAACATCCAAGTTACCGGACTTGATGATGTTGTTCATGCTGGTAACACTATCGGTGAACCATGCATAGGTGGTACCGATGAGCATCGATACGCACAGCAGCAAGGACAGTGCGCTCACCAACAGAGCACGCTTGGTGCTTTTGGTTTTTGTCATTTTCAATGACCTCCTTTTTAAATTTTGCCAACGTTGGGAAATATCTCCCGTTCTCACGCTGACCGTTGGCTCAACGCGGGAGGCGGGCTTACTGAATCTTTCAGCAATCAAAGGGCACAAGGCGGGCTTATGCCCTTTGATTGCCGCCTATCCCCCGCAGGGGATAGGACGGGCTAAATTTATTTAAACGATTATTTTGCTTTTAAACGGAAGGTTTTGGTTGTAGCGTCCCAATAAGTTTCGTAGCCTTCGTTCATACAAATCAACTTTGCTTCATCGCCTTCGGTGTAGGTATATCCTGCCGCAGGCTTAAAGTTGAAGGCTGCAAAATTCGCACTTGCTTCATTTACGGTGAACTTAAACGAATTAAACTTTTCTGCGAGGTAAGCCGTGTTATGATTGGTGGAAAGATTATATGCGATCACACCGTCAATCTTTGCCTCACCGATCGTCAAGGCAAGCCCTCCAACGTAGGAAAAATTGTCGGAGATTTCACCGCCGGTAATACTGATCGAGTTATTCCAGGTATTAAAGGCATTCGATTCGCCGTTCTGGGTATTGTTATAAACCTTGCCGCCGACCATATTTATTGAAGTATGATCCGTTAAACGGATCGCACCGGAGTTGGCAGCCTTGTTATCGTGCATTTCAAAATCGCCGCCAATATTGATGGCAGAGTAATTACCGGTATAGATCACGCCGCCCGTTCCGGCAGCTTCATTGTATGCAAATTCGCCGCCATTGAAATTATATTTAGAGGCACCGTATCCCCAGATAACACCGCCATCGCCGGCAGCACGGTTATTGTTGATTTCGCCGCCGTTCACGGTCAGGTTACAAGAGCTGACCATTCGGATTGCGCCCGCCGAACCGGTAGAGCTGTTCCCGTTGATCTTGGAGCCTTCATTGACGGTGATTGCACCGCCGCCCCAGATGGCACCGGAATCGGATTGGTTATTCATAATTTGGGCACCGTTCAAGGTCAACGAACCCTTTTTGCTCCCGTGATCAAGATAAACGGCATGGGCACCGACGTTGTTTTGCAGAACGGTTCCTTCATTCAAAACAATGCTTCCGTTGCCCTCGGTTTTAATTAAATTACCGGTTGCGGTTACACCGCTGTTTGTGATACCACGGCCGAGTGTGGGATCAGCAGGACCGCTCCAAACTGCGCCACCGTCAACAACAATATCCGTCGTTGTTAAGGTTGCGTTTGCCTTAACAGTGAATACCGTGCCGGTGAAACCGTCTGCACGTTTCAGAACAAAGCCGTTGCCGTCAATATTGGCTGCATAGTCAACGTTCAGTGTTTCTGCGGTTTCGATGTTCTTGGTAAATACGATATTGGGTTCTTTGTTCGCAAGAGCGACCTTTAACTCGTTGACGTTGGAAACGGGGGTGAAATCAAGATTGGCATCCTGATCATACAGTTCATCAAAGCTATCCTCTTCTTCAGTGAACTGGGTTGCCAGCAGGGTAACGCCCAGGTTGATCTCGGGCGCAGCGGCTACCGTTGCATCGTAGTTTGCTTCGTTCCCAACGGTGGTGGGCATGGTCAGCACCAATGCCAGCACCTGGGCGGACTCATCGTCGGCAAAAACGGGACGGTCAACTGCCACAACGCTGTCTGCCTCGGAAATCTTGTTCAGGGTAACGTTGGAAAGAGCGCTTTTACGGCTACCAAACATACTCGGCATTAAAATATCCGCATAGTTGAAGCCGCCAACGTATTCATCCTGCACGTAAGAGCCAATCTGCAGATGCTCGGAGAGCTTGAACGGATCACCCAGCACGTTGGTGGAGCCCTTCTCGCTTGCGATGTCTACCATCAGCTTATACTTCAAAGCCAGGGAACCGGCATTGGATACCCGCAGATATACGACCTCAGTATAACCGGGCTCGTAAAGAGCGTTCTGATCAAAAACCTTTGTGGTCTCTTCCACAACGGTCCAGGGATCGTTCCAATCGTTCTTGTACTCAAGAACCACGTCCAGATTACCGGCAACGATTTTATTGTTCCCGGACGTTACGCTGTCTGTAAACCAAGCATAGGTGGTTCCGATCAGCATCGAAACACATAGCAGCAAAGACAGTGCGCTCAACAGCAGAGCACGCTTGGTCGACTTTTGCTTTGTCATTTTTCATGACCTCCTTTTCAAATGGCGCCAACGTTGGGAAATATTTCCCGTTCTCACGCTGACCGTTGACCTAACGCGGGAGGCGGGCTTACTGAATCCTTCAGCAATCAAAGGGCACAAGGCGGGCTTATGCCCTTTGATTCCCGCCTATCCCCCGCAGGGGATAGGACGGGCTTAATAATTAAATTATTCAGCAACAACGGTATACCAGATATCGCCGTTTGCCTGGGTTTCGGTAATTACCTTGTAGCCTGCCGCCACATAATTAGCGTCGTTCCCGTTTCTGGGATCAAAATTGATAAAGGTACCGCCGTACACGGTGATAACACCGTTCCGGCTTTCGTTCAACGTATACTGAGGAACGGTGTTCCACTTAAAGGTACCGCCGTAGATGTTGATGATCCCGGCGCGGTTAGCATAAATACCCTCGCAGTAATTGGCATTGATGCTTGCATCAAAGTCAGCAGAATCCTGCACCCAGTTACCGCCGTAAATGTTGACCGTGGAGCCATCCGCCGGCTGACCCTTTTCGGGATATTCGCTACCGGTGCACCAAACCAGATTGCCAACGCCCTTATTCAGATTTACGTTGCCGTCACCGATGAAAGAAAGCTCCGCGCCCTTATAACAATAGAACAGATAAGTAACCTTTCCGTAAAGATCATCGGACATCGTTGCATTCAGGTCGTGGCCGTTCAGATTGATCGTAACGTCATTCTTAACAACAAGCGCCTTATCAATGGCGATATCCTTTTCCAGAATGATGTTTCCGCCCTTTTTGATCGCCTTACTCAATTCATCACCGGTGCTGACGCTATAGGCGTATTCCGCATCCTGATCATACAGTTCATCAAAGCTATCCTCTTCTTCAGTGAACTGGGTTGCCAGCAGGGTAACGCCCAGGTTGATCTCGGGCGCAGCGGCTACC
>JAZQAR010000008.1:0-19999 GCA_045545315.1 Eubacteriales bacterium | reverse complement strand
GTATATGGAAAAACTGCTTACATACCTTATTGAAGAAGGCAAAAAATCTGGAATTAAAACAATACTCAATTCCGCAGATATGAAAGCAATTCCTTTGTATGAAAGAGTGGGTTTCCATACTTCATCAACAATTATGTACATAGACCTTTAAATTCAAATTGATTTGACAATAAGACAAATTCCAATTTATCGAATAGATGATATTTGTTTAGAAAAGGGTTTTAGGCTCTCCTGACAAGTGACATTTGGGCGCCTAAATGTCCTGATTGTTACGGTATAAGACAAAATTAAAGGAAGCACGAAAACTTCGTGCTTCCTTTTTTACTGTCCTTCAGAGCATAGCCCTTATGAATCGGGCTTTTAACATTATTTTTCTTTGATGACGGTCTGACCGCCCATATAGGGGCGCAGGGCCTCTGGAATACGGATGCTGAACTTTTCACCGTCAAATTCCAGGTTGTTTTCCAAGAAGGCGATCAACATTCTGGGGGGTGCCACCACGGTGTTGTTCAGGGTATGGGCTAAATATTTCTTGCCGTCCTCACCCTTTACACGGATGCCAAGGCGGCGGGCCTGGGCATCGCCCAGGTTGGAGCAGGAGCAAACCTCAAAATATTTTTGTTGCTTGGGAGACCAGGCTTCCACGTCGTAGGATTTCACCTTCAGGTCGGCCAGGTCGCCGGTGCAGCATTCCAAGGTCCGAACGGGGATATCCAGGGAGCGGAACAGTTCCACGGAATAGCTCCACATCTTATGGAACCAATCCATGCTCTCCTCGGGCTTGCAGATGACGATCATCTCCTGCTTTTCGAACTGATGGATTCGATAAATGCCCCGCTCTTCGATGCCGTGGGCACCCTTTTCCTTACGGAAGCAGGGGGAATAGCTGGTCAGGGTCAAAGGCAGGCTGCTTTCGGGGGTGATGGTATCGATGAACTTACCGATCATGGAGTGCTCGCTGGTACCGATCAGATAGAGGTCTTCGCCCTCGGTCTTGTACATCATAGCGTCCATTTCTTCAAAGCTCATCACCCCGGTCACCACGTTGCTGCGAATCATAAAGGGGGGAATGCAATAGGTGAAGCCCTTGTTGATCATAAAATCACGGGCATAGGACAAAACGGCGCTGTGCAGCCGGGCGATATCGCCCATCAGATAATAAAAGCCTTCGCCGGCCACCTTGCCTGCGGCTTCCTTATCGATGCCGGCAAAGTGGGCCATAATATCGGTATGGTAGGGGATCTCGAAGGTGGGCACGGCCTTTTCACCAAACTGCTCCACTTCCACGTTTTCCTCGTCGTTCTTACCAACGGGTACGGAATCGTCCACCATATTGGGGATCTTCATCATTACCTCGTTGAGCTTGACCTGCAGTTCGGCTTCCTTCTTTTGCAGTTCGGCCAGTTCCTCGGCCTGGGCGGTCACCTGTGCCTTAACGGCCTCGGCCTCCTCCCGCTGACCCTTGGCCATCAGGCCGCCGATCTGCTTGCTCAGACGGTTACGGTTGGCCCGCAGTTCATCGGCACGGCGATTGCTGGCCAATTTTTCCTCGTGGAGGGCAATGGCCTCGTCCACCAGGGGCAGCTTATGATCCTTGAACTTTTTCCGGATGTTCTCTTTTACCAGTTCCGGGTTCTCTTTTATAAACTTAATATCCAGCATTTTTCAGGACTCCTTCAAGTTATTTACTACATTATTTTAGCATATCCGCCAATATTTTCAAGCCTTTTTCTTGGCTTTTATCCGGTTTTTCAGGCTTTGGTAGGGCACCACTGCATCAAAGATCGGCAGCATTCCCTCCTTGTTGGGGTTTTGGGGCACCAGTTGGTAGATATCGTGGCCGGGGTAATGGTTCCCTTCCACCAGTTTGGGGCCGGTGGGGGTCAGGGCGATATCCCATCCCACAAACCGAACCGAGGGTACCCGTTGGGCGGCCTCCTTCACCAGCGCCAGGGCCGCCTCCCAATGGGGAAGCTGATAGCCGTCGAAGGGGATGCCGGTGTCCGGGTGGGCTTCATAGCTGCGCCCCAGCTTGTCCACCGCCACGCCGATCAGCTTTCCGGTCTCCCGGTCGGCGGGAAGAACCATTCCGCCGTGGTTAAAATTATCCACCACGGCACCGCCGCTGCCCAGCCGCATGGCCGCATAGACCACGTGGGGAGCGCCGTTATCGTCCACGATGGTCACCAGACGTACCGTGTTGATGGCGCCGGCATAAAGGGCGTTGACTGCTTCGTCTTGCTCCAACACCTCTTCGATCAGGGTCTGGCCGTTGGTCTTCAGGGTGTTATAAAGGGTCACGGCGCTTTCTGCCCGGGTTTCGATCTTTTCGATCCCCTTGCCGCAAAGCCCCGATTCCGGCTTGGCCATGATTAGGGGGTGCTTTTGGATAAAGGCTTCAAAATCCCCCGCCTCGGCGGTGGAAAGATCCAGAGAGTCCCGCCCGCATTCCTCCTTGAAAAGGGAGAGGAACTCGGTCTTGTTATTAAAATAATGATAATCCGCCCGGTTGTTCAGGGCCTGGACGTAGCGGGTGTTTTTGCCTCGGGTCAGAATATCCTTGCGCTGGGCGTGGCTCATATCGTACATCCCGAAGATGGTATAGTCGATATAGCCTGCCTCGTACCGCAGGGCGCAGACCGCCATATCCGCCAGGATATAGGCCTTGGAATGGCCGGTCAGCTGGTGAACCTGATCCACCCGGTCCCGAAGACCCTTGGTGTTCAAGCCGGCGATCCGCCGGATCAGATAGGTGAGCTTACTCATGGGGAGCACCTCTTTTTCTTAAAGATTTTGAGGGGAGGCAGCTGTGCCAGGAGAATGGCCGCCAGCATCAGCCCACAGCCTAAAAATTCCCGTTCGGTTGGCCACTCACGCAATACCACCGCACCGGTCAACACCGAAAAGACCGATTCCAGGCTCATCATCAAAGAGACCACCGTGGGGTTGGCACCCTTTTGCGCCACGATCTGCAGGGTGAAGGCCACCCCGCTGGAGAGCAGGCCGGTATAAAACAGGGGGAAGAGGCAGGCGGTCAGATTGCCCAGGTCTGGTTCCTCAAAGAACAGGGCGAAGAAGGCAGAAAGAACGGTGACTACCATAAATTGCACGCAGGAGAGCCAAAGGGCATCCACCCGCTGGGAAAAATGATCCACCACCAAAATATGGCCGGTGAAGCAAAAGGCACAGCCCAGCACCAAAAGGTCGCTGGTCTCAATGCCGATGCCCTTTTTGATACAAAGGAAATACAGCCCCGCCACCGCCAGAACCACGGCGAGCCAAACGGTGCCCGGCGCTTTTTTCTTTAAAAAGAGGCCGAAGATGGGCACCAGCACAATGTACAGAGCGGTGATGAACCCGGCCTTACCCGGGTCGGTATCTGCCAGCCCCATTTGCTGGAGCCCGGAGGAAACCGTCAGGGCAACGCCGCAACAGATGCCGCCGATCAAAAGATCCTTGCGGCTCTCTTTGGCAGGCAAAAAGGGCTTTTTCTGAATTTTGGAAAAAAGAAGGATCACCGCCAGCAACGCACCTACTGCGATCAGCGAGCGAAAGGCGTTGAAGGTCAGGGCGGGCAACAGATCGGCACCCATACTTTGGGCAACGAAGGCCGAGCCCCAGATAAAGGCGGCAAAGACCATTAAAAGACTTCGTGTCAGTTGGTTCATAAAAACGAGGTTCTCCTGATAATAGATCGATAATATATTCTATCAAATTTTTTATCAAATAGCAAGAAAATTCCTTGAAAATGCCCCTCGACCGACAAAATAACAGTTTTTTCTTGATTAATCAACATCTTTATGGTAAAATGGGGGTAATAAAATAGAAGGGGATTTTTTATTTTATGAAAAGAAAAGACGGCATTCGCCTGAAGAATCAGGATCCCATGTATACCGTTGCGGCCCACGTAATGGATAAGCGTGTGGATTCGATGAATATGATCACCTTGGATATTCCCATCGATCCGATGATGGAATATATCCGTGCCAAACAAGCCGAAGGGATGAAGATCTCCCGGCTGGCGGTTATTTTAACCGCCTATATCCGGATGATTGCCCGCTATCCCAAGCTGAACCATTTTGTGGTGAACAGCAATATCTACGCCCGCAACGAGATCGCCGTGGGGATGGTGGTATTAAAGGGAAGCCTGGCCGACGGTGGCACCATGTCCAAGATCTATTTTCAGCCCACCGATACCATTTTTGACGTACAGCGGCGGCTGAATGAATATATCGAAGCCAACCGTTCCCAGGATCCGCAAAACGGCACCGAAAAGATCATTAAGATCCTTTTGGGAACCCCCGGTCTGCTCCGGGGCGGGGTCAAGATCCTCAAGTGGATGGATCGGCATAATATGCTCCCCAAGAGCATTATTGATATGAGCCCGTTCCACCTTTCTCTGGTGATCACCGACCTGGCCAGTATCCGTACCGACTCCATCTATCACCACGTTTATGAGTTCGGCACCACCTCGGTGGCTATTTCTATGGGTAATACCCGGGAGGTGGCCAAGCGTCGACGTGGGGAGATCGAGTTCCAAAAATGTATGCCCTTGGGCATCGTGATGGACGAACGGATTGCCGGCGGCAGCTACTTTGCTATCGCCTTCCACGATTTCCAGAACCTGATGCGCCATCCGGAACTGATGGAACAGCCCCCTGAGGTCATCGACGACGAGATCAAACAGATTTTTAACATTGAATAAATGAAGAGAGGGAACCTTTTGTAAAAGGTTCCCTCTCTTAAACTCTCCCTCGAAAACTTTCATCCTGACAGATTGGAAGTTTTTGAGGGGATCATAAGGGGAACTTTTTTCAAAAAGTTCCCCTTATTATATTCTTACTTTCGACCAAAGCAGGATGATGATCTGGCCGGGGATGCCCAGGAGGTAGATCTGCCAGATATTGGCGGCGGGCAGAACGGTCAGGTGGATCCCCGCCAAAAGGCTCCAGACCAGCAAAGAGATGATCAGGTAATTACGGCGGCGGTCAGACCAGATGGAGTTCAGCACCAGCCATACGATCATAGAGGCGGGCACCGCCCAAACGTAGGGCAGATAGATCTGGATCGCCCCGGGCAGGGAGATCAGAAGTGGCACGAAGATGGCCGTGGCCACCAGCCACACCAAAAGGACGCTCATCCCGGTGATGAAGCCCCGATTATGGCGATGCTTTCTCTGGGCAGGGGCGGGGAGAACCGTATGCTCCTTTACCAGGTCGTCCAGGGTCACCCGGAACAGCGCGGCGATCTCCACCAGCACGGTCACGTCGGGGATGGATTCGCCCCGTTCCCATTTGGAGACCGCTTTGTCGGTATAATTCAGCCGCTCTGCCAGCTCCAGCTGGGTCATTCCGTCCCGCTGGCGCAGCTCGGCGATATTTTTTGCAATAATGGGCTTGATATCCACCAAATTGGGATTCCTCTCTTTTCTTTGATGGGTCTATTTTATCATAAAATGCGCAAAAATGCAACACTCTACTGCCGGTAGAGCCGATTTTTCCCAACTCTACTACCCCAAAACCAAGGGTGGAGGGCGAAGTGGGAACGGTAGGTTGCTCCTTGCGGGCGGCGATTCTATAATAGGATCATCAAGAAAACGGCAAGGAGAAGCATTGCGATGTATTCGATTTTTAAAAACCGGGTGATCCCGGTATTTTTTGCGGTGGACGACCGCTACGCCCCCTTTTTGGCGGTGACCTTACAGTCTATTTTGGAATACGCCTCCCAGCGGGACGATTACCGGATCTATATTCTGATCGACCAGCTGAGCGAGAACCATCGGAACGAGCTGAAAAAGGCGGAGCGTAAAAACTTCAGCATTGAATTTGTGGAGGTGGGCAACCGGCTGGCTTCTTTAGGCGACCTGCACGTGCGGGATTATTACACCAAAGCCACCTATTACCGCTTTTTGATTCCCAACCTGTTCCCCCAATACGATAAGGGGCTGTATCTGGACTGCGATATTATTTTGCTGGGGGATCTGGCACGGCTTTACGATATCCCCCTGGGACGCAACCTGGTGGGAGCGGTGACCGACGAGGTCATCACCGATATTCCCGTGTTCCGCAACTATGCCGAAAAGGTGCTGGGCCTTTGCGGGGAGGATTACTTCAACGCCGGGATCCTTTCCATGAACCTGAAGGAGATGCGGCGGGTGGACCTGTTGGGGGCTTTGAACCGATTGATGGAGCGACACACCTTCCGGGTGGCTCAGGATCAGGATTACCTAAACGTGCTGTGCCATCAGCGGGTGGCATATCTGCCTCTGGGCTGGAACAAGACCGCCCTCCCCAATGCGGAGGAGGGCCCCCGACCCATGCTGGTGCATTTTAAAATTAATTGGAAGCCCTGGCATTATCGGGGTGTGGCCTTTGAACGGGAATTTTGGAACTTTGCTTTCCGCACCACCTATTATCGGGAACTGACCGCCCTGCGGGACGGGTATTCCGAGGAGGAGCAAAGGCGGGATGCCCAACAGTACGAGGGGCTGATGGCCCTGGCTCGGCAGGAGGCGGAGCAGGCGGGCTATCCCTCGCCTCTGGAGTTCGCCGTTGCCCGGCAAAGGGGGGCGTGACCGATGGCACTTTCAGCGGATCGCCAAGCGGTGCTGGAGCGGATCGCTCTTTTGGAGCGAGAGGGTCGCTTTGACCAGGACGTGGAGCAGGATCCTCCCACCCGACCCCTGAAGCCCGGCGAGGCGGATTACTTAAACGAAAAGCCCTTTGCCAAAATCAAAACGGAATTTGCCAACCAGTGCGCCCGGCTGTACTTTGACCATTGCATCCGTAAGGGGCAGCTGGTGATCAAGGAGATCCGGGGGTTGGAGCATTACCGCCAAGTGGCGGACAAAGGCCTTATCATTACCTGCAATCATTTTAATCCCTACGATCAGTATGCGGTCTTTAAGGCCATTCAAAAGGATCTTGGCCATAAGCGGCTGTACAAGATCATCCGGGAGGGGAATTTTACCTCCTTCGGCGGTTTGTTCGGCTTTTTCTTCCGCCATTGCAACACCCTGCCTCTGGCCTCTGACCTGGGGGTCTGGCGGGAGTTCTTCCGGGGGGTCAGCGCCCTTTTGAAGCGGGGTGAAAAGATCTTGATCTACCCGGAGCAGGGAATGTGGTGGAACTATCGCAAGCCCCGCCCCTTAAAAAGCGGCGCCTTTCAGCTGGCGGCCAAAAACGGGATACCGGTGCTGCCGGTGTTTATCACCATGGAGGATACCGACCGCTTGGATCCCGGCGGGGCGCCCATCCAGGCCTATACCCTGCATTTTCTGCCGGCCATTTATCCGGATAAAGCGCTGAACCATCGGGAAAATGCCCGGCGGATGGGGGAGGCCAACTACCAAGCCTGGAAGGAGACTTATGAGCGGGTTTATGGCATCCCGCTGTCTTATATTACGGAGAAGGAGATCCAATGTTTTATATCTTGATTATTATACTGGCAAATCTGTTGATCGCCGGCTTTTGGGATCTGTTCGAGCCCGGGAGGGGTTGGTTTTATCTGTTGATCTCCATGGGCGCTACCGTCACGGTCATCGCCCTGGACGGACTGGAGGCTTTTTTGATCCGCCGCCTGCCGGAGAGGTGGTTCCGGGCGGGGGTGCCGTTGTTCCAAGTGAAGGAGCGGGAACGTAAATTTCTGCGCCGGTTGGGGATTCGCCGCTGGAAGCGGTTTGTGCCGGAGCTGGGCGGATTCACCGGCTTTCATAAGGATCGGGTACGGGATCCCAAGGATCCCGTTTATCTGGCCCGCTTTTTGTTGGAATCCAATTATGGGGTGGCTATCCACCTGGTCAACGCCTTCAGCGGGTATTTGTTGGTGCTGTTTCCCTGGTGCGGGGGGCCGGGCATCGCCCTGCCGGTGGCGGCGGTCAATATGGTGCTGAACCTGCTCCCCACCGCTCTTCTGCGCTATAACACCCTGCCATTATGGCACTTATATAGGAAACAAAGAGGGAAAACCTTTTGAAAAAGGTTTTCCCTCTTAAACTCCCTTTCGAAAACTTTCAATCTTGGTGGTTTGAAAGTTTTTGAGGATTGTTAATGTTTTTGCTGTTTCATCCAGGTATTGATGACGAATTGAGTAGGCAGGTGTTTCACACCGAAGACCTGCAGCTTGTTCACAAGGGAAGGCACGCAAACGGCCTTTCCTTTTTTTATGGCCTTCAGGGCATCCTTGGCCGCCTCTTCAGCGGTGAACCACTTATTGAAATAGGTCACCGCATCGTTGCTGGTCTGTTCCGCATGGTTAAAGAATTCGGTCTTGACCCAGCCCGGGCAAAAGGCCAAAACCTTGATGTTGCGGGGTTTTAACTCGGCTCGCAATCCTTGGGAATAACTGAGAACAAAGGCCTTTGTGGCAGCGTAAACGTTCAGGTAGGGCACCGGCTGGAAGGCCGAAAGGGAATCCACCTGCAGGATCCGGCCGCCATTGGGGATATAGGGCAGGGTGCGCTGAGTCACCGCAACCAGGGCCTTGCAGTTCAAGTCGATCATCCCCAGGCAATCCTCCAGGGGGATCTGATCGTAACGGCCGAATTTTCCAAAGCCGCTGCAGTTGATGAGGAGCGACACCTCCGGTTTTTCAGATTCTAATAGTGCGCTGTATTCTTCCAGACAGGCCTCTTGGGTCAGATCCAGGGGCAACACCCGCACCGGAACCGTCAATTCTGTCTTTAGTTCTTCCAGCCGGTCTGCCCGGCGGGCGATGACCCAAAGTTCGTCCCAATGCTCCTGCTTTTCGATCTGTTTTGCAAATTCCCGGCCCATACCGCTGCTGGCGCCGGTGATCACGGCAATTTTCATGCTTCTTCTCCTTTAAAAACTTGTTGAACGGCCTCTAAATAGCCGTAGCCGTTCAGGTTGTCCGGCAATAAATAGCTGGTCTCGGTCCATTCGTTCCAACTGTTCAGGGTGATCAGCGAAACGCCGCTTTCCTCGGCAAAGGCCTTGGCCATTTCCAATCCCTTTTTGATTTGCTCGGGAGTATTGTTTTTCATGATCCGATGCTTATAGTCCAAAAAACGGGGGTTATTATCCCAGCCCAGGGAAATATGGGGGAAATAGGGGATGTCATAGGCTGCGCGGATCAGCTCCCATTCCGTTTTTACGTCCGGCAGGATGTCCTCATAGTTTCGGATCACGTCGGTAAAATGAACGAACTGATAATGGGTCAGGGATTCAAAGCCCAGTTCCCGGATCAGGGCGGGGGTGGTTTCCATCACCTTACCGTCCACCCCGGAGATGTTTTCCCGCTTACCGTTCCAGCGGACAAACTGAAAATGAACGCCGGGCAGGCCGGATCTTTGCGCTTCGGTCTGCAGCCATTCTATGGCAGCCTTGGTTTCGGCCACGCCGCCCAGTCCGCTGACAAAATTGTTCAGGTCGTAGATGCTGACCACCGGCTTTTGATCAATGCGGTAATAATTGCTCCGGCAAAAATACTGATCGATCCACCGCCGGCCGATGATCTCGAACTGCTTTCGATCCACGGCGCCCTGCCAGATGGTCTCGTTCACCTTGCCGGCATTGCGTTTATCCCAGGTATAGTTGGCGTCGTGATTGGCCCACATTACGTAAAACTGCATCTTTTCGCAATTGGAAGCCTTCAAAAAACCGTCGTTGAGGCAGTTTTCCAAAAAGGGGCGGTTATCGTACCAATACCAATCGTATATAAAAACGCTCACTCCGTATTGAGTGGCCAGCTCGATCTGTTGCTCCATCACCAGTGGATCGGCCTCGTTCTGGTAGCCCAAAAGGGGTTTGCGATCCCAATGGTAGCCGTTGGCCTTGGGAGCGGAGCTTTTAACCGTTTGCCATTCGCCGATCCCTTCCGGCCAGAACATTCTCGCGCGGGGCTCATCCCCGGTATAGGCCGGCCAAATATAGGCGGCAACGTCTGTTTTTTGCATTTCTTTTCTCCTGTTATTCGGGTTTAAACTGTATCGTTTGTTTTTAAAATTGTATCATATCGCAAATATTTTATCAAGGTTTGCATTTTACTGATAAAAGTAGTTGTTTTTTACTTTTAAATAGGGTAAAATGGAAGCAAATAAAATCAAAAGGAGATTTTTGAACGATGAAAGATTTTGGTTTGCAGATCTACACCGTGCGGAACGCCACCGACACGGCTGAGAATATCGCCACCACCTTCAAGCGGATCCGGGAGATGGGCTATACCCAGTTCCAGACCGCCGGCACCCCCGCTATTTCGTATGAAGAATACGGTCGCCTGGCCGCTGAAGCCGGCTTGGAGATCGTGGGTACCCACGATTCCTTTGACCTGATGGAAAAGGATTTCGAACAGGCTCTGGCCAATCATAAAGCACTGAATACCACTAATATGGGCGTGGGCGGTTTTCATCCCAAGCCCTGGGTAGACGATCCCGAACTGTGGGCAGATTACATCAAACGTGTCAATGCGGTAGCCGCCAAGTGCGCCGAGCACGGTATGAAGTTTACTTATCATAACCACAGCCACGAATTCATCAAGCTTTCCAACGGCAAAACTCCTATGGAGATGATGGTAGAGGGCTTTGATAAAGAGAACGTGACCTTCTGTCTGGATACCTTCTGGGTTCAGCACGGCGGCGGGGACGTTCGCGCCTGGATCGAAAAGCTGGCCGGCCGGATCGATATCCTGCATCTGAAGGATATGAAGCGGATCCCCGAATTCGACGAAAAACGCGGCCACCAGATGTTTGCCGAGATCGGCAACGGCAATCTGGATTGGGAAAAGATCCTGGATACCGCCAAAAAGTGCGGCGTAAAATACTACGTAGTAGAGCAGGATACCTGCCCCGGCGATCCCTTCGACAGCGTGAAGATGAGCGCCGACTTCCTGAAAACGATGTAAATATAAAAAACTTGAGCATTTAGCACAAAGAAGATTTTCTATATGAAAACAGCGCAAGAAAAAAGCATACGAAAGCAACGTATTATTGAAGACACGCTTCGAGCCAAAAAACGAAATGAGGAGGCTATCAGCTGTCTGAAGGATTCCGTTTGTCTTTCCGAATACCGTGAGCTTGTCCGAGTTGGTCAGCACGGCTTAATCTGGACTGACGCACTACAGGCGGCTTTAAATGAACACGAGATAGTCATTATCCCTCACTCCGAGGAAATATATTGGTTGGACAGCACCGTGTCAATTCCGTCAAACAGACGTATAGAAGCCTCGGGGGCGACGATTCGTATGTCTCCCGAGTACCCTTACGTTATGCTTTGCAACCAACACGTACACGATGGCACCTATGCGCCTATCGATACAAGCGATAGGGATACCAATATTTCCATTCATGGCGGTTGTTGGGGTGAGGGCGCGATCAAGCGAGGCGTACGGAGGTATCACGGCGAGCGCGGATCCTTTGCGGGCGTTCAAACCTGTATGTTGTTCAACAATCTCGATCATCTGACGATCACCGATATAACATTCTCTCACGTTGCCTCCTTTTGTGTTCAGGTAGGAGATCTTGTTGACGGAGTATTTGAAAATTTCTTCTTTATTTCCTGCTATGCCGATGGTCTGCATATCAACGGTAACAGTGAGAATTTGTGTATTCGCAATTTCAGCGGACACGTAGGCGATGATTTAGTGGCGCTTAATATGTACGACTGGCTTGGGTCTTCTATCAATTACGGTCCGGCAAGAAACGTATTTTGTGAGAATATACATTCTGCGCCCGACAGTACGGCAAAGGCAATGCGGCTTCAGCCGGGTATTTTTGCTTACCGTGACGGCTCGTTGATTGATTGCTCTCTGAATGATATGTATTTCAGAAATCTCAGTGGTATGTTCGAATACAAACTGTATTACCAAACGCCCCCATACCGTCTCGGAACAAGACCTGAGGGTGCGGGTGCGGGCTCGGCTGACAATCTGTTCTTCGAAAACGTGGAAATCATATCCGAACGTCCCGAATATCCTTATGAGCTTCCGAATGTGGGATATTTCGGTATGTTTTTTCTGAATTCAAATATCGGGTATATATCATTGGATAACATACAGTACAAGACAACTGAGGATGTGAGCCCGTATACTTTTCTGGTGGCAATAGGGCCGATGAGCTGGAAAAGGATTGGAAAAGAAGATGTCGAGGTATTCGATCCCTACATTAGCGCTACTGTGGATACGCTTGATGTGAAGAATATTTTTATCAACGGAAAGCAGACCGACAATGTAAAAAAGATCCTTAAGATAATCGAATTTGATGACGTAAATCAAGACGGATTTTCATCGGGAAGAGGTAAGGTCAATCATATTTATATTGACGAAAAACTGGTTTTATAGAATGTAAAAAACGGCATATCTCGAAAGAGATATGCCGTTTTGGTCTGTCAAAAAGTTTCTCTCAAAAAATCAACTTAAACGTTAAAAGCCGTATCATTTAATCTTCATTCGATTTTATCTTGATATTGATCGCAGATCTGCTCCAGCAGGTCTACGTTGTGATGCAGGGAACGGCGGTAATGAATGTGCATCCGCATAGCGGCAATGGCACGCCGGAGTCCGCCTTTGCCGTAATCCTGCAAAATGTTATCAAAGTATTTGGCGGTGGCTTTTCCACTGATTGCACGCTTATAAAGCTCGCCCCTCAGCAATGCCATCACCGCAAAGATTGTCATCAGCGCATTGTTTTTGTTCATCCCGGTCTTTATATGTACCTGCTCCGATAATAGAACCACGTCAGCATACTCTGATGCAATGGCTTTTCTACCTGCCTGATAGCAGGCCTCCAGCATCACGTCGGTCACTTTGGAGTTGGTGCGATGGGGAGTCTGTGGAGTCGGTACTTCCCGGTAAACCGGCGTTGGTGCCGGAAAAGGATCCGATAGCATTGCCGCTTGCTTTTCTTTTAATGCTTGAATTTGTTCTTCCAATGTTTGAATCCGTTCAAGCATTTCTAAGATTACTTTTTCGTATTGCATAATGATGCACCTCCATGATAACAAAAACCAATAACACAACCCAATAACACAACCCCAAACGATCTCCCAGCAAGAAATCATTTCTTGCTATCATCTTAACATAGAAATCATTTCTTGTCAATAAAAGTAATACAGAAATAGAAAGAAATATTTCTTGCGGTGTAAAACGTTTCTTTTTGATGATGTGGAGTTAGGGGGGTGGGAAAGCATTTGGCGAAAAAGCGGGGAGAAGGGCATTTTTATACGAAAAGACCTCCTACGGTACATTGGCCGCAGGAGGGTTTATGTTTTTTATGATTTAGGCGGCTTAGCCAAAATTTTATTAAAATTACAAAGGAACAGAATGCCGCAGGTGGTGGCAGCCAGGGCGTCGGCAATAGGCTCCGCCCAATAGATTCCGAACACTCCCATAAAGCGGGGCAGGATCAGAGCCAGGGGCACCAGCAAAAAGATCTTGCGGAGCAGAGCGATAAACAGAGAAAACTTGGCTTGACCCAGCGCCAAAAAGGCGGTCTGGCAGGCTCTTTGTACCCCGAAGATCAGCATCCCCGCCATAAAGATAGGCAGTGCCTTTTTACAAAGGGCGATCAATTGGGCGTTGTTGGTGAAGATGGCGGCGTAAAAGCCGGGAAAGATCATAGTTGAAAGGGCCAGCAGGCCGGTATAGGAAAAGAGGATCAAAAGGGTGATCCGGAAGGTGGAGCGCACCCGCTCCCGATTACCGGCGCCGTAGTTGAAGCTGATAATGGGTGCTACCCCTTGGGTAAAGCCCGCCACCGGCACGCCGATGAACTGCATCACGCTTTGCATAATGGTCAGGCACCCCACGTAAAGATCTCCGCCGTATTGCTTTAACCCACCGTTCATTACGATGGAAATAATACTTTCCGTAATACTCATCACAAAGGGCGATATCCCCAAGGCGGCGATCCGCCCTAAAATTTTGGGCTGCAGCCGCAGGGTTCGGCCTTGGATCCGCAGAGCGGGTGCCTTGGCGATCAGGTAATACAGCACCCAGGCGGCGCTGAGGGTCTGGGAAATGACCGTGGCTAAGGCGGCGCCCTTGACCCCCATCTTCAGCCCGTAGATGAAGATGGGATCCAGGATGATGTTGGCCACGGCGCCGATCACCACCGAAAGGGTGGCGATCACCGTTTTGCCCTGCAACAGAATAAAGGGCGTCAGCCCCACCGCCGCCATCACCATGGGCGTGCCCAAAAGATAGATCCGCAGGTATTCCGCTGCATAAGGGTAGGTGACCTCCCCGGCGCCGGTCATAAACAAAAAGGGCTTCATGGTCGGATAAAAGACGGCGGGCAACAGAAGGGAAAGTACCGCCAGAAGGGCGGTGCCGTTGCCCAGGATCTGCCCCGCCCGTTTGGGATCCTCCTGCCCCAGGGCAATGGAGGCCAAGGGCGCACCGCCCCCGCCTACAAAGGAACTGAAGGAGGAAATGATGATAATCACCGGAGTGGCAAGCCCGATGCCGGTCAGGGCGCTTTCCCCAATGCCGGGGATATGGCCGATATAGATCCGATCCACGATACTGTATAATAAATTGACCAGCTGTGCCGCAATGGTGGGCAGGCTCATCCGCAGGATCAATCCCGGGATGCGGTCTTTGCCTAAATCGTTCGTTCGCTTCATAATAACTCCCGTAATAAAATAAGAGTGGAAAAACCACTCTTATTTTATCACATCCCATTTTATTTTGCAATCGTTACCGAATGCCGTAGTTTTCGATCACGTAGTCCATATCCTTATCGCCACGGCCGGAAAGGTTGATCAGAACGGAGCCCTTACCCATCTCCTTTGCCAGCTTGATGCCGTAGGCCACGGCGTGAGCGCTTTCGATGGCGGGGATGATACCCTCCATCCGGGAAAGTTCAAAGAAGGCATCGATGGTGTCTTCGTCGTTCACCACGTCGTATTTCACTCTGCCCAGGGTATGCAGGAAGGCGTGTTCCGGTCCGCTGGAGGGATAATCCAGACCGCTGGCCACGGAATAAACCGGGGCGGGATCGCCGTTTTCGTCCTTCAGCATAATGCTGTTAAAGCCGTGCATCACACCCTCGGTGCCGTATTGCAGGCTGGCGGCGTGATCCCCTAACTTGGTGCCCCGACCCAAAGGCTCGATGCCGTAGATGGTCACGGGATCGTTCAAAAATCCGGCAAAGAAGCCGGCGGAGTTGGAGCCGCCGCCCACGCAAGCTACGATGGCATCGGGCAGTTCGCCGGTCATTTCCTTAAACTGCTCCCGGGCCTCGATGCCCACGATGCTTTGGAAATCCCGCACCATCATGGGGAAGGGATGGGGGCCTACTACGGAGCCGATGCAATAGATGGCATCCTTATATTCCCGGGCATAGGCCTCAAAAGCGGCGTCAACGGCCTCCTTCAGGGTGGCCAAACCGTGGGTGACCTCTACCACGTTGGCGCCCAGGATCTTCATTCTTGCTACGTTGGGCGCCTGCTTTTTGATATCCACAGAGCCCATATAAATGTCGCATTCCAAGCCGAAATAAGCGGCGGCGGTGGCCAAGGCTACCCCGTGCTGACCGGCGCCGGTCTCGGCGATCAGCTTCTTTTTGCCCATATATTTGGCCAAAAGCGCCTCGCCCATACAATGGTTCAGCTTATGGGCACCGGTATGGTTCAGATCCTCCCGCTTGACGTAAAGCTGAACGTTGCCTAGCTTAGCGGAAAGCCGTTCCAGGTGAGAGATGGGGGTGGGGCGACCCTGGAACTCCTTACGGATCCGGCGCAGCTCGCTGATAAACTTGCTGGATTTACAGATGGTAAAATAGGCTTCGGTAATCTCATCCATAGCCTTTTGCAGCTCGGGGGTCACGAAGGATCCGCCGAATTTGCCAAAGTAGCCCTTTTCGTCGGGATAGTTTTTCAAATAGGTATCAAAATCGATGTTGTTAAAGATCATGGTTTTATTCTCCTTTTATTCAAATGTTTTTAAAGATGGCGGGGTCAGGTCAAGTTACGCCATCGTCTGGTCATTAAAAACATTTTTATGCTCCTTTCCAATAAAAAATCCCATACTCCCCGTAGGAAGTATGGGACAGAAAAACCTTTTCTGCGGTGCCACCCATCTTGATGAAGAATCATCCGCTCATTCTGCGCTATCACGCAGCTCGCGTTCGGTAACGGGCGCGCCCCGTCAACTGCTACTGACAAAGAAAAAACTCTTTGCGTTCGGTTGCCCTCATAAGTCCATTCAAAGCAACGTTCCCTGCCGCAATCCCAGCGCCTGCGGCTCTCTTGGAGGTTCTGTGGCTCCTACTCCTCTTATTCATCGGTTTATCTAACTATAGCACACGCCATTCCCTTTGTCAAGGGGAAATTTTAACCTTTTAGTTCAGTAAAGCGCGGTCGTTGGCGAACTCGGCGCCGCTCTGCTGGCTGAACTTGGCCATCAGGTCGTCCACGGTCAGTTTTTGCTTTTCCTCGCCGGCCACGTCGAAGATGATCTTGCCGTTGTGCATCATCACCAGCCGGTTGCCGTGCTTGATGGCATCCTTCATATTATGGGTGATCATCAGGGTGGTCAGGTGATCCTTTTCGATGATCCGATCGGTGGCATCCAGCACCTTGGCGGCAGTCTTGGGGTCCAGGGCGGCGGTATGCTCGTCCAACAGCAACAGCTTGGGCTTCACCAGGCTGGCCATCAGCAGGGTCAAGGCCTGGCGCTGGCCGCCGGAAAGCAGGCCGACCTTGGCGGTCAGCCGATCCTCCAGCCCCAGATCCAGGAGCTTTAACAGTTCGTAATATTCCTCACGCTCGGCGGGGGTAATGCCCCGCTTTAAACCACGGTGCTGACCCCGGCGCTTGGCAAGAGCCAGGTTTTCTTCGATCTGCATGGTGGCTGCGGTGCCGGTCATAGGATCCTGGAACACACGGCCCAGGTATTTGGCACGCTTATGCTCGGGCATTAAGGTTACGTCCACACCGTCCAGCAAAATGGTGCCGGAGGTGGTGATATAGGTACCGGCCACCGCATTCAGCATGGTGGATTTGCCGGCGCCGTTGCCGCCGATAACGGTACAAAAGTCCCCTTCGTTCAGGTGCAGGTTCAAGCCGTTGAGGGCAACCTTTTCGTTGATGGTACCGGGGTTAAAAATTTGGGTCACATCTTGAATTTTCAGCATTTTGCTTTGCCCTCCTTCTTCGTATTCCGCTTAATGGCGGTGCTTTTCCAATAGGGGATCGCCAGGAAGATGCCAACCACAGCGGCGGTGAGCAGCTTCAGATCGTCGGTGGAAAGACCCAACCGCAATACCAGCTGGATCACGGCGTAGTAGATCACACCGCCGATGATACAGGCCAAAAGCTTCAGGGCGAAGTTGCGGAAGATCTTGCTGAACAGAACCTCGCCGATGATAACGGCCGCCAGACCGATGACGATGGCGCCCCGGCCCATATTGATATCAGAGAAGCCCTGGTATTGGCTCAAAAGAGCGCCGGAGAGGGCAACCATACCGTTGGAGATCACCAGCCCCAGGATAATACCCTTTTTGGTGTTGATGCCCTGGGCTCTGGCCATTTGCTGGTTGGCGCCGGTGGCCCGCAGGGAGCAGCCGATCTCGGTGCCGAAGAACCAATAGAGCAGGAAAATGATGATGATCGCTACTAAAATCAGCACGATCAGGGGGTTCTTCAGGCTTAGGTCGAAAACGTAGCGGGAAGATACCAGGATATCGTATTTATCCACGCTGATGGGCAGGTTGGCACGGCCGTTGCCGGTGCCCCAACCCATAATGTGCAGGTTCACGGAATAAAGGGCCAGCTGGGTCAGGATACCGGCCAGAATGGCGGGGATGCCGCAAAGGGTATGCAGAACACCGGTCACCAGACCTGCCAGCATACCGGCGATCATAGCGCAGATCATCGCCACCCAAACGGGTACGCCGTTCAAGGTCAGCAGTACGCATACGGCACCGCCGGTGGCGATGGAGCCATCCACCGTCAGGTCGGCCACGTCCAGTATACGGTAGGTGATGTACACGCCGATGGCCATAATGCCCCAGATCACGCCTTGATTGACAGCGCCGGGCATAGAGTTCATCAGATCGCTGAAAAAGTTTAATAAGCCTTGTAAAATTGCCATTGGAAATCCTCCGGGTGATTATTATTTTTATTCGATAACGGTGTAGCCTTCGGGGGCGGGAATGCCCAGAGCGGTGCAGTTGGCCGCATTATACATTTTGGTCACCTTGTCCACGGTCTGAACGGGCATTTTGGAAACGTCGGCGCCCTCTACCAGGATCTGATAGGCCATTTCGCCGGTGGCGTAGCCCATATCGTAGTAATCGATGCTCAAGGTGGCAACGCCGCAGGCCTTGCAGGGACCTACCTCGCCGGTGATCACGGGCACCTTTTCGGGCAGAACCACGTTGGCAATGGCTTCGCTGTTGGAGGCGGCGGTGTTGTCGGTGGGGATATAGATCACGTCCATAGCATCACAGGCCGCCTTGGTAACGGAAGCAACGTCGTTGGTATCGGTAAAGCCGAACCATTTGACCTCTAAATTCTTGGCTTTCAGGTATTCTTCCATCTTGGTGCATTGGTAAATGGAGTTGGGCTCGGTGGTGCAATAGAGCAAGCCGATCTTTTTGGCGGTGGGGAACAGCTCGGCGATCATCTCTGCCTGCTGATCCAAGGGCGCCAGGTCGGAGGCACCGGATACGTTGGTGCCCACGGTGCCGGTCCAGTTTTCGATCTCCAGGGCGGTGGCGTAATCGGTGATGGAGGTGCCCAGCACGGGGATCTCGCCGGTGGCGGCAACGGCCGCCTGCAGAGAGGCAGTAGCGTTGGCCATAATCAGATCCACCCGATCGGCCACAAAGCCAGTGGCGATGGTGGTGCAGTTGGCGGAATCGCCGGAGGCGTTCTTTTCGTCGAACTTGACCTTATCGCCCAGCTTGTCGGTCAGAGCCTGCTTAAAGCCCTTGGTGGCTGCATCCAGCGCTTCGTGCTGAACCAGCTGAACGATGCCCACTTTATAGGTGCCGTCGTCCACCGTTCCGCAGGAACTTAAGGAAAGACACCCGGTAAAGAGCATAGTAAAAGCGGCCAAAGCCGCAATCAGTTTTTTTGTGTGCATTTTGTAAAAATTCCTCCAAATCTTTATCCTTTTTAGACTTTAACACTTTTAGTGATAAAAGTCAAGCCTTTTAGGAAAAATAGAACAAAAAAGAAAAATAGCTACTGTTTTCATCGATCCAATAAAAACAGTAGCTATTAAATTATTGTATATTTTCTGCGGTCTGTGCCTTTTTTATCACTCGATAGCTGTATAACCTTCGGGTGCAGCAATCCCCAGAGCGGTGCAGTTGGCTGCATTATACATCTTGGTTACTTCAGTAACGGTCTGAACGGGCATCTTGGTCACGTCAGCGCCTTCTGCCAGGATCTTATAAGCCATTTCGCCGGTGGCATAACCCATATCGTAGTAATCGATGCTCAGGGTAGCAACGCCGCAGACCTTGCAGATACCGGATTCGCCGGCAACAACGGGCACCTTGGCGGGCAGAACCACGTTGGCAATGGCCTCGGTGTTGGAAGCGGCGGTGTTATCGGTGGGGATGTAGATCACGTCTGCATAATCGCAAGCGGATTGAGTGACGGAAGCAACGTCGTTGGTATCGGTGAAGCCGAACCATTTTACTTCCAGATTGGCAGCCTTCAGGAATTCTTCCATCTTGGTGCACTGATATACGGAGTTGGGCTCGGTGGTGCAGTAGAGCAAGCCAACCTTCTTGGCTTCGGGGAACAGCTCGCTGATCATAGCGGCCTGCTGATCCAAGGGAGCCAGGTCGGAGGCGCCGGATACGTTGTTACCCACGGTGCCGGTCCAGTTTTCGATCTCCAGAGCGGAGGCGTAGTCGGTAACGGAGGTGCCTAGAACGGGGATGTCTGCGGTGGCGGCGGCTGCGGCCTGCAGGGGAGCGGGGGCGTTAGCCATGATCAGGTCCACCTTGTCGGAAACAAAGCCGGTGGCGATGGTGGTGCAGTTGGCGGAATCGCCGGAGGCGTTCTTTTCGTCGAACTTGACC
>JAZQAR010000007.1:0-10273 GCA_045545315.1 Eubacteriales bacterium | reverse complement strand
GAGTTGGTCCCACCCGTTCCCATTCCGAACACGGTAGTTAAGCAACTTCATGCGGACAATACTTGGCTGGTGACGGCCCGGGAAGATACGTAATGCCGGCATAAAAAAGACGGTTCTGTTTTGCAGAACCGTCTTTTTTATATTCGATATAGACTGACTTTCCTATATATGGTTGTTGCTAATAGTCCTTTTCTGTGTTATAATGTAGATAAATGGAGGATATTATGGCAAAGTTTAAGATACATATTTCGATTTTATTGATTTTTTCATTGATGTTTTCATCCCTTATAATTCCTGTTACTGCGAGTGAAGCATTATTTTCTGACGTAAAAGAAAAAGACTGGTTTGCTCCGGCGGTTCAATTTGCATACGATCAAAAACTTCTTGAGGGTGTGGGAAAAAACAGATTTGCTCCTGCCACACCGGTGAACCGTGCGATGGTCGCCACTGTGCTGTACCGCATGGATAAGTCGACTCTCATTTACAATGAATCCTATTTTGAAGACGTTTCAATTGATTCCTGGTATTTCAATGCGGTCGCATACTGTTATGAACGGGGGATTTTAAAGGGAGTCGGTGACCGTAAATTTGATCCGATGGCGCCCATTACACGCCAGGATTTGGTTACGATGTTTTATCGCTATGCTAATCTTGAACAATCCGGATCGGAGGAGTTAGAGTATCTTCTTCCAGCTTTTAAGGATATCAAGAAGATCAGTAACTATGCTGTGGATCCCGTGAATTGGGCTTTAAATAACGGGATCGTTGAGGGGGTTGATATTGACCGATTTGATCCCAAAGGGAAGGCTGAACGATCCCAATTTGCGCAGATTTTGATGAATTATGCAGAGGCTACCGGTACTGACGTAACCAATTACCGTTTAACCGATAAAAACTATTTTGGTGTTCGGATATCCGGTTGCAGGATCTTGAACAAAAAGCTAACTTTTCGGTTGAGCGGATCGGTAAATCCTTATGTTTTGGATCTTTTTGTACGCTTTAAGCTTAACGGGAAACTGTATGAAGAGCAGCATGAAATCATTCCGGAATTTGAACTGAATGGTTCTTACACTTTTGATGCAAGTAAGCTTTATGCCAGCGACCCGATCAATACCGGTCTTTCGATGGATGGAGTAATCGAGATTTTGGTAAAGGACAGCGATTCCACCGTTTGCTCCAAAAAGATATATTGCGGTGCGATTAAACAACAGGCTACGGATATCCCCGTATATTTTAAAGGGGAAAAGAAACTGGATTGCAGAATTCTGCTGTACCACGAATTTACAGAGAAAGTTCCGGCGGAAAGCCGATATTCCGTGGTTTCCACTCCACGCAGATTTGAGGAAAATATGCTCTATCTGTTGAATGCCGGTTATACGATCATCCCGCTGGAGGCATTGCTGGATTATGAGAGCGGTCGCAGAGCTTTGCCGGAAAAATCCGTTGTGATCACCTTTGACGACGGCTATCTTTCAAATTATACCCTGATCTATCCTATCCTGAAAAAATATCATATTCCTGCGACAATATTTGTGACGGTTTGTAATATGAACATTGACCCCAATAAGATGACCTGGGAGCAGATGCGTGAGATGGAAGAAAGCGGATTGGTCAGTATTCAATCTCATTCCTGGAAGCACGTCTATCACGATACTTTGCCGGAGGATGAGCTTCGTAACTACGTAGATAAATCTTTTGAAACGCTTGAGGCTAACCTCGGAAAAAGAAAAAGACGTCTTTTTGCTTACCCCCACGGAAAATATAGTGAAAGATCTGTACAGGTGCTCAAGGAGTATGACGTAAAAATGCAAATGACCACCGAGGGTAAACCTTTGGATATGGATCATCTGGATTTATCACGCGTATCCCGTCTGACGGTCAGCTATGATAGCGATATTGCCGGATTTATGAAAAGAAAGTAAATAAAAAGAACGCTGATTTCATTGAAATCAGCGTTCTTTTTTAGCGATGTTTGTTGAGGTATTTGATGTAAAGATTCCAGTCTTCACGGCTGAAGAAATGGCGACCGTCCCGCAGATGGTAACCGATCATACCGTCACCGAATTGATCGCCGATTTCCGGCAATCGGTCGGGATGTACAAAGCCCTCGCCGCAATGCTTTTTATAATAATCGCCGGCAGCAACGCAAGAAAGATATTCATTCTTGGGGTCTGCCCAAAGGTCTTCTGCTGCACTTGCAACGTAGACTCTGTGGGGAATATTGGCTGCGATCAGATAATGCTGATCGAAGGGAAGGGTATCTTCCTGATCTGCATATTTGTAATAATTTTCACAGAACCAGAAGGGGAACTTGGTGGTGATTGCCTTGATGGTTTCGCCCTCTTTTTCGCGAGACAAAGAGGCACCGCTACATCCGGAATCGTTGGAGAAAGCACAGAAGAATCGTTCATCTAAAGCACCGGCCAACAGAGCGGTTTTGCCCAATCTGGAATGACCGCAAACGGAGATACGTTCTTTATCCAATTCGGGCAAGGTTACAGCCAAATCCATGACTCTCATAGCAGCCCAAGCCCATAAACCGATTTTTCCGCATTGGTCCGGATTTCGCTTTCCATCCGGATATACCATGCCGGCAAATTTGTCGGTGAAATTCTTGTCATCACTGGAAACATCCAGATAGCAGAAGGATAAAACGGCATACCCGTTATCAATTACTTCTTCAATCGGCAAATATAGGTCTGGTACAGCATATCTAAAGTTGATATGAACGAATGCAGGCACTGGTTTATCGGTTTTTGTGGGATAAATATAATTGACCGGAAAAGAAAAATAGCCATACTCTGTTTCGCAGATCAAACGAAGCTTTTTAAAAACCGCTTTGCCTGCGCAATATTTTGGACTAGCGTTTTCTTCAACGTGGAAATGAACGGAGCGAGGAGCGCTGGGTAAAACACCGTATTCTTCTTTGATTAAAAGGTCAAGGATTTCCTTTTTGGATAACTCCATAGGTGACGGTAAATTTTTGGGCAAATTCATGTTGAAACCTCCTGAATGTTACTGAACTTATTCTATCATACCATTTAAAATAAATCAATAAATAAGTGCCCTGAGGGGATCAAGGCACTTATCATATAGATTATCGAATGACGCGAACTTTCAAAACGCCGTCAACGGCGGTCAAAGAAGCAATTGCTTTTTCGGTCACTTCGGTGTTGCAATCAATCAAAGTGTAGGCATAGTCACCCTTGGATTGATTCAGCATATTTTCGATGTTAACACCCTCGCCGGATACAACGCCGGAGAGAGAAGCAAGAATATTGGGGATATTCTTATGGCAAACGCAGATACGAACGGCCGCATTAAAGGGCATCGCAACGTTAGGATAGTTTACGGAATTAACGATGTTGCCGAATTCCAGATAATCCCGCAGTTCTTTAACGGCCATAACAGCGCAGTTATCCTCGCTTTCGGGTGTGGAAGCGCCCAAGTGGGGGATGGGAACTGCGTTCTTCATCTTCAAGGTGTTCTGATTGGGGAAGTCGGTTACGTATTTTGCAACCTTACCGGATTCAAGAGCAGCGGCAATATCCTCGTCATTAACCAGATCAGCTCTGGAGAGATTCAGGATCCGAACGCCATCCTTCATCATGGCGATGGTATCTTTGTTGATGCTGTGCTTGGTCTCGGGGGTCAAGGGTGCATGCAGGCAGATATAATCACAATTGGTGTAAATATCATTGATATCTGCAGCCTTGTGAATGTGACGGGACAGGTTCCAAGCAGAGGTCAAAGACAGATAGGGATCGTAACCCATAACGTCCATCCCCAGGTAATGGGCAGCATTGGCCACCTGAACACCGATGGCACCCAGGCCGATAACGCCCAGCTTTTTGCCGAGAATTTCCGGACCTACAAATTGTGATTTACCTTTTTCAACCTGCTTTGCAACGTCGTCGCCGGTCAAGCCCTTGGCCCATTCGATGCCGCCTACGATATCACGGGAAGCCAGGAACAGAGCGGCAACGGCCAACTCTTTTACAGCGTTGGCATTGGCACCGGGGGTGTTAAATACCACAATGCCCTGCTCGGCGCATTTATCCAAAGGAATGTTATTGACACCGGCGCCGGCTCTTGCTACTGCCAGCAGGGAGGCGGGCAGTTCCATTTCGTGAAGAGAAGCGGAACGAACCAGCATTCCATCAGGGGCATCCACGGTATCGGCAATTTCATATTTACCGTCAAAGCCGTCCAAGCCGACCTTGGCGATCTTATTAAGAGTTTGAATTTTCATTTTATTTCACCTTATTTGTTTTCTTCTTCAAATTTCTTCATAAAGTTCACAAGGGCCTCTACACCTTCATAGGGCATAGCGTTATAGATGCTGGCACGCATACCGCCTACGGAACGGTGGCCCTTGATGTTCACAAAACCGTTTTGAGTACATTCAGCAATGAACTTTTTATCCAGATCTTCGTTACCGGTAACGAAGGGGATGTTCATCAAGGAACGGGAATCACCCATAACGGTGGGGTGGAACATTTCGGAATGATCCAGGAAGTCGTACAGCAAAGCAGCTTTTTTAACGTTGATCTTGTTCAGTTCTTTAATACCGCCCAGATCCTTGATCCATTCCAATACCAGCTTCAGCATATAAATAGCGTAGGTGGGGGGAGTATTGAACATAGAATCGTTATCGGCATGGGTTTTGTAGGTGAACATAGTAGGGGTGATATCCTGGGGCTCATCGATCAGATCCTCGCGAATGATAACAACAGTCAAACCGGCGGGACCCATATTCTTTTGTGCACCTGCATAGATCACGCCGTATTTGGTGACGTCAACTTCTTCACTCAGGATGGAAGAGGACATATCGGCAACCAAAGGAACGTTGCCGGTTTCGGGCAATTTGTAATATTTAGTACCGTAGATGGTGTTGTTATAACAAATATGAACGTAGTCTGCCTCGGGATCCAGATCAAGACCGTCAACCTCGGGAATATAAGAGAAGGTTTTGTCTTCGCTGGAGGCAACGGCGCGGCAGGTACCGTAACGGGAGCCTTCCTTATAAGCTTTCTTGGCCCACTGACCGGTGATCAGGTAATCGGCCTTTTTATTCTTGGTCATCAGATTCAGCGGAACCATTGCAAACTGGCTGGAGGCACCGCCCTGAAGGAAGAGTACTTTGTAGTTGTCGGGAATGGAAAGAACTTCGCGCAACAAACTTTCCGCTGAAGCGATGATCGCACCGTATTCCTTTGAGCGGTGGCTCATCTCCATCACAGACTGGCCTGAAGTGCCGTACTCAGTCATTTCACTGGCTGCTCTCTCAAGAACCTTAAGAGGAAGCATAGACGGACCGGCGGAAAAATTGTAAACTCGCATAATTAGCACCTAACTTTCTTGTAGAATTAAAATTGTTTTAATTATAGAACCGAAATAAAGAAATGTCAACCACTTTTTATACAATAATCTCTTGATAATTGATTGGCGATATGTTATAATTTACAAAAAACAAATAAAAATCAATTTCCAAATTATGCATATTTGTGAAAAGGAGAAAAAGATGAAGCTTTCTGAGGTGAAAAAACTGTTGGATGCAAAGGTACTTTGCGGCGAGGATGCCATGGATACGGAAGTTAAAAGTGCTTGTGGCTCGGATATGATGAGTGACGTTTTGGCCTTTGTGAAGGATCAAAGCATCCTTTTGACCGGTCTGATCAATGCGCAAACCGTTCGTACCGCTCAAATGATGGATATGAAATGCGTTGTATTTGTTCGGGGTAAAACGCCCGATCAATCGGTGGTTGATTTGGCGGATGCCAACGGAATAGCGGTAATGGCTACCGATTATCGGATGTATACCGCTTGCGGTCTGCTTTATGCCAACGGATTATACAGCGAAGGAGTTGACAAGGTGTAATGGAACCGATCGTATTAAAATTTGACGTCAGTGATGAAGATTTCAGCACCGCCGGTGAGGCTTCAGCCGCTGTTAAGAAAACCTTAAAACAGTTGGGCTTTTCGCCAGACGTGGTTCGCAGAGTTTCTATCGCAATGTATGAAGGCGAGATCAATATGGTGATCCACGCTGACGGCGGAACGGCAACTGTGGAAATCAACCAACAGTCGATTACTGTTATTTTGGCTGACCGCGGCCCCGGCATCAAGGATATTGAGCTTGCGATGCAAGAGGGTTATTCCACGGCTCCCGATGAGGTGCGCAACCTTGGTTTTGGTGCCGGTATGGGGCTACCGAATATCAAGCGGTATTCCGATGATCTGAAGATTGAGACCGAACTGGGTGTCGGCACGACCCTGACCATCCGGATCGATACATAATTATAAGGAGGATACGAATGGATTATTTTCATTCTGTAACTCTGGATGCATCACGCTGTAAAGGCTGTATCAACTGTGTCAAGCGCTGCCCGACCGAGGCTATTCGCGTCAAGGACGGAAAGGCGATGATTATGAAAGAACGTTGCATTGACTGCGGGGAATGTATTCGCGTTTGCCCGCATCATGCAAAAAAGGCAGTCTTTGATAAGCTTTCGATGCTGAAAGACTATGAATATAAAGTGGCTTTGCCCGCACCGTCGCTTTACGGGCAATTCAATAATCTGGATAACGTGGACTACGTTTTGAACGGGTTGCTGGATATTGGCTTTGACGATATTTTTGAAGTGGCACGTGGAGCAGAGCTCGTTTCTGAATTTACGCGAAAGTATTTGGCAGATCCGGAATGTAAGAAACCGGTTATTTCCACTGCTTGTCCCGCTGTTGTACGGTTGATCCGGGTTCGTTTTCCAAAACTGATTCCCCATTTGCTTCCGGTCCGTACTCCGGTCGAAATTGCGGCAGAGCTTGCCCGACGCGAGGCGATTGAAAAGACGGGACTGCCCACTGAAAAGATCGGTATTTTCTTTATTTCGCCTTGCCCTGCAAAGGTGACCTCTATGCGTCAGCCTCTGGGTGTGGATAGCTGCACCATTGATGGGGTGCTCGCTATTTCAGACGTGTATAAGCCGTTGTTGTCTGCTATGAATAAGATTACACAACCCAAAGCGTTGAATGAGTGCGGATTGACGGGGATCTCTTGGTCCTATACCGGCGGCGAGGCCACCGCACTGCTGCGGAATCGCTATCTGGCTGCCGATGGCATGGAGGCGGTGATCAAGATTCTGGAAGAGATCGAAGATGAAAAATTGCGGGATCTGGACTTTGTGGAATTGGGCGCTTGTGTTTCCGGCTGCGTGGGCGGATGCTTGACTATTGAAAATCCTTACGTGGCCAAAACAAAGGTTCGGGAACTGCGAAAATATATGCCGGTCTCCTGCAATCACATTAAGAATTACAGCTTGACCGACGAGGATTATCTTTGGAATACCGGGATTGAATACGATCCCGTTATGCAATTGGATCCCGATTTACTTCAGGCAATGCTGAAAATGCAGGAAACACAGAAGATCGAGCAAAAATTGCCGGGCATTGACTGTGCTGCCTGCGGGTCGCCCTCCTGCCATGCATTTGCCGAGGACGTTGTTTTCGGTCGGGCTAAGCTATCAGATTGCCTGATCAATCTTAAAAATCAACTTGAGGACATTATTGGACGATGAACGTATATAAATTGGCAGAGCTTTGCGGCTTTGCAAGCTTGAATCAAATTGAGGAGCCCCGGGAAGTAGAGGGCGCCTATTGTTGCGATCTGCTTTCCTGGGTGATCGGCCGGGCAGGGGAGAAGGATGCTCTAATTACGGTAATGACCAACCAAAACGTGGTGGCTGTTGCCGTGATGGCGGATCTGCCCTGCATTATCCTGACCGAAGGAGTTCGTCCCGATGAAAATATCATCGAAAAGGCGACGGATAACGATGTGGTGATCCTTCAATCTCCCTTTACGACCTACGAAACAGCCGTCAAGGTGCATCAAGCTTTGCAGGGAATATAAGATGATCATTCATTACGATTTACATATTCATTCGGCGCTTTCACCCTGCGGTGATCCCGATATGACGCCGAACAATATTGTGAATATGGCGATGATCTGCGGTCTGGATACGATCGCTGTGGCGGACCATAATACCACCGGCAACCTGAAGGCGGTGATGGAGGTGGGGGAGCAGGCCGGTATCACCGTTGTGCCGGCCATGGAGCTGGAAACGGCGGAGGAAATTCACGTACTGTGCCTGTTTCCATCCTTGGAGGCTGCAGTCTCTTTTGACGACGAAGTGGTCAGGCCGGCGCTTCCTCCCATTGAAAACGACGTAGAGATCTTCGGCCACCAGTATTGGATGGATGCAGAGGATCGAATCGTTGGTGAGGAAACAAGGTACTTACTGAATGCAACCGAAATCTCCATTGATGCTCTGCCGGGTTTGATCGCTCCTTATGGAGGAGTTGCAGTTCCGGCCCATATCGATAAATCCACCAAAAGCTTGGTTGGAAATTTTGGTATGGTAGGAGACTATATGGGATTTGGTACCTTTGAACTTTCCCGCAATCTGCAGGAGGGATTTGTGGAAGCGACACCTGGCTTGGGAGCCAGACCCTACCGCTATATTTACGATTCCGATGCCCATTATCTGCAGGATATCGGTGAGCATGCAGGCGAGAATTTGTTGGAATTGACGAAAAACACCCCCCAGGACCTGATAAATCTACTTGCCTTTAGGGAAAATGTAAAAAAATAAAAAATTTTAAAAAAATATAGCAATTATCTAATATTTATGTTAAAATTTATATGTTTGATTTAATACTTTTTAAGTATTTAATAAGAAGGAGGATAAAAAATGAGCAACAAAAACCCTGTTCCTTTCAAGGGAACAAAAGAGCAAGAAGAACAGCTTTTGGCTGTCATCGCCAAGCATAAGGATCAAGACGGTCCCTTGATGCCTGTTCTTCAGGAAGCTCAGGAAATTTACGGCTATTTGCCTATTGAAGTTCAGAAGATCATTTCCGAAGGTCTTGATATTCCTTTGGAGCATATCTACGGCGTTGTTACTTTCTACGCCCAGTTCTCTCTGGCTCCCAAGGGCAGATATAAGATCGCCGTATGCCTGGGTACCGCCTGCTACGTAAAGGGCTCCGGCGATATCATCAATAAGATTAAAGAGATCATCGGTATTGATGTTGGCGAATGCACTCCCGACGGTAAGTTCTCTCTGGAAGCTACCCGTTGTATCGGCGCTTGCGGCCTGGCTCCCGTTCTGACCGTAAACGACGAAGTATACGGCCGTTTGGTTGTCGGCGATGTTGCTGATGTTCTGAAGAAGTATATCGATATGGACTAAGTCCATGAAGGAATTATCCCTCAACATATTAGATATAACGAATAATTCTATCAAAGCAAAAGCCGATAAGATCGATATTACCGTAACCGAAAGCGCGATCAAGAATACACTTAGTATTTCGATCCGGGATAACGGATGCGGTATGGATCAGGAGTTTCTTGCCCGGGTAACCGATCCTTTCGTGACCACCCGAACCACCCGTAAGGTGGGGCTGGGGATCCCGCTTTTTAAACAAAGCGCTGAGGATGCCGGCGGAAGCTTCCACATCCAATCAGAGGTCGGTGTTGGAACGGAAACGGTGGCTACGTATCAACTGAACCACTTGGATCGTCCGCCGGTAGGGGATATGGCAAGCACCATGATCAGCCTGATTCAGGGTAACGATCAGATACGGTTTGTATATACCCACCAAACGGATCTTGGAACCTTTGTTCTGGATACGGACGAGCTGCGGGCTCAATTAGAGGATATCCCGCTGTCCACGCCGGAGATCCTGATCTGGATCGGCGACTACATCAATGAGAACTTAAACGAAATACAAGGAGGAAAAATCTAAATGAAATCTTTAGCTGAATTGCAGGCTATCAAAGAAAGAATGCAGAATAAGGTAAATCTGCGCAGCAACGACGGTGAGGCTGTTACCCGTGTTGTTGTTGGTATGGCCACCTGCGGTATCGCCGCCGGCGCCCGTCCCGTTCTGAACGCCTTTTTGAAAGAAATTGAAGACCGTCGTCTGCAGAACGTTGTTTGCACCCAGACCGGTTGCATCGGCATCTGCCAGTACGAGCCGGTGGTTGAGATCACCACTCCCGACGGCGTTAAGACTACTTATGTTAAAATGTCCGAAGATAAGGTTGCTAAGGTTGTGACCGAGCACGTTGTGAATAACAAGGTCGTTCAGGAATATACCATCGGCGCTTATCAAAAGTAAGGAGGAACGTAAACAATGATTAGAAACCATATTTTGATTTGCGGCGGTACCGGCTGTACCTCCTCCGGTTCTCAAAGCGTTATGGAAGTTC
>JAZQAR010000006.1:0-12643 GCA_045545315.1 Eubacteriales bacterium | reverse complement strand
ATCATAATCGGTATCATAGTTAGCCTCATTACCAACGGTTTCAGGCATTGTTAATACAATTGCCATAACCTGAGCAGACTGAGTGCCGGCTACAACAGGTCTGTCGGCAGCCACAACGCTATCTATAGAAGAAAGCTTGTTAAGGGTAACATTAGAAAGGGCTGCCTCACGGGTGCCAAACATAACGGGGAATAAAAGGTCCGCATAGTTTGCACCGGATGAATATTCATCCATTAAATAGGTACCAATCTGAAGACGATCAGAAAGCTTGAGCTTGCCACCGTTAACATTAGTGGAAGTTTTCTCGCTTAAAACCTCTACCAACAGGTTGTACTTTAATGCAAGGGTGCCTGCATTGGCAACTCTTAAGAATACAACCTCGGTATAGCCGGGCTCATACAAAGCGTCTTCATCAAAGATCTTTGTATTCTCATCTACGGGTGCCCATGTGCCGTTTACATCGTTCTTATACTCAAGAACAACATCCAAATTACCGGCTACAATTTTGTTTTTACCGGAAGTAACGCTGTCTGTGAACCAAGCGAATGTGCTACCTACCAACATAGATATGCACACAAGCAAGGACAAGGCGCTGAACAGCAAAGCGCGCTTAGTTGTATTTTGCTTTTTCATTTCCCTATAGCCTCCTATTTGTCCACAGTAATACGGTGGACGTCATACAAAACTTATTCCGCTTCCTCGGCAGAAACTTCCTCCGCAGGAGCCGCTGTCGGAGCGGCCTGCTGGGTCTCCAGCTGGGCCTTCAGGGCCTTCAGCTCCTCCAGGATCTTGGCGTTCTCGGCCTTTTCGGCTTCGATCTTATCCTTTTCTTCCTGCATTTCTTCCATCTGCTCTCTCTTATATCTGCGGAACAGATTGAAGAACTTGATTCCTTCATACAGAATGATCAGCATAAAGGGAATAAAGATACAAATGAAGTAACCGGGGGTGGTCTTTAGGAAATTAAAGAAGGTGCCCAGGCCGGGAATATGATTTTCGTATTTACCCAGCACGTAGGGGTAGGTGACCACGGTCTCATCGTCCACACCCGTGGTGGTACCGTATGTAATAAAGCCGGGGTTGCCTTCGGCATCGGCGGTCCGCTTACGGATCTTATGGGTGACGGTCTCACCAAAGCTGGCCGTATCCTGGGACATAAAGGTAATGATATCCCCCTCCTGCAGGGTGGCGGGATCGATCTCCTTAGTCAGGATCAGGTCTCCGGCATCAAAATCGGTGGCGGCCATAGAATCGGAATTGACGATATACATCTTATACCCGAACAGGCTGCGGTCGTTCCGATTAAAAGTGGTGCAGGAAATGACGGTGAAGATCATCATAAATACCGCCAGCAGCACCAGCAACCAAACAAATGTGTTTTTCAAGATGTTCATTACTTTCTTCATAATTTTAAGAAACCTTCTCCTTTGAATCTCTAAAATATTGTTTTACCGAGGCATAGAGCACCCGGAATACGTGTTCGGAATAATCATCTTCACTTGACATCTGGCCGTTATGAACCTTCACGGCGAAATCAAGCATTACGTTTAAAATATGGTTCAGAATCATCCAGACGTCGGCCTCGTCCTTAAAGACGATCTGGAAGGTCTTGACCAGCGGGGCAAACCGCTTTTCGTGGCTCTTCACCGAATATCGGATGAAATAAGGTGAATAGAAATACCGGACGTAGGTCAGGCATTTACTACGATCCCGTAGCAAAAAGTTCCAAAGAGAGAAGAAATACTGCCGACAGCGTAGTTCCTGATCCATCTCTACAGCAGGCATCAGTTCCACATATTCCATCGATTGCCGAAAGAGCTCGTCGTCCAAGGCATCAAAGACCTTGGAGAACAGATCCTCCTTATCCTCAAAGCAGCGATAGATATACGCTTCGTTGACACCGGTGGTCGTTCCAATCAGTTTTGTCGAGGCTTTATCCAGCCCCTCGTTGGCAATAACTTGAATGGTACCGTCAATCAATTTGCGACGGATTTCGTCCCGCTTCATTACCGCTTTCTCCTTCCATTAGTAAATATTTACTACACTTTTTGCCAAAATAATGCAAACGCAGATGCGTTTGCTTATAACAGGGGAGTATACTCCACCATCATATTAGTAGAAAAATTCTATCATAAATGAATGGAAATTGCAAGAAAAATTTTATCGTTGCCTATATAAATATGTAAAAAACAGTATTCAAACCGCTTTTACTATGGTATAATGGACTCAAAAAGGAGGGGATCTTATGAGTGAAAAACCCGACAAAAATCAAATCAAGGGTCTGATCAAGCGGGCTCAATCCATTGATGCGGGGATGAAATCCGCCATCGATTCCCAAAAGATCGAGATCGCCGAGGTACGGCGGGCAACGGATCTGTTCTATAATGAAAAATTCAAGGCCGAGCTGGAGAGCATGAGTGTGGATATGCTGGCCCAGGGCAAGCAAGGGATCCGGGTCTCCTACCTGAAGGATGCGGGGATCCACAATATCTACCAGCTTTCTCAGCTTTCCCGGGTGCGGATCGAGGCTCTGGAGGGCATCGGTGCCCAGGGGGCGGAAAAGATCGATGAGCTGGCCCAGGGGATCGTGGAAAATACCCGCAAAAAAATGTCCGTTCGGATCAACGTGGACACCCCCTCCAAGGCGGACGATACCCTGATCCGTGCCCTATACCAATTGATCGTCCACGACGATCTGCGGGCAGAGATGACCGCTCTTTACGAGGAGCACCACAAGCCGGTGATCAAGGAGATCGCCAAGGCCCAAAAGGCCGCCGGCGGGATGTCCTGGTTCTTTGCCTCCAAAACGGAGCGGGAGGAGGCTTTGACCGCCATCGGATCCCTGACCCAACGGCTGGCAGGGCCCTTTGGAGATAAGAGCCGCTTTGAGGATTATAACGCAGTCTTAAAAGAAGATATCACCGAATGCCGGGCCCACTTCCGGGCGGAATCCTCCCGGTATTACGCCACCTTGGAAAAATACTGCAAGCACCTGAACACCTCGGAACCCCAAAAGGCGGGGCTACCGGAAGAACTGGTGCGGGAGATCGAGGCGGTGGAACTGGATCTTTCCGGCCTGAACGCCACCTTAAGAAGCTACCAGGAGTTCGGGGTAAAATATGCGGTCCATCAAAAGCGCACCCTATTGGGGGACGAGATGGGTCTGGGCAAGACCATCCAGGCCATTGCCGCTATGATCGCCCTGAAGGCGGCGGGAAAATATCATTTTATGGTGGTCTGTCCTGCCTCGGTTCTGATCAACTGGTGCCGTGAGATCCAAAAATTTTCCTCCCTGGAGGTCACCAAGATCCACGGTGGAGACGAGGAAGCCCTGCGCCATTGGCGGGAAAACGGCGACGTGGCGGTGACCACTTACGAATCCATCAGCCGCTTTGAACTTCCCGAAAAATTTACCTTCGACTACTTGGTGGTGGACGAAGCCCACTATGTCAAAAATCCCGATGCCCAGCGCACCGTGGCTATGCAAAAATTGCTGAAAAAGACCGAAGGGGGCCTCTATATGTCCGGCACGCCCCTGGTGAATCGGGTGGACGAAATGTGCTTTTTGGTGGAATGCCTGCAACCACAGGTTGCGGCACGGCTGGAGCAGGTCAAAAACGTTTCCACCGCCGAGCAGTTCCGCAGCGAGCTTTCCCCCGTTTATCTGCGGCGGGTACGGGAGGACGTTTTGAAGGAACTGCCCGATCTGATCGAAAAAGAGCAATGGTGCGAGCTGGGGGCCGCCGAAAAGGCCATCTATCGGGAGGCGGTGGCCTCCGGCAATCTGATGGCCATCCGGCAGGTCAGCTGGCAGGTCAGCGACCTGAGGGAATCCTCCAAGGCCATGCGGCTGGTGGAGATCTGCGAAACTGCCAAGGAGCAGGGCCGGAAGGTGATCGTTTTCTCCTTTTTCCGCAATACGTTGGATAAGGTACACAGCCTCTTCGGGGATCGCTGCAGCGAGACCATCTCCGGGGATATCAGCCCCGCCGAACGGCAGGAGATCGTGGATCGATTCAACGCCGCCGAGCCCGGCGCCATCCTGGTAAGCCAGGTGCAGGCGGGCGGTACGGGGCTGAATATCCAGGCCGCCAGCGTGGTGGTATTCTGTGAGCCCCAGCTGACCCCTGCCATCGAAAACCAGGCGGTGGCGAGAGCCTACCGTATGGGGCAGACCCGGGACGTTCTGGTCCATCGGCTGCTGGCCGACGAGACTGTGGACGAGCGGATGCTGGAGATCCTTTCCAATAAGCAAAAGGAATTCGATAGCTTTGCCGACGAATCTGTTGTCGGTGATATCCAAATGACCGCCGAGGAAAGCCGCTCCTGGCTGACCAAAATGGTGGAAGAGGAACAAAAACGGCTGTTAAACGCATAATAAAAAAGTCCCTCTCGGGACTTTTTTATTATGCTGTTATGAGAATGAAAACTCTACGGTTTCGGAAACGCCTGCCGAAGTGATGGTGCAGGTGATCTTTCTTACACCCATGTTATACAAAACTCTGTGAAGCTCGATTCCCATGCCGAGTTGATTTCCGGTACAGGTGTACAGATTGGAATCAAATTCTTCAAAGGTACCGGTTTCACCGGGAGTTGTGTAGCCCCACTGATAGGTGTAAGTGCCGTTTCCGCCCTTAGGTGTTACAGTATGGGTATAGCCCACAACGTTGTAAGCACCCGTTGAGCCCTTAAGATCGCGGTAAACCATCTTGACGGACGATGCCGTTCTGCCGAGAGGATCGGTCACGGTAACCTTAACAAAAATGGGCTTATCCAGGAAGCTATGCTTGACCAAAGCGGAAGGCGCATTCACCGGATCGTTCGTCTGCTTGGCAATTATAAAATCGTGGTTTCCGCCGGAGGGAACGTCTTTAAAGATCTCCCGCTGGATGCCGTCACCCACGGGCGACCACTCCCACTTGTACGTACATTCCTTGGGATCTGCGCCCGTTACCGTAGCATTTAAATGGAATACGGATACCAATTCGCCGCCTACTGCCTGGAAATCGTCCTTCTTCAGTCTGACGTCGGCAAGGGTTACCGTAAGATCTAACAGCTTATCGATCATTGCACATTCGTCGACCGTATCGGTACGACCCTCGGCGTCTGTAGCCTTGCAGGAAAGCTTCATTTTCCCAAGATTATCGAACATCCCGTCGGTCACCGTGATCGTGGGGTTGACGGTGGTTGCCCCTGCAATGACGTGCTTTGCTTCGCCAAGGTAGTATGACCACTCGACGGTATAGGGAGCAACACCGCCCTGTACGGTTACGGAGGGGCTGATGGTGTCGCCAATCTTGACGAGGGTCTTATCCAGGGTGATCGCCGAAATTGCAAGATCGGGAATAGCGCTCTTGACGTATCTGTAAAGGAAGGTCACGATCTGACCGCGGGTGCAGGTGGCATTGGGGCCGAAGGTGGTGGCGGTCATACCGGTGGTGATGCCCTTTTCCACCGCCCAAAGCACCGCTTTATAATAATACTGGCTGCTCTTTACGTCGGTGAAGGGGTTGGTGCTGCTGGCGGGGGCAGGGGTTCCTGCAGTACGGTTCAGGAAGGTTACCACCTGAGCACGGGTACAGGAGGCGTTGGGGCCAAAGGTGGTGGCGGTCATACCGGTGGTGATACCCTTTTCCACTGCCCAAAGTACGGCCTTATAATAATACTGGCTGCTCTTTACGTCGGTAAAGGGGTTGGTGCTGCTGGCAGGTTCGGGAGAACCGCTGGCACGCCACAGGAAGGTTACCACCTGGCCGCGGGTGCAGTTTGCATTGGGGCTGAAGGTGGTATCGCTGGTACCGTTGGTAACACCTTTGTCAACAGCCCAGGTTACTGCATCGTAATAGTATTGGCTGGCCTTCACGTCGGTGAAGCTCGCTGCAGAAACAACGGATGAGAAAACGCCGATACACATTACGATCGCAAGCAGGATGGATAATGTTCTTTTCATTGTTTTTTCTCCTTTGGAAAATAGTCATTTTCAATTACTCTTTTAAGCGAAAATGAAACAAAACGTTTTAATTATACGCCTGGAGTATCCTCATAGTTTGTAAAATCGTGGACCGCATCGTTTTTCTGCAACCGGCCGTTTCCGTCGGTCATCAGGCTGTACTGCACAACGTCGCCGTTGCTATCCACAAGGGTCACCGCCGTATCGGAGGAAAAGCCCGCTCCGTTGGCAGTCACAAGCAGGGGCTTGCCCCCGTCGCCCTTATGCAGGATTGCGGAAACCTCTCCGTTTTCTCCCATCCGGTTAACGGCAAGATCGGCATTCTCGTCCAATGCAACAATGCAATAGAGCTCCCCGCCATCCCCCAATATCGCATCCTCGCTCAGTTCCTTTAAAAAGGGCTGATCCTGAGAAAGGGTCGGGCAATTTTCACGGAGCCATTCGGAAAGCTTTGTGCCGGAGGAATAATTCCCCAGATAAGCAACTGCCATTTTCTGCGGGGTCTCCACCATTGCCTGGCGGAGCATCGTCATAGCGGCGTTCCAATCCACCTCTCCGGTAGAAGGCTCCGCCGGGGTCTCGGTCGGGTTCTGCGTTGGTTTTTCACTCTCCCCTGCGGGGGTCTTTGTGGCAGGGTGCTCCTTGGAGCAGCCTGCCGCAAAGAATACACAGGTACATAAAAGGGCACATACGATCTTCAAACAGTTTTTCATCATCGTCTCTCCCCCTTTTCACCTATCTTTTATCATCCGTTAAAAACTTGAGCCGCCGCCTCCGTGGGTCCTGCCCGAGGAGGAGGTATGGGTGGAAGATCCGCCGCCGGAGGATTGCTGTTGGATCTCCTGGCAGGCTACGGTGGAATAGAGGAAGTAATCGCCGGATTGGGTCACGTTCATACTGCCGGGGCGCTGATATTCCGCCGCCCGTTGCTGCCGGCGAACACTCTTCAGCTTGCTCTTCATGGAGCCGGTAACGATCCAGCCCACGATCAGACCGAGCCCTACGGAGATCACCAGGGTCATTACAACGTTAAAGGGTGCCTTGGGCAGGTTTCCGGAATCGTAGGGTTCCCCTGCCCGGGCCTTTTCCACAAAATCCTTGCCGTAATCGGCGAAGAGAGAAAGGGCCTCGTCATATTCTTCATCCCCCAGATATTCCGCCACGGAATCGGTGATGTATTCGATGCCGGCATCGGTAAAGGCGGTGATGCCGTAGCCGGAGGTAGAAAGCCAGACGATGCGGTTTTCCATATCCACCAGTAGGAGGGCGCCGTCACGGCCTTCGCCCACCCCGTAGCCGTTATAATCGAAATAATCGTCGGCATAATCCCGGGTAGTCGAACCACCCAGATCATCGGCAGTTACTACCACGAAATCAAAGTTCAGTTCTCCGGAGATGGCATCCAGCCTCTGCGCCAGGGCGGCCTCTTCCCCATCGGTCAATAGGTCCGCCTGATCCACCACACGGGGTGCCGCAGCAAAGGTGGGAAGTGCCAGACTGAACAGGAGCAATAAAATAACTGCAAAAATACGGATTCCTTTTGTCATCGTTCCCACCTCCTTACAGTAACCAGAACAGATACTGACCCGCAAAGGCCACCGCAGCTGCAATGACTGTGGTAAGCCAGAAGTACTTGCGGGAAAGGGCTTTATCCACCGGCAGATCGCCCACGAACTTGCCGGTCTGGCCGTTCATGGCGAAGGTATATTTCTTGCCGTTCCAGGTGGTATTCAAAATCCACACCGGGTACAGCGCATAGCGGGCACGCCCCTGCATCAGGTTGACCTGGCTGAACTTGGGAATCACGCTGTTATAGCCCTGCACCGTTTTGGTGAAGGCCTCCTCGGTGGATTTTTTGATCCGCTCGTTGGCACGCAGGATGCTTTGCTCCGAATCTACGTCGTATTTATCGGCCAGGTAGCCGGCCAGATAGGCGGTCTGAAAATCCACCGCTTCATTCAGGTTGAAGGGCTCGATGGATTCCATCAGCTGATCCTCCATCTTGGTGGAGCCGTCCACGGGCACCCCATCAAAGCCGACGGTACCGCCCCGATATACCGAGAAAAAGCTGGTCTCGGTATACCGATGGGTGCGGGTGCTCCAGGTACGGATACGGGTGGCCTCACATTCCATATTAGCCTGAACGTCTGCATCAAAGAGCCAGAAGGGCACGTAAACACCCTTGATCTCGTTGATGTGATTCTGATCCTTAAAGACCTTGGGCAGCAGGCGCTTGCCCTTATAATGATTCTTCAAGGCGGCGATGGCCGCCTTTTTATCCTTTTTAAAGGGGATCACCAGATCGGGCTTCAGATTACCTGAAAACTGCCCCATCATCACCACCGGATTATCGCAGTAGGGGCAGGAGGTGGCAGCGGTGGTCTCGTCGCCGATCACCTCGCCGCCGCAGGATTGACATACGTAAACCCGAAGACCCTCTTCCTCGCCGGGGGTCCATTCCTGACCGGCGGCGGTCTCCCACTCCATCTGGTCCGGCTGCATATTTTTGAGCATCTCGTCCCGGGCAGCCAGGGCCTGGACGTCGAATTCCGAATCGCAGTAGGGGCACTTCATCTTTTGAATGTCGCTGTCGAACTGGATAGCGCCGTCGCAATTCGGGCACTTATATTCTTGTAAAACGGACATAGCCGATCACTCCTTTCAAAGCGTTGTAAAAGGAATTTTTATTTGATATCTGCTCCATTGATGGGATCGCCGCAGTTGGGGCAGAAGGGCGGGGGATTTTGCCCGGGTGCGGGGGTCCAGCCGCATTTATCGCAGCGGATCATAGGCTGACCGTAGCCCTGTTGCACGGGTTGGCCGTAGCCCTGCTGCATGGGTTGAGCATAGCCCTGTTGCATGGGTTGAGCATAACCCTGTTGCATGGGTTGAGCGTAGCCCTGTTGCATAGGCTGAGCGTAGCCCTGTTGCATGGGCTGGCCGTAGCCCATGGGCTGACCCATCATAGGCTGACCTGCTTTTGCATACTGAACGACCTGTTCGATCTGCTGGCACATCTGCTGATACTCGTTAAAGCGCTGCTGCTCCATGGGATCGCTGTTGTTCACGGGAGCGCTTGTAATGGTCATGCCAAGGAAGCTGCCGACGTTCCCTGCCGCCGTTCTTTCCAGGGTTACGGTTCTTGCATTCACACGGAAGCGGATATCGTCAAAATAGGGACAGTTGCCGATCTGCATCTTTATGTAGAAGTTATGATGAATCTCATATCTCGGGGGATTGTAGCTTACCTCGTTACCGGAGCCGTCATCACGCTTGATCTCGTCCTCGTCGGTGTCCATATCGGTGACGCAGGAAAGAACGTCGTTAAAGGAAATGATGTCGGGGTTATCCTCCAAATAATTGTCGGAATTGGTGATAAAGAACCGGGTCGGAACACCGTTTACGTCCTCGATGTACATTTTGTAGTAATCACCGATAACACGTGTTGACCGGAAATTGTTCAGTTCCTGTCTGTTCTGCTCACGGTATGCAAGCTGATCTTTGATCTGATCTACCGTTGAATGACGGCGGTCGTCAAACCAGGGCGAAAGTTTTTTTGCACAATTTTTACAGCAGTTGCCGTCCTCCAGTTTTCTGTTGCCGAGAAGTCCGATTTCTCCGCCGCAAATTGCACATTCCTTTTTTTCAAAAAGTTTTCCGAATAATCCCATCGTTTTTTCCTCCAAATTTATTTTTTATCGTGATCATCAAATAAGTCGCCGCACTCGGGACAGAATTTAGGCGGGTTATGGGGATCCTCAGGCTCCCATCCACACTTATCACACTTAAAAAGGGGTGCGCCCTCAGGCTTTTTAGCGCCGCAGTTCTGACAGAACTTACCGAGATTTACTGCACCGCAGGAACAGTTCCAGCCTGCCTGTGCCTCAGGCTTTTTCGCACCGCATTGTGTACAGAAATTACCCGAAACGGTAGCACCGCAAGAGCACTGCCACGAATCTGCCGCAGGCTGAGGCGCGGGCTTTTTCGCGCCGCACTGTGTACAGAAGTTACCCGAAACGGTAGCACCGCAGGAACATTGCCATGAATCCGCCGCAGGTGCTGCGGGTGCGGGTTGTTGCATCTGTTGTTGCTGCATCTGCTGCTGTTGACCCATATTGTAGAACTGCTGGGCTGCATTGAAGCCGCCGCCCATGGCTCCGCCGGCCATACCCATACCGATAAAGCCATTCATGGCGCCGCTTTCGTTGGCTGCGGCAGTCTCCATAGCGTTGGCGGTAGCCTGGGTCATACGCCCTGCCATCATAAAGGGGTTCTGACCGTAAGAGGCGGCATCCTCCATCTCGTTGATCTTCTTCATATCCTCTTCGGTGAGGGAAATGGGGTTCAGGGTGATATCCACGATGGAGATACCCCGTCTGTCGTACCATTCGGCCTTCATCTCGTTATCCATAGCCACCCGCAGCTCCTTGGCGTGGGCGGGGATCTGGGCGGGGCGAAGCTCCTGCTCGGAAAGAACGGCCAGAGCGGGCTGCAAAGCATCCACAAAGTCTGCCTTCAGCTGGGGCAGGATCATATCGGTAGTATATTCACCGCTGACGTTGCCGGCGATGTTGGTATAGAACTTCAAGGGGTCGGTCAGCTTATAAACGAAGGTACCGTTGCATCTGACCTGCACGGTACGGCGCTGGCCGATGAACTTGTTCACCACCTCAAACATAATAGGTGTCTGGGTACCGAACTTGTTGTCCATTATTTCTTTTGTGTTGAAATAATAAACTCTCTGATCCTTGCCGGTATCGCCACCGTAGGTAAAACGCTTACCGATTGTTTTGAAGGTTTCTTTTATTGAGTTGCCGAGTGAGCCTGAAAAAATCGACGGTTCTGTTGAGGTGTCGTATGTAAATTCACCGGGTTCTGCACAAACCTCAACCACCTTGCCCTGCTCAACGATAATCATACACTGACCGTCGGCAACAACAATTCCCGAGCCGTTTGAAATGACGTTGTCAGAGCCCTTCGTGTTTGACGAGCGTCCGCTTGTACGCTTTTCGCCCTTTACCATAAGTACGTCGTTCAGGAGTGATTCGCAAACGAAAAATTCTCTCCATTGGTCTGCAAGCACACCGCCTACAGCGCCAAGTCCTGCTTTAATAAGTCCCATAGTAATTGTCCTTTCTTATATTAGTATTCGACCTCTGTGCCGTGCTTTACAAAATACGGCAGTAATCGGTCGTAGAAATTTATCGTTAAATCCGTATCTATTGCCTTTTCGTGCGTGACACCGTCAGAGTAGAAGAGTGTCATGCTGTATTGGGGCGCATCAAGTATTATTTCTTCGGACTCTTCCGCTTTTTTTACGTCAGACAGAGAGTCAAGCTTTAAATACCTGAAGTATTCATAATCCTCATGCGAAAGCTCGCAAACACCCGACTCAAGATTATAGACCGTGCCGTTTTTGTCCCGACATTCGCCCGACACGAAAAAGGAAAAATCGCTCTCTTCAAGTGTAAACGAAAAGTTATACTGCGCGTAGCTGTCAGACCTTGAAATATCAAGCTTTTTAAATTCCGCAACGTTTACCATTCCCGGTCCGTCGAGAATATGCTTATCATTTTTACCGCAACCGAACAACGAAAGTATGACCGATATACACATAATGCACGCCGCCAATCTTACTGTTTTTCTCATTATGCCCACGGATCCTGCGATTTAGGTGTTTTTACGCCTACCAGCAAAAACTGCTCCCACAAAAACCATTTGCCGTCACCGCGCATGCGAAGAGTTACGTTTCTTTGCGAGTCTGCGCCGCCGCTTGTGAGAAGCAATTTCATGTACCCCTCGTTTGCGTCGGACGTTACGTTGCTCTCTATCTCAAGAGTATACGGCTGTGCGGGAGTATAGTCGTTTTCAGGCGTTGCACCCTTGAAATAAGAAAAAGGAATGAAATACTGTCCGTCACGGAAGCGGTCGTCAAGAAAGCTTATTTCCATCGGTGAAAGAGGACGGGGGCCTTTGAGGAAATTGAGCATCTCGATGCCGATGTTTTTGTCTGCGGCATACACACACAGAGCGCACACCGTGAGCGCCGCCGTCTTGAAGGGATCGTCAAGTGTTGCTTCGGGAAGCGCCTGAAGCTGTGAAAGACTTTCGGGAAGAGCATTAAAGGTAAATACCTCTTTTTTGCACCCGAAGGACGTTTTAGGCGCCGATGCCGTTGCTGTCTGCTTTAATTTGTCGAATATTGACATGTGTGTTACCTCCTTTATTACTTGACTGAATTAATTTAATGTAGTATAATATCACAAAGATTACTTTGTTAATTTGATTCTATTATATGTTTTGACGGATTACACCACCCGAACTTAAAAAATTAGTATAGTTTTTGCTCTTTTTTATTAAAAAAGTGTGGGAAAACGGGTGGGATTTAGGTGAATTATGAAAAAAACGTATACGGGCATACCGTTTTTACTTTTTTTAATACTTATCCTTTCGGGCTGCAGCGCGGTGGGCAGTAAAACGGCAAGCCTTACTCTCATATATGCCGCAATGGCGGTGCTTGCGCTTGTAATGATCGCGGTGTATTTCACCTCGGTGCGCAAAAAAAATGCGTGGTACATTTTGCTGTTCTGCTCGATTGCGGTCGTAAACACCGGCTACTTTTTACTGTCGGTTTCAAACTCGCTTACCTTTGCGCTTGTGTCAAATGCCATCTCATATCTCGGCTCGGTATTT
>JAZQAR010000005.1:0-14101 GCA_045545315.1 Eubacteriales bacterium | reverse complement strand
AAACAAAAATGCCGCAACCCTTGGGTTGCGGCATTTTTAGTTAAAATAGTGAGCAACAAGCTCAGGCTTGTTGCTCTTTTGCAAAATATCGGATGGCGGAGCGGTTGCCGTTATAAAGAATGACGCAATCGCTCATGATCTGAATATAGTCGTAGGCAGGAACCTGAAACAGCTCCGTGACCGTGCCGTCGGTTGGATCGATGGAATAGACGGCCTCTGCATCGGCGGTGATCAGTTTTCCTTCAAAAAGGTTCAGCACAGAAAAATAGCCGGTCTGATAATCCTCGATCGTATTGGAAACCCCACGGTAGGTCTTAACGATAGCCTTTTTGCTTTGGAGATTCACCGATAAAAAGGCGATATCCGCACCGCCCAGGCTAATCAGGGAGGAAAGGCTCTCGCCCTCCCCCTTATAAACGAACTGATCCCGGCCGGAAACGTTCACCCGCAAAAATTGACTGGCTTCGTCGAAATAATAGACTCCGTAGTCGGTGACCCAAAAACGGTTCACCGTATAATTGGTTTTAACGGGAACCGTCATCCCGGTGGAAAGATCCATTTTATAATAGCATTGCTCCGGGGTATTTTTGATAAAATAAAGAACGTTATCCTTGACCTGATACTCCAACACGTCCGCTTGAAGGGTGCGAGGCTCTCCCGATGGAAGATCCAGGCAATAAAGGGCATCCTCACCTAAAACACGGTAATAGACCTTTTGATCCAAAAGCCCCACCTTATAGGCGGCGGTTTTGGCAAGAACGTGGGCTTTGCCGGTGGATTTTTCATAGAGCATCAGGTTGGCTTTTCCTTCGGTTTCGCCCCGCATCAGCAAAAAATCGCCCTGTTCTGTGGCAAGCAGATTTCCTTGACAAAGCGCCACAGAGAAGGTATCCTCCACGGTTGGAATTTTTTTGCCACAGCCGGAAAAAGCAAGCAATGAAGCCAAAATCAGCAGGATCGAAAGTAATTTTTTCATCTGCTTACTCCTTGGTAGGCAGGTAAGTCTTCTCCGGGAAGGAGGCGGCGATCAGCTTGCGGGCTTCGGCCACGTCCTTCACCTCGCCCAGGGCGATCAGCTGGGCGGCAATATTACCCAATACGGTGGCCTCCACGGGTCCGGCATAGACCGGCAGGCCGGTGGCATCGGCAGAAAGCTGACACAAAAGGTCATCCCGGATGCCGCCGCCTACCATCCGCAGAACGTTGAACTTTTTACCGGTCACCTTGCCCAGATGGGCAACGGCTTCTTTATATTTTTGTGCCAGGCTGTAATAGATCACCCGCAGAACGTCGCCATCTGTTTGTGGAACGGGCTGGCCGCTCTCTTCACAAAGGGTCTTGATCCGACCGGGCATATTGCCGGGAGGCATCAGACGCTGGTCATCCACGTCGATGATGGAGGAAATGGTGCTGGCCAAGGCCATATTCTTCAGATCCTCGAAGGAATAATCCTTGCCCTGCTTTTTATAGTAGCGCTTGGTCTCCTGAATGAGCCAAAGCCCCATAATATTCCGCAAAAAGCGCACGTTACCGAAGGCACCGCCCTCGTTGGAGAAGCGCACCTGACGGGCTTCGTCGTCGGTAATGGGGGCATCCAGCTCACAGCCCAAAAGACTCCAGGTACCACAGCTGATGAACACCGGCTCCTCCCCTTCCCGGGCGGGAACGGCCAGCACGGCGCTGGCAGTATCGTGGGAGCCCACACTGATGACCTTGGCGGCGGGGATCATCAATTCCTCTGCCAAAGCAGGGGTGATCTCGCCCAGCACACGGCCGGCATAATGGATCTTGGGCAACAAGCCCTCCTTCAGCCCCAGAGCCTTCACCAGATCGGGATCCCAATCCTTGGTGTGAACGTTCATCATGGAGCTGGTGGAAACCTCCGAAAAATCAGCGTTTTTCACCCCTGTGAGGAAATAACCGAAGAGATCCGGCATCATCAGAAGAGTATCGGCCGCTTCCAGCATCCAAGGCTGTTGTTTTTTCAGAGTATACAGCTGATAAAGGGTGTTAAAGGGCAGATAAGGTACACCGGTTTTTTCATAGATCTCCTTTTCGCTGACCAGGTCGAAAAAGCCGGGACCCACCTCGGCATAGGCCAGATCCCGATAGTTCCGGGGATTGCCCACCAGGCGGCCGCTTTGATCCAAAAGACCAAAGTCCACCCCCCAGGTATCGATACCAACGCTATCCACGGCGCCGGCCTTCATCAGACCCTGCTTGATCTCGTGGAACAGACGGTAAACGTCCCAATAAAAGGTATCACCCACCTGAACGGGATCGTTGGAAAAGCGGTGGATCTCTTCCATTTTGATCTTGCCGTTTTCCAGGGTGGCGGCCATAGCCCGCCCGCTGGAGGCACCAAAGTCAAAGGCTAATATTTTCATAGGATCTCTCCTTACTTTTATTTTTAAAAAGTATAGCATAATTTCTTTTAAAAGAAAAGAGTTTGTTGACGAAAAACCGCAAAAGGGTTATAATAGACCCAAATCCACCACAAAGGAGCCCCCTATGTTTGATCTACATATGCACACCACCCATTCGGACGGGTGCTATACCACGGCAGAGCTTTTGCAAAAATGCGAAGAGCTGGGATTGAAGATGATCTCCATCACCGACCATAACCGAACGGGAGCGTACCGGGACCTGAAGGATCCGGAGATCCGCAAGCTCTTTTCGGGAGAAATTTTGGTCGGTTGTGAGATCTCCTCCCATTTAAATGGAACCGGCATTGAGATCTTGGCCTTTGGTGCTGATCCGGAGCGGTTAGAGGAAGAGATTTTACGCTACTTTTCACCCGAAGGCCGGTATTTAAGGCGGTTTAAAAGCGTTGCCAATGCCATCAAAGCCTATAAAGAACGAGGCATCCTCCTGAACGAGGAAAGGATCTGGCAAAATCACGCCGATATCAACCACATCGGTCGGGTCTTATGGTTAGAGGTGAATTTGTATCCGGAGAATCGGGAGCGCTACCTTTATCCCCAATCGGAATATGACTTTCTTTATTTTTCCCGCAAGGAATACGGCTACTGCAAAAGTCCCTTTTTTAACAGCATTGCGGAATTTCGCCCCGATCCAAAGGAAGTTTGCGACATCATCCATAAATATGGCGGGAAGGCAATTATCGCACATCCGGGCGCCTATTCCGATGAGATCTACGAGCAATTGGAGGATCTGATCCGGGAAGCAAAGCCGGATGGCTTAGAGGCCTGGTACGGAACCCATACCCCGGAGCAGCGGGAATATCTATTAGGCCTTTGTAAAAAATATGACCTGATCTACTCCGGCGGCAGTGATTTTCATCGGCCGGTGCCGGAGGGACATCCCAGAACTCTGGGGATCCCAAAATTGAAAGAAATTTATCCCACCGAAGAAATTTATACTTGGGCAAAGGAGTTAGGTACGATATAAAATGATTGATCTACATATACATACCACCGCTTCCGATGGGGCTTATACCCCCGCCGAACTCTTAGCGGAATGTGAAAAAGCAAAATTGACCCGCATCTCTATCACCGATCACTATAGTGTCGCCGGTTATCAAGATCTGAAAGATCCACAAGTACGGGCTCTGTTTTCCGGCGAAATCATCCCGGGGGTGGAACTGAATTGCCATTACAAAGGCTATGCCATGGAAATTTTAGGCTATGGTTTTGAGCCGGAGGATGCAGCCCCTTATATTGCAGAGCATTACCCTTCTCTGGAAGAAAAACAGCGGCTGGAACTGGAAGATCTATTCAAGATCTATCGAGAACGAGGTTTCCCTTTTGACGAAGAAGAAGTGCGCAACGCCAAGCATCCCAGCCGGTTTGCCCTTTGGAAGAATATGTTAAAATACCCCGAAAACCGGGCATTAGTCACCCGGCCCGAGGCCTTAGAGCAGATGATGGCTTATCAGCGTTGGGAACTGGGAAACCCTAAAAGCCCATTTTACCGCCCTTTGGACAACGTTGTGCCCAGCGCCAAGGAGATCGTTGATTTTTATCACAGCTTAGGCGGTGTTGCGGTGGTCGCCCACCCCGGCAGTTATGATCGGGATCTTTATGAAATGATGGAGGATCTGATTTTGGAGGTTCAGCCCGACGGGTTGGAGGTCTGGTATCCCTGCCACACCGAGGAAATGCGGGATCACCTGATGGGGCTTTGCCAAAAACACGGCATTTTTTACAGCAGAGGCAGTGATTATCACAATAAAAAACGGGCGGAACGGGGTTACGTTTTAGGTACCCCTCAATTCGACGGGCTTGTGAATGAAGAAGAACTTTTTAAATGGACGGACACGCTGAAAAAGATATAAAATGATTGATTTGCATATGCATACCACCGCATCAGACGGGGCGCTGACAACAGCGGAAATTTTAAAAAAATGCGAAGATGCCAAGCTGGAGCTGATCTCGATTACTGACCACATCCAGTTGGGCGCTTATGAGGCTCTAAAGAATCCCGCTATTCGGAGCATTTTTTCCGGACAAATCCTGCCGGGCTGTGAATTCACAAGCCATTATAACAATACTACTATTGAGATCCTCGGTTTTGGAATTGACCTTGATATAGCTACCGAATACCTCGATAAGCACTTTCCTACGTTGCAAGAGCACGCAGTTCTGGAAGTGGAGTACCTACAAACCCTTTATATGGAAAAGGGACTGATTTTTGATCACACGAAGCAATACGAGAATCGGCTCAAATTAAAAGAAGAATTGCTGCTTTATCCCGAAAATCGGGCAAGACTGACAGACCCCCGCTCCATTGATCAGCCGTCAGTGTTTCTGCGGCAGGAATTGGGGAATCCCAATAGCCCTTATTTTTCTCCCGCCGGTCGTTATTTTCCGGATCCCAGAGCGGTTTGTGAAGGGATCAAAAAAATGGGCGGAATCTCCTTTTTGGCCCATCCCGGTATTTATCATAAGAGCGTTTACGATCATCTGGAAGAATTGATCGAACTTTCCGGCGTGGACGGCCTGGAAGTTTGGTATCCCAGCCATACACCGGAGCAGAGAGCTCATTTACATACCCTTTGCGAAAAACATCGATTATTGGAAACCGGTGGCAGCGATTATCATCGGCCGGAGCGGGAGGTCCGGGGAAATATCATCGGCAATCCGCTTGTAGCAAAGGAATTACCGCTGGATCATATTTTAGCCTGGACCGCCTCTCTTAAAAAGATATAAAAAAATGGCTCATTGAGCCATTTTTTTATTGCAGAAAAAGCATACCGCCGTGGGGCACCTGCAGTTCCGAAAGGTTCCCCTCAACGGTGCCGGCGGCGATCACCTCGCCCATACAGTTAAGGATACGGTAGCCTTTTCCGGCGCTGTTCTTCAGGATCAAATTCTGCTGACCGGTGATATTGACCAGGATCAGTTGGTCATAGGTATTTTCAAAAACGGGGTCGGAATACAAAACGGCGATGGCCTCACCCTCCCGTTCGGAGATGACACGGCTATAGAGGGATTCGGGATGATCTGCCCAAAGAGTGCCGTCCAGCAACAGTTCCCGATGCTCCAGCCAGAAGTTCAGGTAATGCTCTAAGGTTTTGCGCTGTTCGGCGGTGATCCGATCCAGCCAAACGGAGATTTGAGGCACGCTGAACAAAATGCCCGCCAATTGGTTGGCCACCGATTCCGGCGTATCCTGGGGGTGCCACATCAGCATATCGGAATGAACCGCCGTTTTGCCGGAGGTCAGCCGCAGGGATACGGTATTGAACCGATTACAGATCGAATCGTTGGGACAATCCCGCACCCGAAGCATATGGCCGTATTTACGGATGGCAGGGCCCGCATAGGGCTGGCGGAATTCCACCATAATATCCGGCTTAACGGCCTTCAGGGCAGAAAGCACGTCCTCCATCAGCCGATTCACCGCCTCCTCCAGGCATTGATGATCCCGGCGGGGATCCGGCTGCATGGAATAATCGGAAAGGGCAAAGCGATCGATGAAATCCAGCTTCAAGCCATCCAGGTTCCAATCCTTGACCGCCTTGGTATAAATGCCAATCAGATAGTCTCGCACTTCTTTATAGCGGGGATCCAGGGACATATGGGTATCGGTCTGTTTGAGCACCATATCCTTAAACCGCTGATAAATTTTGGAATAGACGCCGATAAAGGGAACGGAATACCAAAGGATCACCTTCATCCCCGTGGCGTGGATCTCCTCCACCAATTGGCGCATATCAGGGATCTTGCCGGTGGCCAGCTCCCAATCGCCGCAATAGCTGTAGCCCCGATTATTATCATCGGTCTGCCAGCCGTCGTCAATGATCACCGTTTTCATTCCCAAAGGAGCAGAAAGGCGGCATTGCTCCAAAATCTTTTGGGGATCCAGTTGTTGATGGAAGGTATACCACAAAGAGTTCATGGGCAGGCGGGCCTCTTCGGGCACTTCGGCGGGGCAATAGCCACAGTCCTCCTCCCACCAGCGAACGGCAGCACGAATCGCCTCTTCATACCGGATCGGGCGTTGGTCGATCCGAACCACCGCCTCGTATTCCGTAATGGGCGTTGTGGGTTTGGTAAAGAATTCTACGTAGCAGCAAAGCTCCGCTGTTTCTTCGGAAACGCCGGTACTGATATTCAAAGGCTTATAGGCATCGGAGACCGCAATACAAAGGCGGTTTTTACTCTCCGAGGAAATGATCTGATGCAAGGGCATTCCGCAGGCCAGCCGGGATTCGGTCTTATTCTTGCCCCAATTGGGTCTGATGCGTTTCATCTCCCAATCCACCGGGCTGTTAACGGAGTAACAATCAATGGCGGGAACGCACCAGTTCAATCGAAAGCTTTGGGGCACCGCCGGCTCCGGCAGGGTCATTTTGACCGCCGCGAACAGAACGTCCTCTTCCGTCCATTGGCGGGTAACTTCTAATTTTGCATTTGAATTACCGTGGGTTAATTGAAAGTCCATATGTTCAACCTCCTTTTTTAATATTATAGCATACTACTTTCACGGTAAAAATGGAAAAATGTTTGATTTAAAACAACAAAGCGAGCAATTTGCATTGCTCGCTTATTTTTTCTTAACCCGGAAGGTGAGATATTTACCGGTGAAATAGTTGATCACCGTGGCCAGCAGCGTGGCCAACAGCTTTGCCCAAAGATCCAGCATACCGCCGGCGGTAACCAAAACGTTCAACAACACCGTTTCGGCAACGCCGCTGATCAAGCGGAAGGCATAAAAGCTGATGCCCTGGTACACCATCCGCCGTTTTCCCAAGCGGGCACGGAACACGTAGTTCCGATTACCGAAAAAGGAATAGGTGACGGAAACGAACCAGGCAAGCCCGTTGGCGATCCACAGGTAGGTGGACTGCCGCAGGCCCGCATGCGCATTGATATCAAAACTTAAGGAAAACAGAAAATAAACCAGGTAGTTGATCATCGTTGTGGAAAGACCAACCACTGAATAACGCATGAGGCTGCTATTCAGAACACGCTTCCAGGAAATATGCTTCTGTTCTTTCATAAAAAGATCCTCTTACAGGGTTTGGAAGATCTCTACAAAGGAGCGGGCATTTTGGGTGGTCAGGCCGGGCTTGAAAACGGCAGAGCCAGCCACAAAGACGTTGGCACCGGCAGCTGCGGCGGTCTTGACGGTCTCGGTATTAATGCCGCCATCCACCTGGATATGGTAGGAAAGACCCTTTTGCTCCCGCATGGCCTTGAATTCGGCCACCTTGGGCATCATATCCTCCATAAAGCTTTGACCGCCGAAGCCGGGCTCCACGGTCATCACCAGTACCATATCGCAAAGGGGCAGGTATTGCTCCAGAGCGGAGGCAGGGGTCTTGGGCTTTACGGCGATGGCAAACTGCTTGCCGGCGGCGTGAACCCGATCGGCGATCTCTTGGATGGCCTCGGTGGCCTCCAGGTGAACGCAGATCAGATCGGCGCCCGCCTTCAGGAAATCATCCAAAAACCGCTCGGGGCGGTCGATCATCAGGTGCACGTCCAAAAAGGCTTCGGTCACCGGGCGCAGGGATTTGATGATGGGAGCGCCAAAGGAAATATTGGGGACGAATTGACCGTCCATAACGTCGATATGAAGCCATTTGGCGCCGCCGGTCACGGCCTCGCCGGTGCTTTGTTCCAATTTTGCAAAATCTGCCGAAAGAATAGACGGCGATAAGATCAGTTCCATTTTTATGCTCCTTTCGTTGCACGAAAAAAGCACTGCGCGCCGTATTGAAGCCCGCAGTGCTACTTTTTTTGCTTAGTCTTCCAGTTTTTCTACCAATTCTACCAATGCGGAAACAGCGGCTTCTTCGTCAGCGCCGTCTGCAATCACGTTGATTTCGGTGCCCTTAATGATCCCCAAAGACAAGATACCCAAAAGGCTCTTGGCATTGATACGGCGGGTGCCGATCTCAACCCAAATGGAGCTTTTGAATTCGTTGGCTTTTTGGATAAAAAAGGTAGCCGGACGGGCATGAAGACCCACGCTATTGGTCACCTTAACGGTCTTAGTAAACATAGGAGAACCCCCTAAAATTCATTTAATATTTATTTAACGTTAACATTTTAGCGAAATTTTTCCCGTTCGTCAAGGGTTGCGGTTCACTTTTGTACGTTTGACTAAATCGGCAATTCTTCACGCCCTATTTTTCGTGATTTTATGCCTTATTTTTTCTATTTTTGACCATTTGCAGGAGCTCCTTGAGTTCCTCGGAGCCCAAAAGCAACAGAATCCCGAGGTACACCAGGGCGCCGGCAGCGAACCCGCCCAAAAGCCCCAAAAGGCTGCCGGTCTTACCGCTCATAAGACCCTCCAGCAGGATCCGCACCTCACGGCCGGCCACAAAGAGCCCGGCGGCCGCCACCAGATCCTTACCGATCCCAAAGAGCAGGCCACGGTTCAAGGCACCCGGAGTGGCACGGCGAGTCAAAATCAAAAGTACCCCGGCCATCACCAAGGCCGCCGCCAAAGTACCCAGCGCCAGCCCGTAGACCCCCCAATAGCGGGAAGCCACCAGGGAGACCGCCAGGTTGGTGCCGATGCCCGCCAAGGCGGTGATCACCGGGCCGTAGACCTTTTGCATGGAATAGAAATACTTATTCAAGATCTCCTGATAGGAATAGAACAGCATCGCACAGGCGTAGATCGCCAGCAGGGTGCCCACCCGGGCGGTATCCTCGGCGGTGAATTCGCCCCCTTCGTAAAGCAGGCGGATCACCGGCTTACTGTTGCCGATCATAAAGGCCATAATAGGCAGAACGATCACCGAAATAGAGCCCAGCATCTTACGGCAGATGCCCTCTGCCGCCGCCTGATCCCCCCGGGAGAAGCAACGGCTCATTTCCGGGAAGAACAAATTGGTCAGGCAATAGGAGAAGATCCCCGCCACGATGAAGTATGCCTGGTAGGCATAATTGACCGAGGACAGCATCCCCTGCCCCAGGGTGGAGCTGATATTAGAAGAGATCAGCTGGTTGATGGGCTGTGCCAAAGCGGCTACAAACAGGGGCAAGGTCAGGATCAACACCCGGCGGATATCCCCGTCCCGGAAGGAAAGCACCGGGCTATAACGGAATTTCTTCTTATATAAAGAAGGAAGCAGGAAAAACAACTGCAGGAGCCACCCTAACGTAAAGGCGACCCCCAGGCCGTAGATCCCAAAATAGCGGTCAAACACCAAAAAATAGAGGATGGTGACCACGTTGAAGACCAGAGACACCAAGGCCGGCGCCACAAAGGAATTATAGGATTGCAGAATGCCGATAAAAATGTACACCCCGGTGGCGATACACATCACCGGAAGGATGATCCGCACCAGGTTTACCGCATAGCCCAGGGCTTCCCCCTCCAGGCCGCCGGCGGTCAGGCTCAGCACTACCTGAGGGAACAGAATGCCCAGCAGGGTCACCAGACCTGCGATCAGCACGGTGATATTTAAAAAGTTACTGCCGAAGCGCTCCGCCTGCGCCTTGCCGTTTTTGGTCAGTTTTTCGTTAAAGACCGGCACGAAGGCAGAGGCAATGGCGGTACCCAAGGTAACGTCGTAAAGGGTCAGGGGCAGGTTACTGGCCGCAATGAAAGCATCGGCCATGGGCGTTGCGGTACCGTAAAAACGGGAAAGCAACATATTCCGTGCCATCCCCAGCACCTTGGAAAGCAACACCGCCGCCACCAGCACCAGGTAGGTTCCGACCGCTCCCCTTTTTTTCATATTTTCACCCCATTTTTTGGTATTTTTGCGCATTTTTGCAACCGCAAAAAATAACATAATTTTTTTAATTTATTATTTTTGACAGCCGTTTTTCACATTTTGAACAGGTTTCTGAACAAGAAAAGGGCTGAAAAACCCTTGTTTTTAACAAGACTAACAGACTTTTGAACAGGTTTTATCAAAAAGGCTGTTCAAAAAACTTGGTTAACATAATTGTTTTTCGATAGAAAATGCAGACAATGCATTTTGATCCAAAGATGCTACATTTCCGGCAAGAAATTCGTAATATCCCTGGGCCCCGATCATGGCGCCGTTATCCCCGCAAAGGGACAAGGGCGGCATATACAAGGTCTGATCCTTGGAGATGCCCTCCTGCAATTTTTGTCGAAGCATCGAGTTTGCGCTGACACCCCCGGCAATGACCAACGTTTTTTGATCGTAATCCTTGGCGCATTGCAAAAACTTTTCTGCCAGCACCCCGCTGATGGCATCGCTATAAGAAGCTGCCACGTCCGCCATATTCAGCTTAATTCCCTTTTGCTCCGCATTATGGAGATAATTGACGATGGCGGTCTTAACGCCGGAAAAACTGAAATTATAGGGAGCATCTTTAAAGGAGACCTGAGGGAACCGAATGGCCTTGGGATCCCCTTCCTTTGCCAACTGATCCATATAGACCCCGCCGGGATACCCCAGCCCCATCACCCGGGCGCCCTTATCAAAGGCTTCGCCGGCGGCATCGTCGGTGGTGCGACCCAAGATCTGATAATCGGTATAGTCCTTCACCAGAACGATATGAGAATGACCGCCGCTGACGATCATAGCCAAAAAGGGCGGCTTCAGCTCCGGATATGCCAGATAGTTAGCGGCCACGTGCCCCCGGATATGGTGCACGGGAATCAGGGGCAGGCCGTGGGCATAGGCAAAGCCCTTGGCAAAGTTCAACCCCACCAGCAAAGCGCCGATCAAGCCCGGCGCCGCCGTGGCGGCCACCGCATCCAACTCCCCGGGCTGTAGCCCGCATTTTTCCAGACATTCGTCGGTCAGCTGGGAGATCTTTTCGATATGGTAACGGGAGGCGATCTCCGGCACCACACCGCCGTAGACCTTATGCACGTCAATTTGGGAAAACACCACGTTGGCCAGCACTTCCCGACCGTCACGCACCACCGCTACCGCAGTTTCGTCGCAGGAGCTTTCGATGCTTAATATATTCATAATTGAACCTCCAAAACATAGATCATTCCGTCCTCGGCGGGATCTTTATAATAGCCGGGGCGCTTGCCCAGCAGTTGAAAGCCGAGTTTTTCATACAGTCCGCGGGCACTCCCGTTGGATTCCCGCACCTCCAAAAAGAGGCTTTGAACCCCCATTCGGGCGGCCTCACGGATCAGTTCCCGCATTAAGGTAAGGCCGATTCCCTGACGGCGCCGGGTGGGATCCACCCCCACGGTCAGCACGTCGCCCTGGTCGCCCCCCACCTGCAGACCGCAATAGCCCAGCAGGTGCTCCCCTTCCGTCGCCGTTAAAAAGCAACGGGTGGGATCGGTCAGCGATGCAAGAAAATCCGCCTCCCGCCAGGGGTGAGAAAAGAGCCGTTGTTCCAGTTCCGCCGCCAAGGATGCGGTGGCGGGGGTCATTTTACTTACAGTCATACCAGCTTTCCCCTCTTTGCACCTCGGCGATCAGCGAGACGGAAAGCTCCGCAGCCCCCTCCATCTCACGGCGGAGAAGCTCTGCCGCCCGATCGGCATCGGAGCGATCACATTCCAATATCAGTTCATCGTGGACCTGCAGGATCAGGTGGGCCTTGAGTCCCTCACGGCGCAGGCTCTTCCAAACCCGGACCATAGCAATTTTAATGATATCGGCGGCGGTGCCCTGAATGGGGGTATTCAATGCCACCCGCTCCCCGAAGGAGCGTTGGATAAAGTTTGAGGATTTCAGTTCCGGCAGATAGCGGCGGCGCCCCATCAGGGTGGTAACGAAACCGTCCTTGCGGGCCTGCTCCACGATGCCGGTCATATAATCCCGCACCCCGCTGTAGCGGGCCAGGTATTGATCGATATAAGCCTTGGCCTCCTTTTTGGTAACCCCGATATCCCCCGCCAGGGAGAAATCGGAAATGCCGTAAACGATCCCGAAGTTGACCGCCTTGGCGTGGCGGCGCATCTCCGGGGTAACCATCCAGGCGGGCACCCCGAACACGGTGGCGGCGGTCACGGTATGGATATCCTCGTTTTCACGGAAGGCACGGATCATCTCTTTATCATCGGCGATATGGGCCAGCACCCGCAGTTCGATCTGGGAATAGTCCGCATCCAGCAAAACCTGCTCTTCCCGATCCCCCGCCACGAACATCCGCCGCAGTTCCCGACCCAAAGCATCCCGTACGGGGATATTTTGCAGGTTGGGCTCCGAGGAGGAGATCCGTCCGGTCATGGTGACTGTTTGATTATAGGTACTACGGATCCGACCGTCTTCGCCGATCAGTTTGAGCAGGCCTTCCCCATAGGTGGAGCGCAGTTTTGCATATTTTCGGTATTCCAGAATCTTATCCACGATGGGCTCGCCCCGGAGTTTTTCCAGCACGTCGGCGTTGGTAGAATATCCGGTCTTAGTCTTTTTACCGCCCTTGAGCCCCATTTTTTCAAAGAGGATCTCGCCCAGCTGGCGGGGAGAGTTCAGGTTAAAGGGTTCCCCGGCCAGTTCCAGGATCTCGGCCTCCAGGGTCTCGATCCGCTGACCCAGGTCGGCGGTATAGGCGGTCAGGCGATCCTTTTCCACCGCAAAGCCCCGGGCTTCCATATCGGCCAGTACCACTGTCAAGGGAAACTCCACCTCGTAAAGCAGCGCAGTCTGACCGTTTGCTTCGATCTCCTCCAGCAGTTTTTGGCAAAGTTCCGGCAGAGCGGCCACGCAATCCTCCGGCCGTTCCGCATGGCGGTCGGTATACCGCTCCAGCAGATGGATCAGGTCGTATTTTCCGCCGGGATCCGCCACGTAGGCCGCCACCAAACAATCAAAATAAGGGGCGCCCTCGTAATCCATCCCGTAAAAGGGTTTGGCATCGTAGGTATAGATCTTTTCCACCTGAGAAAGCAGGGTCTCGCCCTCCGAAAGGCGCACCACCCGATCCTTATAACGGGCATAGAAGGCATCGGTCTTTAGAAAATAGAGGCCTTCTGCTTTAAAATATTCCAAATAATCGGCGGCGGTGCCATCGATGATCTCCGGCTTTTCGTATTCCACCGTATCCCGGAGAGCAAACTGACCCATCAAGCTGGTCAGTTCCAGATTCTCCAAAAGAGCCTTCAGTTTCTTGGCATCGGGCTGTTGCAGGGCCATTTCCTCGTTCTTCAGGTCGATAGGCACCTCACGGCAGATCTTGGCCAGTTCATAGGAAAGGTAGGCAGAATCCTTACCTGCCTCTAATTTATTCCGCTGGGCGGGCTTCAGTTCCTCCAGGTGAGCATAGACCCCATCCAAAGAACCGAATCTGCGGATCAGCTCCAAAGCGCCCTTTTCTCCGATGCCGGGGACCCCTTTAATATTGTCGGAGGTGTCACCCATAATGGCTTTTAAGTCGATCAGTTGGGCAGGAGTCAGCTCATATTTGGCACGAATGGCTTCTTCATCCATTAATTCCATTTCGCTTCCGCCGGCCTTAGTCACCGGCATCAGCACCCGAACGCCGGGACCTACCAATTGAAAATCATCCCGGTCACCGGAAACGATATCACATTCATAACCCTTATTTAAACAATAGCGGCTGGCGGTACCGATGATATCATCTGCCTCGTAGCCCGCCAGTTCCAGAATCTTCACGTTCATAGCCCGTAAAATTTCCTTCAAGGGCTCCATCTGGGCGGCCAGATCCTCCGGCATCCCCTTACGCTGAGCCTTATAGTCCGCATACATCTTATGGCGGAA
>JAZQAR010000004.1:0-35696 GCA_045545315.1 Eubacteriales bacterium | reverse complement strand
GGGAAACTGTTGAAGCCTTATGGGGACCTGGCTTTCGAAGATGCTGTTTCTGTGTTTGCCGAAACAGTCCGGTATGGCGTTGAATATGGAGTAGATCTGATTTTGATCGAAACCATGAACGATAGCTATGAAACCAAGGCTGCACTGTTGGCTGCAAAGGAAAATTCCAATCTGCCGGTTATCGTTTGCAATGCCTACGGCGAAGATGGAAAACTGATGACCGGCGCTACCCCCGGCGCAATGGTTTCTATGTTAGAAGGTATGGGCGCTGATGCGATTGGTGCCAATTGCTCTTTGGGTCCCCGTCAATTAGTACCGGTTATTGATGAGCTGTTGAAATATGCTTCAGTTCCCGTGGTTTTAAAACCCAATGCCGGTTTGCCAAAGGTTATTGATGGCAAAACGGTCTTTGACGTTATGCCCGAGGAATTCGCTGCTGACGTGGTTTCTCAACTGAAAAAGGGCGTTCGGGTAGCCGGTGGTTGCTGCGGAACCACGCCGGACTATATTGCAGCCCTGGTTCGCAAGGCTGTTTCGGTCAATCCTAAAGAGGTTTCGAATAAAAATTTGACGGTGGTATCATCTTATACACACTGTGTGTTTTTTGATGGCGATCCCGTTTTGATCGGGGAACGGATCAATCCCACGGGTAAGAAACGCTTTAAGCAGGCTCTGGCTGAAAACGATATGGATTATATCCTGAATGAAGGGTTCCGCCAGCAGGAAAAAGGCGTTCACGTTTTGGATGTAAACGTTGGCTTGCCGGAAATTGACGAACCTTCTTTATTGAAGAAAACGGTAGAAGAATTGCAGGCGGTGATTGATCTTCCGCTACAGATCGATACCAGCGATGCGACGGCTATGGAGGCTGCTCTGCGGTGTTATAACGGTAAGGCAATGATCAATTCCGTTAACGGGAAGGATGAAAGTATGCACACAGTCTTTCCGCTGGCAAAAAAATACGGCGGTTTGATTGTGGCATTAACGTTGGATGAAGATGGTATTCCTTCTACCGTTGAGGGGAGAGTTAAGATCGCAAAAAAAATCCTGGCAGTTGCTGAACAATATGGAATTCCCAAAAAGGATATCATTTTCGACCCGCTCGCCTTGACCATCAGCGCCGATACAAATGCGGCAATGGTTACCTTAGGAACTGTTCAAGAGATTCGTTCTCGCCTGGAGTGTCATACCTCTTTGGGCATTTCCAACGTTTCCTTCGGATTGCCGAATCGGAATGCGATTAATAGCGTTTTCTTTGCGGCTGCTTTGGAAAATGGGCTTTCTGCTGCAATTATGAATCCGGATTCCGGTGAAATGATGAAGACCTATCACGGTTTTCGCGCGCTCCATAATATGGACGAAAACTGTGGCGATTATATTTCTTTTTGCGCCTCTTACCAAGAAGATACGCATCCAACTGTCAATGAGGTCATAAAACCGGAAGATGGAAAAACTGCTTTGCAGGATGCGATTCTTAAAGGCTTGAAGGAGAAAGCGTCCGCTTTGACGGAAAGCACTTTGGAGCAAACAGAACCGTTGCTCGTTGTGCAGGAGGAGATCATCCCTGCCTTGGACCGGGTGGGGAAGGGTTTTGAGGACAAAAAGGTTTATCTGCCGCAGTTACTGATGAGCGCCGAGGCGGCAAAGGCGGCTTTTGAAAAAATCAAAGTGTGTATGAAAGACCGCAAAGGAGCGGTTGTTCCCAAGTGTCCGGTGGTTATTGCGACCGTGAAGGGCGATATCCACGATATCGGTAAGAATATCGTGAAACTTTTATTGGAGAATTATGGCTTTGAGGTTTCGGACTTGGGCAAGGACGTTGATCCTGAGAAAATCGTTGCCGAGGTGGTTCGGTTACGGGCTCCCGTTTTGGGACTTAGTGCCTTGATGACAACAACGGTTCCTGCTATGGAGGAGACAATTGCTCTTTTGAGAAAACGGGCACCTTGGTGTAAAGTAGTTGTAGGCGGAGCGGTTTTGAATGCGGATTATGCGCAAAAGATCGGCGCCGATCGCTATGCTGCGGATGCGATGGAAACCGTACGCTATGCGGAGATGATCAATCAAGAATCTTAAAAAATATCCGGATGTTTTTGCATCCGGATATTTTTTATATATGACAGCCCGGAAGGGTACACAGGGTATCGGGTGCGGCGGGATCATTGGAAAAGGTGTAATTTTTTAAGGTCTGGCGCAGGCATCTTGCTCGTTCAATACAATCAAAGCCAAAGAGGTTGCGCAGTTGATCTGTAGCGGTGTCCAGCTGATATTGCTTGACTCTTGTTTGCGCCATGTCTAAAAAAGATAATTGCAGATCCCCGGTTTCGGGCAAAAGCTTGCTGACGGAGATGCCGATACTTCGGATCGGGACTGTAAGATCATAGTTTTCTTTGAATAAGGAAAAGGCGATTTCGGCGATCTCCGATGCGTTGTTGGTCGGAAGAGGGATTCGGCGTTGGCGGCTAATGGTGGTGAGTTTATTGTTGCGAACGTGTACGGTGATCAGGGAGCCTGAAAAGCCTTTTTTTCGCATTCGCTTTCCGATATATTCTGCTAAAAGTAAAATTTGGATCCATACCTCTGCTTTTGTGCATAGATCGTAGGAAAACGTGACGGAGTTTCCCACGGATTTTACCGGTGGTACTTCCGTGGCGGGATAATCGAAGCATGCACCGATGGCATAGCGGTGCAAGGCGACGCCGTTTATGCCTAACAATTTTTTAAGAAACAGCGGATCGGCGGCAGCAAGATGGCCAACGGTTCTTATGCCGTAGCGTGCGAGCTTTTCCTGGGTGGATCTTCCTACGAAAAGTAAGTCTGAGACGGGAAGAGGGTATACGATATTTTTAAAGTTTTCCCGAGAAATCACGGTGACGGCATCCGGCTTTTTCAGATCACTCCCAAGCTTTGCAAATATTTTATTGAAGGAAACGCCAATGGAGACTGTGAGCCCCAGCTCCTCCTTGATTTGATTTTTGATTTTTTCTGCTATGATAGTTCCACTGCCAAAGAGTCGTTGGCTGTGGGTAACGTCCAACCAGGCTTCGTCGATCCCAAAGCTTTCGATTTCGTCGGTATATTGGCGGTAAATTTGATGAACCAGCCCGGAATAATAATGGTAAGCGCTCATATCAGGCTTGACCAACAGAAGCTGTGGACATTTTTGCTTGGCTTGCCAAATAGCTTCGCCGGTAGAGATTCCATATTGTTTTGCTGCCTGACTTTTAGCCAATATAATGCCGTGGCGTTTGTTCGGATCCCCGGCTACCGCAAAGCATTTTCCTCTTAAAAGCGGATTTTTTACAGCTTCGACCGAGGCGAAAAAATTATTAAGATCCGAATGTAAAATAATGCGCTCTATCGATCTCACCCCTTACCATATAAGAACAAATGTTCTATTATAATATTATCGTATTTTTAACTGAAAGTCAATGAGAAGTTCTGGAAAAAACGTCGATACTATGATCGGGTGATGAAATGAAAAGACGTGCATGGTTTATTTACTGCGGATGCTTGGCGATCAGCGCCGTCTTGATGATCCGCTTATTCTCGTTGGCGGTGGGTAATAATGCAAAAAGAGCGGTGGAAACGGTGGATAACCGTAACAGAGAGATTGTGCTGTACCGTACGAAAGGTGTGATTTACGACGAGAATCTGGTGCCGATCGCAGGAAAACAGCCGTGCAAATACGCAATTGTGAATCCAAGGGAATTTGTGCGGGAGAATACGAAGGACTTACTGGCGGGGAGTGGTGCTGATGCAGAAGTGTTAGCGGAAAAACTGAATAAAGAAACTCCCTTTGTACTCAAGGTCGAAAATGAACTCTTTGGGATGCCCGGTGTGATATTAATAGATGGGGAAGAGCGCTACAGCGGAATTGCATCGCACCTGATAGGTTATTTAGATTCTGCCGGTGAGGTCGGGGTTGCGGGCCTCGAAAAGGAACTGGATGCGATCTTGGAATTATATAAAAATGAAGTATCGGCGCTGTATTCGTCAGATGCGATCCACGGTGCGCTTTCCGGCCTGGGGGTTCGGATTGAGACAGAAGACTCTACTGATGATGGAGTGGTTTTGACACTGAATTCGGAATTGTGCAGAGCAATGGAAGAAAGCATGGATCGATGGATAGACGTAGGTGCAGCAGTTGTTTTGGATTGCCACAGCGGCGCTGTCAAAGCGTCAGCTTCACGACCGGGCTATGATGAGGCATTAATTGCTTCTTATCTTGAATCGCAAAACGGAGAATTGATCAATCGTACACTTTCAGCCAAGACCGTTGGTTCTGTTTTTAAGATCGTGGTCGCAGCTTGCGCAATCGAACAGAAAATGGATTCGTTTTTATATAACTGCGAAGGCGGTATCGTGATCGGAGATCATAATTTTTCGTGCCATTTGGAAAGCGGTCACGGTGAGATCGGGTTGGCGGATGCCTTTGCGCAATCCTGCAATTCGTATTTTATTGCTTTGGGCCAGCTCCTTGGATTGAATAGGATCGTTGATATGGCCGAGCGCTTTGGTTATGGCGAAAAAATTGACGTTTACGGTTGCATTTACGGATCGGCCGGGAATTTGCCGACGTATTCCGATCGGATGTCCCTGGCAAATTTAAGTATCGGACAAGGGGAACTGACAGCATCGCCACTGCAGGTTGCAAGGATGACGTCGGTTGTTGCCAACGGCGGACTTTTGCCGATGATCCGTCTGGTAGACGGTGTATATATAAATGGAAAATTAAAACGGGAAGAAACGGTGGAAGAGGATCGACGGATCATATCGGAAGAATGTGCAAATAAACTGCAAGAACTATGCATATATGCGGTAGAAAACGGAACCGGTCAGGCGGCGAAACCGGAGCAGGGAGGAGCCGGGGGAAAAACTGCAAGCGGTCAAACGGGGATCTATAATGATGGCCGCGAATCATTGGACGTATATTTTACGGGTTTTTACCCGGCCGAAAACCCCAGGTACGTGATTACGGTTTTTGCGGAAAACGGTGTATCCGGCGGAAAGACCTGTGCGCCGGTGTTTCGTGAAATATGCAATTTTATGGCAGAAAACGGCTTGACAGTGTAAAAATATATGTTATACTAAAATAGTATAATGATGATGGGAAATCCCGTATTTTTTGGCTTGTGGAAACAGAGAAAAAAGCAGTGGTGAGAGCTTTTTATACAAGCCGGGGATACGGCGGCTGTTTTTCGGAGTGATACCGTCGGTCGGCGTTAACGACTTTGAAAGAGTGGCACTTTTGTGCAATTAGGGTGGTACCGCGGAGTTCTCCGTCCCTATTTGTTCAGGGTGCTTTTTATATTTTTGAGGAGAGTGTGTTTTATGAAGTACATGGGCTTGAATGAGATCCGCGAGAAGTATCTTTCGTTTTTTGAGTCGAAGGAGCATTTGCGGTTAAACAGCTTTTCGTTAGTTCCGAACAACGATAAGTCTTTGCTGTTGATTAATTCCGGCATGGCGCCGATGAAGAAATATTTTACCGGAGAAGTGACCCCTCCCAGCAAGCGGGTGACCACTTGCCAAAAATGTATCCGTACGCCCGATCTGGAGCGGGTTGGTCATACTGCGCGGCATGGTACCTATTTTGAAATGCTGGGTAACTTTTCCTTTGGCGATTATTTCAAGGAGCAAGCCATCGCTTGGGCCTGGGAATTTTTGACCGAGGTAATGGAAATCCCCGAAGATCTTCTGTGGCCCTCCATCTATGAAAGCGACGAAGAGGCTTATGCGATCTGGCGGGATCAGATCGGCGTGCCCGAAGAGCATATCGTACGGTTGGGTAAAGCCGATAACTTCTGGGAGCATGGCACCGGTCCCTGCGGCCCCTGCAGCGAAATTTATTTTGACCGTGGCTTGAAATACGGGTGCGGCTCTCCGGATTGTAAACCCGGCTGCGATTGTGATCGCTATATGGAAATCTGGAATAACGTATTTTCTCAGTTTAACAATATGGGCGACGGAACCTATACGGAATTGGAAAATAAAAACATCGACACCGGTATGGGCCTTGAACGCTTGGCCTGCGTAATGCAGGGCGTTGATAATATGTTTGAGGTCGATACCATCCGTAATATTTTGGATAAAGTTTGTTCTATTGCCCGGGTAACCTACGGTGTGGATGCAAAGAAGGATATTTCGATCCGTGCCATCACCGACCACGCCCGTGCTGCAACCTTTATGATCTGCGACGGTATCATCCCTTCCAACGAAGGCCGTGGCTACGTATTGCGTCGGTTGATTCGTCGTGCTTCCCGTCACGGAAAACTTTTGGGAATCAAGGATGCTTTTTTGCCTGTTTTATGTGACGTTGTAATTGCAGAGAATAAAGCTGGCTATCCTGAATTGGTTGAGAAGGAAAGTCTGATCAAAAAGGTGATTTCCTACGAAGAAGCTTCCTTTGCCAAGACCATCGACCAAGGCCTGGCTATTTTGGCAGAATTTACAGCCAAAGGCGGCGTTTTGTCCGGCGCCGATGCCTTTAAACTTTATGATACCTATGGATTCCCCCTGGATCTGACTAAAGATATCCTGGAAGAAAAGGGCATGACTCTTGATGAGGAAGGCTTTAATAAGCTGATGCAGGAGCAACGTGAATTGGCTCGCTCCGCAAGAAAAGCGGGAGATGCAGAGTCCTGGAAGAGCGACGGCGTTGCTTTGGACGGTGTGGATGCCACTCTGTTTGAAGGATATTGTGAAGATGTTGTAACTGCTAAAGTATTGGCTATTGTGAAAGACGGTGCAGTTTCCGAGGCTGCCCTGGAAGGCGATAAGGCTATTTTGGTTTTGGATAAAACCTCTTTCTATGCCGAAGGCGGCGGTCAAGTTGGCGATAGCGGTGTTATCTTAAGCGATAATGCTTGCTTTGTTGTAGAGAATACGACAAAGAATGCCAGCGGTATTTTCCTGCATTTCGGACATCTGGAAAGCGGTGCAATCGGTGTTGGTGACGGTGTTCGGACCGAGATCGACGTTGAGCGGCGTGCCGCTATTCGCCGCAATCATACTGCTGCCCACTTGCTTCAGGCTGCTCTTCGGGAGGTGCTTGGTAAGCACGTGGAACAGGCCGGTCAGTTGGTAAATGAAAAGGCTGTTCGGTTTGACTTTACTCATTTTTCTGCCCTTTCTGCCGATGAACTGAAGGCGGTTGAGACCAAGGTGAACAGCGAGATCCTTGCCGGAATCGAGGTTTTGAATTACGAAACCGGTATTGAGGAGGCCCGTGCCAAGGGCGCAATGGCTCTTTTTGGCGAGAAATACGGTGACCGTGTTCGTGTTGTTGAAGTGCCTGACGTTTCTATCGAGCTTTGCGGCGGTACTCACGTGCAGAATACCGGCAAAATGGGTCTTTTTAAGATCGTTGCAGAAAATGGTGTTGCCTCCGGTGTTCGCCGTATCGAGGCGGTGACCGGTTTGGGTGTTCTGACTCTCTTGGATGAATATAATGCAGAGATGGGGAAAGCGGCTGCCGCGTTGAAGTGCAATAGTTCGAATCTGGTGGCAAAGTGCTCTTCTATGGTTGAAGAAGTAAAAAAATTGAACAATGAGCTTGCCGCTGCCAATAAGAAATTGGCTGAGCAGCAGTCCGGTTCTATGTTTGAAAATGCGGTTGTAATCGATGGTATCCGTATCGTTACCGCTGAATTTACAAACGGTGAAGTTAAGACCTTACGTGAATTGGGTGATGATCTGAAGGCGAATAATACTGATTTTGTTGCGGTATTTGCTAATAACTGCGGCGCAAAGGGCAATTTCTTTGCTGTGTGCGGTAAAGATGCAATCGCCAAGGGTATTTCTGCCGGTAAGCTGGTTGGTCTTGTTGCCGGTGTAACCGGCGGTAAGGGCGGCGGTAAACCTGATAGTGCTATGGCCGGTATGGGCGATCCTTCTAAAACAGCCGAGGCGATGGCACAGGTTGTAAACTTTGTTCAGGATATGATGAAGTGAGGAAATGATGATGTCCGATTGTATTTTTTGTAAAATTGCCAACGGTGAAATCCCCAGCAATAAAGTTTATGAAGACGATCAGGTCGTTGCTTTTAACGACCTGAATCCCATGGCCAAGGTGCACGTTTTGGTTATTCCCAAGGAACACATTGCAAACGCTTCCGAGATTGACGGCAAAAACAGTATGTTGGTTGCCCATATTTTTGAGGTAATTGCAAAGCTTTCTGCCGAGTTGAACATGGGTGAAGGCTTCAGAGTGGTTACCAACTGCAAAGCCTATGGCGGTCAAAGTGTTAATCATCTTCATTTTCACTTGCTGGGTGGAGAACAGCTGTCTCCGAATTTTTCTTGAAAGGTGAGGAATAATATGGATACTTATAAACTGAAGGTTGCCGGGTTGGAACGGGATCTGCCGATTTGCCCGGTCAATGAGCATCTGGATATTGCAGCTTTTGTGATCTTTGGTGACGTAGAATTGACCGAGGCCTGTGCCCGTGATCTACTGAAGAAGATCCCCGAACACGATATTATGATCACAGCGGAATCCAAAGGTATTCCTTTGATTCACGAAATGGCCCGCCAAAGCGGTGAGTACAGATACGTTTTGGCCAGAAAGGCTCCGAAACTGTATATGAAAGACGTATTTACCGTTGAGGTAGATTCCATTACGACTGATCACAAGCAGACTCTCTGTATTGACGGCGATGACGTGAAAGCAATGCAGGGTAAACGGGTGGTAATTGTTGACGACGTGATTTCTACCGGTGAATCCTTGAAGGCTCTCGAAAAATTAGTGGAAGAAGCCGGTGGTGAAATTGTTGCAAAAATGGCAATTTTAGCCGAAGGTGATGCCATTGAACGGGATGACATCATCACCTTGGCACCCCTTCCGCTGTTCTTTAAGTGATAATTACATAGGAGGTTTAAAAATGGCTGATTTATTACCGAATGAAGGAAAAAATGAAATTATCGAGGTAGATGGTGTTTCCTACCGTCGGTTGCCGATTAAAACCCATGTGATCACCGACCAGGATTCTATCGAGGAAGTTTGCGAGCGCTATGCTAAAGAGTTAATGAAAGAAGGAGACGTTCTTTTTATCTCTGAGAAGTGCGTGGCATGTACCCAGAAGAGAGCAATCCCCATGGAGGATATTCATCCGCGTCCTTTAGCAAAGCTGCTTTGTAAATTTGTTTATAAATCTCCCTACGGGATTGGTTTGAGTATTCCTGAAACAATGGAAATGGCGTTGCGTGAGTGTGGTACGCTGAAGATTCTTTGGGCCGCATTTTGCTCTGCGTTAGGCAAAATGGTAGGGAAGAGAGGGATCTTTTATAATATTGCCGGTCCCAAGGCTCGCTCGATTGACGGTCCTTGTGATTGCACGATTCCCCCTTACAACCATTACGTTGTTTTGGGGCCCGAGGATCCCGATAAGGTAGCTGTTAGCATTAAGGAGCGCATTGGTTTTGATGCCTGCGTGGTTGATATCAACGATATCGACGGTGTAATCCTTGGGGTATCTGCCGATCATCTGGATCGTGATCTTTATGCCCGTATCCTGAAGGATAATCCTCTTGGACAAAGCGGTCAGCAAACACCTATGGGTATTATCAGAAAAGTTTAATAATATCGACAGCCGGAAAGCTCTAACGTGCTTTCCGGCTGTGTTTTTTTGAATTTCACCTTGCATAATGCGATAAAATGCGGTATGATAATAAAAAACATATAGTGGAGGAAAAAGACATGAATATTGTATGTTTGGATATGGAAGGTGTTTTGGTTCCTGAAATCTGGATTGCGTTTGCGGAAGCAAGTGGGATCCCCGAACTAAAAAGAACCACCCGTGATGAGCCTGATTATGATAAATTGATGAAGTATCGTCTTAATATTTTAAAAGAACATGGTCTGGGTCTAAAGGAGATTCAGGAAACGATCGCCAAGATCGACCCGTTGCCTGGTGCAAGAGAATTCTTGGACGAATTGAGAAAGATCACTCAGGTCATTATTTTGAGTGATACCTTTACGCAGTTTGGTATGCCTTTGATGGAAAAACTGAATTGGCCTTCTTTGTTCTGTAATGAACTTATTGTTGGCGAAAACGGCGAGATCATTGATTATAAAATGCGTGTAGAAAAATCCAAATACTCTACTGTACGCGCTCTTCAATCGATTGGTTTTGAAACCATTGCAGCCGGAGATAGCCACAATGACTTGGGTATGATTCAAGCCAGTAAGGCGGGATTCTTATTTAAGAGTACTGAAGCGATCAAGGCGGAACATCCTGAACTGCAAGCTTTTGAGGAGTTTGACGATTTATTGGCTGCAATTAAAGCGGCCCTTTGATTTAGGAGAGATCAACTGTGAAATCTGAATTTGAACTAAGTTTATTAAATGATTTTTATGAGTTTACGATGAGCAACGGTTACTACAACGAGGGTAAGGGCGAGCAAATCGTATACTTTGACGTGTTCTTCCGCAGAATCCCGGATGGCGGCGGCTATGCAATCTGTTGCGGATTGGATCAGGTTATTGATTATATCGCAAATTTGTCCTATTCCGAGGAGAATATCGAGTTTCTGCGAGAAAAAGGGCTGTTTTCTGAGGGCTTCCTTGATTATTTGCGTAATTTTAAATTCAGCTGCGACGTTTATGCGGTTCCCGAGGGAACACCTGTATTTCCCGGTGAGCCGATTTTAGTGGTAAGAGGGCCTGCGATTCAGGCGCAATTGCTTGAAACGATGATTCTGCTTACTCTGAATCACCAAAGCTTGATTGCCACAAAGGCCTCCAGAATCGTCCGTGCGGCGGATGGACGGGCTGTCAGTGAATTCGGCGCCCGCCGTGCGCATGGCACTGCTGCGTCTGTTATGGGGGCCCGTGCCGCCTATATTGCGGGCTGTGTTGGGACCTCCAATACCTTATGTGATAAGCTATACGGAGTACCTTGCAACGGAACCATGGCCCATAGTTGGGTACAGAGCTTTCCGAGCGAGTACGAGGCATTTGCTGCTTATGCCAGAAATTACCCGAATTCCTGCGTTCTTTTGATTGATACTTTTAATGTATTGAAGTCCGGTTTACCTAATGCGATCCGTTGTTTTGACGAGGTTTTAAAGCCCTTGGGTAGCAGACCGGTGGCGGTTCGCATTGACTCCGGTGATATTACGTACTTGTCCAAAAAAATCCGCACCGTCCTGGATGAAGCCGGATATCCCGATTGTAAAATTATGGTTTCCAATTCGTTGGATGAGTACATCATTCGAGATTGTATTATTCAGGGTGCTAAAATTGATTCCTTCGGGGTAGGCGAGCGGTTGATCACGTCTCGCAGTGAATCTGTTTTCGGTGGTGTTTATAAGCTTGTTGCGGTTGAGAACGAAGATGGTTCCATTACTCCTAAGATTAAGGTTTCGGAAAACATTGAAAAGATTACCACACCGTGTTTTAAACAGGTATATCGTTTCTTCTCAAAGGAAAGCGGCAAGGCAATTGCAGATTTGCTGACTCTATTTGATGAAAAAATCGATGAATCTGAACCTTATACACTCTTTGATCCGGTTCATACATGGAAGACCAAGGTTGTTACTGACTATAAGGCGGTACCGCTTTTGAAAGAAATTTTCAAAAATGGTGAGTTAGTATACCATAAGCCGAGTACTGCAGAAATTCGTTCCTATTCTTTGGAGCAGATGGATCTTTTATGGGATGAGGTTAAGCGTTTTGAAAACCCCCATCGATTCTACGTTGACTACTCGCAAAAGCTTTGGGACATTAAAAATGACCTATTGAAGAAAAATAACTGATGTAGCAAAATGAACAAAAAAGATGCCGTAAAATTTTTATTGGCATCTTTTTTGTTCATTTTTAACAATACATTATGTAAACAATGCGATTTCAAAAGATTTATTCATAAAAAAATGAGGATTTTTTCGCAAAAAGTTAAAAAATTTATTGAAATTATATATATATTGTGCTATAATCTTGACGATAGCGTGGAGTAACATGCAACAATTGTGTTTGTGTAATTTGAACATATCGCTTGTTTGAGTTTGTCAAACGTTGTTGCAGGTGAAAAATGCCGATCAAAATTATTGGAGGTAGCTTATGAAAGACATGAAAGCAAATTCTGTTCTAAAGTCTTTTCTTGCCGTCATAATGGTACTGGTTATGGCGCTCTCCATGACTTCTTTCGCATTTGCGGATGAAGAGGAGGCAACGGAAGAGACAACGGATTCGAACGTTGAAACAGAATCTGAACCCGAAGAAGAAGTTGAGGACGAAGGTCCGACAACTCCGGTTGAAACCGTTAAGCCCGAGGGTGTGGACGATGAAGCGTCTGTATCTTTGGTCGGTTTCTACCGTGATGGTCGTTATGTAGACTACTATAACGAGCATGCCGCTGATGACGTGGCAGCCCCTGAGATTCTGTTGGATGGGACTGCAATTTCCTCTGCGACTGCACCTCACGAGATCGCAGCTACATACGAAGGGCACGACACTGTACTTGTGATGAAGGACATCGGTTCGCTGAACTTTAACGTTGATGTTAAGCAGACCGGTATGTATGCTTTGGAACTTGTATATTTCCCGCTGCTGGGCGATGGCAACGGAAAGGATTACGAACTTTCTGTTAAGATCGACGGTAAATTGCCCCATAACGATGCTGCCAGATTCGGTCTTAAAAGAAACTGGACTGATGAAGATCAGGAAATGAAGCTTGATAGTATTGGAAATCAGCTTTACTCCAAGCAGGTCGAGAGCGCTCGTTGGTTGACCAAGGATATCCGCGATCCCGATGGTGTGTTTGATGATTCCGTTAAGTTTTATCTGACTGCCGGGCAGCATACCGTTACCATTGAGTTTGCAACCGGTATTCTCGCTTTGGATACCGTTCGCTTCTATAACGACGGCGACCGTATCAGCTATGAAGACTATATTGCTGAAAACGATGCCAACGGTGCAGTTGACGCCGGTGAGGAGTTTACGCTTGAGACTGAAGATTATACCGACAAGAGCGAATCCTTGATCCAGCCTGCATATGACCGTAGTGATCCTAAGGTTTCTCCTTACAGCATCAGCAAAACTCGCTTGAATGTTCTGGGTGGTGAAAACTGGAATGGCAGCGGCCAAACCGTAAACTGGAAGATCGACGTTCCCGAAACCGGTTATTATACGATTGGTGTTCGTTATCGTCAGTCCTACGTTGAAGATTCCGTTTCTTACAGACGGATCTACATTGATGGTAAGGTTCCCTTTGCTGAGGCTGAACTGATCGGGTTCCCTTACGGAATCGGTTATCAGTATAAAAAGCTTGGCGGCGTTAATGCAGATGGGGAAGAGGTTACCTATAAGTTTTATCTGACTGCCGGTAAGCATGAGTTCTCTTTGGAAGGCGTTATCGGCCCCATGGCAGAAGTAAGCCGTGAAACCGAAGACGTTGTTTATCAGTTGAACTATATTTACCGTAAGATCATTATGGTTACCGGTACTACCCCTGACACTTATCGTGACTATGAGTTGCAGAAGAAGATCGTTGGTCTTTTAGATATGTTCTCCGAAGTCTATGATGATATCGTATCCATCGAGGAGCAGGTGATTGAACTGAATGGTACACTCGGTTCTGCCACCATTCTGACCACGATGAAAAAGCAACTTAACGATTTTATTAAAGCACCTTATACCATTCCCGATCGTCTTTCTACCTTTAAAGATAATATCAGTACATTGAGCACCTGGATGTTGGATCTGCGGAATCAACCTGTTCAGATCGATAAGATGGCTTTCACCGGCGAAGGCGTCAAGGGTGCAAGACAAACTGCTAACGCTTGGGAAAAGTTCGCACATGAATGCCGCGCATTCTGGTCCTCCTTTGTGGATGACTATACTTCTGTTGGTGCCGCCAGCGAATCCGGTCGTTCCCTGACTGTTTGGGTTGGTACCGGTCGTGACCAGGCAATGGTACTGAAAACTCTGTGCGATAACTATTTTACTCCCGAAACTGACATTTCTGTTAATGTAGGCTTGGTTCCCTTGAATATTCTGTCTAAGGCAATCGTTGCCGGACGCGGTCCTGATATCGCCTTGCACGTAAGTAGATCTGAGCCTATGAATCTGGGCGTTCGTAATGCGGTTTATGATATCAGTCAGTTTGCTGATTATGAAGAGATCGTAACAACTCGGTTCTCTACCTATGCAATGACTCCCTATACTCTGAATACCACCGACAGCGATGGTAAAAAGATCAAGAGAGTATTTGGCCTTCCCGAGACGCAGAACTTTGATTTGATGTTCTATCGTACCGATATTTTTGCCGAATTGGGTATTACGGTCCCCAATACCTGGGATGAGTTCGATAATATTCTTCCCTTTATCCAGGCAAATAATATGACTGTTGGTATCGATGGTGCAACCGGCTTCTATAAGCTGCTGATGCAAAGAGGCTATACCCCTTATACCGATGACGGTTCTGCTACCAACCTGACCGAACAGTATTCTATCGATGCTTTTGAAAAATGGACCCGCTACTTCCTGCAGTATGACCTGCCGGTCGACTATAGCTGGTACAGCCGTTTCAGAAGTGGTGAAATGCCGTTGGTTATCGTTGGTTACGGTAACATTACTTATCTGCAGGAATCTGCTCCCGAACTTGATGGTCTTTGGAAAGTAGCTCCGATCCCCGGTACTTTGGATGAAAAGACCGGCGTTATCAACCGTACCGAAGAATCCGCCGGTATGAGTGGTTGTATGATCGTTTCCAGAACTATTGATAAAGCCAAGAATCCTGAGCAACAACTTCAGGATGCATGGACCTTTATGAAGTGGTGGACTTCTGATGAGATCGCCGCCGATTACGGTAACCGTGTTGAAATGGCGATTGGTTCTGTTGCAAGATATACCACCGCCAACACCAATGCCTTCGATAAGATCAAATGGTCTGTAAGTGAGGCTGCTGTTATTACAGAACAGCGTAACTGGGTTCGTGAGACTCCCGAGCTGGTAGGTGGCTACTATGTTGGCCGTAACCTGACCAATGCTTTCCGTAGCGTGACCAACAATCATGCTAATCCTCGCGAAAAGATGTTCTATTACAATCAACAAATTAATGAAGAGATTTGGCGGAAGCGTTCCGAATATAATCTCTCTGTACCGGAGGAGGCGAGACAATAATGGCAACTGCTAAACAAAGAGAAATTGAATTACTGAAAAAGAAGAAATTGACTTTCTCTGAGCGGATGGCCTTCACCTGGAAGCAGATTTGTGAAAACAAGATCAATTACTTCCTGATGTTGCCTTTCTTGGTTTTCTTCTTCTTGTTCACTGTGTTGCCGATTGGTGCATCCGTAGTTTTGTCCTTTACAAGATACGATATCTTGAACACCCCCATCTTTGTGGGCTGGGATAACTACCTGCGAATGTTCCTGGAAGACGGCGTATTTATGATCGCATTAAAGAACACCCTGGAGTTCGCGATCATTACCGGTCCTGTCAGCTACTTACTATGCTTTATCTTTGCATGGTTCATCAACGACCTTCCGCCCTTGGGAAGAGCGTTCTTTACCGTTGTATTCTACGCTCCTACCCTGGCAAACATCTACTTTATCTTCCAATATATCTTTAGTGCAGATATGTACGGTCTGCTGAACTCCGTTCTGTTGAACGTGGGTATCATCAGTGAACCGATCGCTTGGTTGACCAACACTCAATATATGTTGGATATCGTAATTTTCGTTCAGTTGTGGTGCTCTTTGGGTACCGGCTTCCTGTCCTTTGTAGCGGGTCTTCAGAACTTGGATCCTTCTCTTGCTGAAGCAGGTGCAATCGACGGTGTACGTAACAGAGTTCAGGAGCTCTTCTATATCACCCTTCCTCAGATGGGCGGTATGTTGATGTTCGGTGCGGTTATGCAGATCGCTTCCGCTTTCGCAGTTGGTGGTATTTCTACTGCTCTGCTGGGCTTCCCCTCTGTTGACTATGCCGGTCATACCTTGGTACTGCATATTTCCGACTTTGGTAACACCCGTTTCGAGTTGGGTTATGCATCCGCGATCGCAGTTATATTGTTTGCAATGATGGTTTTGACCAAGGTCGTTGTAAACAAACTGCTGGCACGGTTTTCTCATGATTAATGAAAGGAGAGTGAATTTTAAATGTCTACAAAACTTAGAAGAACTAAAGCTTCTGTTGTTGGCGATATTTCAACATATTTGCTGTTGGCAGTTTATGCCAGCATAATGGCTCTCCCTTTGATCTATGCGATCGTGCAATCTGTTAAGCCTTACAACGAGCTGTTTATTTTCCCGCCCCGGTTCTTTACCAAGAACCCTACGGCAATGAACTTTAAGAAGCTGTTCGATTTGACCTCTACTTCTTGGGTTCCTTTCTCCAGATACGTATTTAACTCTATTTTAAATACGATCGTTGGTACTGTAATTCACATTGTTTCTGCTGCAATGGCTGCTTATCCTTTGGCAAAAAATAAGTTCCCCGGTAAAAAGTTGATCTTCAACCTGGTTGTATGGTCCTTGCTCTTCACCGGTGGTGTTACTGAAATTCCTGTATATTTGGTAATGTCCTATTTGGGAATTATTGATACTTATTTTGCTTTCTGGTTGCCCGAAATCAGTGCTACCATGGGTATCTTCCTATTGAAACAGAGTATGGCCGAAGTGCCGAATGCGATGGTTGAAGCTGCGCGTATTGACGGTGCAAACGAATGGAAGATTCTTTGGGGAGTTGTAATGCCTTCTGTAAAGCCTGCTTGGTTAACACTGGCAATCTTCTCCTTCCAACGTAACTGGAATGCTACATCTTCTTCCTATATTTATACCGAGACTTTGAAAACCTTGCCTACCGCTCTGAGCCAGATCACTGCCGCCGGTAGTGTGGCTCGTGCCGGTGAAGCATATGCTGCATCTGTAATTATGATGATCCCGCCGATTATCTTCTTTATCTTTGCACAGAGCAGTACGGTTAAGACAATGGCTCATGCCGGTATTAAGGGTTAAGGAGGTGTGTGAAATGAAACAGAGATTATGTAAAATCGGCGTTATCTTAACGATCATCGCCATCATGACGACCATTTTCGTTTTGCCCTCTTCCGCTTATGTGGCTTTCAACACCTACAACTTTAACTATTACGGTGAAGCCGTTGCTACTCCTTCCGGTTATTCCCCTGTTGACGTTCTTTATGGCAGAGACCTGGGAGTAGGGGAACTGAGCAACGCTTGTGACGTATACGTTAGCCCCCAAAATGAAGTTTACATTCTCGATCTGTACGGCAGCGATAACGAAGCTCGTATTCATATCTTTGATGAAAACTTCAAACTGATCAAAACTTTGACCACTCTTTCTGCCAACGGCAAGCCCTATACGATGCGCCTGCCCGAAAGCCTTGTGGTTGATAAATTCGGTTATATTTACGTTTGTGATACCGGTAACGGTCAGGTTTTAAAACTTGATAAGGATAAGAGCGGTAAGATCGTTCAAACCATTGGCGCTCCTAACTCCGACTTGTTTACCGGTAAGTTCAAGCCCTCCAAGGTTGCAATTGCAAAGAATATGTCTTTGTACGTAATCGGTACCGGTACTTTGGACGGTATCATGGAGTTTAATGAAAAAGGTGTTTTCCAGCGTTATTTTGGTGCTCCTGACGTTCAGATGTCTTTGAGCGATATGGTAAACTTGGCCTGGAGAAAGTTTTACCGTGCAATCCTCGGTAATGATGCGGACGTTATCTTCGTAACCTACGTTCCTACCGAATTTGAAAACATTGTAGTTGATAAGTATGGTTTTGCTTATTCTGTAATTGCTACGGCAGGTGATTCCAATACCAATCAGCTGGTTAAGATGAACTTCCAGGGTACTAATATCCTGGATCCCACTGCGAAGAGTACTCAAAAAATTAGTACTACTTTGTCTGAAACCTACGGCGATCTTGTAAGACGTAGCTCCAGCGGATATGGCAATATCTTTGAGGACGTTGCTGTTGTTGATGACGGTTTTATCACCATGTTGGATACAAACCTTTGCAAGATTTTTGAGTATGACTCCGAAGGTAATATGACCTTTGTATACGGTGGTAAGGGCAATCAGGCCGGTTTGTTCAGTTCTCCGGTTGCAATCGCTAAGCTCGGCACCAAGACTCTGGTTTTAGATAACTACTTTGGATCTTTAACTGTGTTTGATTTGACTGAGCACGGTAGAACCTTGCATGAAGGCATTGTTCTTTACAATGCCGGTCTGTATGCAGAGGCTGAAAATTACTGGGTTGAGATCCTTAAGGATAACGCAAACTGTGAGTTGGCTCACATTGGTATCGGCAAGGTTTATTACCAAAACGGTAAGTATGCCGATGCTTTAAAGCATTTCCAGATCGCTAATGATCGGATGAATTATCAGGATTCCTTCTCGCTTTATCGTGAAGAAGTTATCGGCGATCACTTTAATCTGATTATGACTTCGATTCTGGTTCTTGTGATCCTGTTTGTGGTATGGCGTTTCTTTGGAAAGGCTATTATGAATGCAATTAAGAATAAAAAGCAAGGAGGTGGAGATGATGACGTTGCAGAAAGTATGGAATAATGTTTATGCGTTTTTGAAGTTCCTTTACGATCACTTTATCGCAGGTAAAAAGAATCCGTTTTTGATTCTGACTCACCCTGTTGAAACGATCGAAGATCTGAAGCATAAAAAGAACGGTTCTGTTATTTATGCTACATTATTGTTGGTTGCGTACTCTGTTTCCGCTATTATTAAAGAAGTAGGTACCGGCTTTATTTACTCCACCTTGCGGATCAAGGATTTTAATATCTTGATCACCTTGTGTACTTCCGGCGTATTGGTTCTCCTTTTTGTGGTAGCAAACTGGGCGCTGTGTACACTGTTGAACGGCGAAGGCAGAATGGTTGATATTTACGTTTTGTCCTGTTATAGCTTGATTCCCCTGATCGCCTTCAATCTTTTCAGCACTCTTATGTCCCGTGTGTTGGTTACCGATGAATATGTGTTCGTTAACATTTTAGGAACCTGTATGAGTATTTGGTTCGTTGTGCTTATATTCTATGGTGCAATGGTTATCCATAACTATACTTTTATGGGTACTTTGGGTAACCTGTTGCTTTCCTTGGTTGCAATGGCTGTAATCTTCTTCCTCATCTTCCTGTTTGTGGTTCTGGTTCAGCAATTGTACGTATTTATTATCACCGTCTACACTGAGTGTAGAATGCGGATATTAGCATAAGAGGGGAGTGGCAATGATGATGAAAAAGATTATTTCAGTTATTTTAACATTGACCTTGGTCCTTTCTTGTGTTGCTGCCTTTTCGGTGAGCGCATCTGCAGCTCCTGCTGCAATTCCCGGCGCAGAGAATTATTCCTTGGTTAACGAGAATAAAAATCTTGCGTTGTACATCGATTTCAACACCGGTGATTTTGGTGTGATGAATCTTAAGACCGGTACGGTTTGGTATTCCAATCCTCTTGATTGGGAATCCGATCCTTTGGCACAGGGTGATGCTTATGATGAATTAGATGCTAAGATTCAGATTAAGTATATCACCAGTGGTTTCAGCACCCTTTATATGAATTCCGATAAGGCTGCTGTTATTACTGAGAGACAGGGTAAAGATTATATTCTGACTTTCTACTTTAAAGAATCCAGCACCAACTTTACGATTCCCATCCGTCTTTCTCTTAAAGAGGATTATCTGCATGTGGAATTGATGATTGATAAGATCAAGGAGTTGGGTGATAGCCGGATCCTTTATGTGAAAATGTTCCCCTTCTTTGGTGCCGGCGGTGTCAAGGATAACGGTTATGCATTTATTCCCGATGGTACCGGTTCCTTGATGGAATTCAATTCCAACGTTCAAAACTCCTTTGAATTTGGTGCCAGCTCTGAAACATCTTTCTTTGCGACAAACCCCACTGAGGTTGCTTATCAAAACTATTTCACTAACAATAATGAACCCTTGAGATTGCCCGTATACGGTATCGTTAAGAATGGCGAAGCCTATATGAACCTGATCGAAAGCGGTGCGGCCGTTAGTGAGACCCGTAGCTATATCAGCGGTTATAAGAACAGTTATAATATCATTTATTCTACCGTAAACGTGCGTGATACTCAGAGCAGAAGAAGCTCTACCGGTACCAGCGGTAGTGGTGTGTATTACAGCGATGAGCTTCCCGAAAACTACATTTCCCGTATTTATTTAATGGATGGTAAGAATGCCTCCTACATTGGTATGGCAGAAAGATACCGTAAGTATCTGATCGATGAAATGGGAATGCAGCCTGTTAAGGATTCTGTTTCCAACGCCTTGTGTGTAGGTTTGTATGGTTCTGTTAAGAAGTCTATGCACTTTTTAGGGATTCCTTATACCGGTTCTGAAGCGTTGACAACTTATGATGAAGCTAGCGAATTGATTGATCGCTTGTCCGAAAGTAAGGTTGATAAGGCTTACGTCAATTACATTGGCGGTATTGGCGGTGGACTTGAATCTACCATTGACACCGAGTTTTCCATCAATAAGAAACTCGGTAACAAGAAAGATTTGAGCAGTTTGATCGCTAACGCTGCTGAAAAGGGCGTTTTGCTCAGCTTTGATGCTGATCTGCAGTCCTTCTATAACGGTATGTCTAACGTTAAGAAGTTTAAGAATACCGCCTACGGTTTGGATTCTGCTCCCGTAACCATTTTCTCCAGCAGAATTTCTGCTGCAGGTGCTTTGGATAAGGGTAGCTTCTCCAATCAGTTGATCAATCCGAACTATATGCTCGGCTATGCAACTGAGTATATGAAGAATGCAAGCGAAAGAGAGCTGAAGAGCTTTTCCTTTAACTCTATCGGTGCTACTCTTTACTGTGCATATAATCTGAAGGATGAATCCACTCGTGATGAGTCTGAAAAGACAATGACTGCCATTTATAAGGCTGCCAGCGAGCATGTTGGTGCAGATGGTATTGTCAGCACGATGGGTGGTAACGGATATGCCGCTCCTTACGTAGATAATATTATTGACGCTCCCGTTTATGCAAGCCATAGTAACATCTCTCTGCAGGAAGTACCGTTCTATCAGATCGTGTTCCGCGGCTATACCAACCTTGCTAGTATGCCTGTGAACCTTGATTCCGAAGAAGATACCTTGCTTCTTAGATTGGCTGAAACCGGTATGAGTCTGTATTATCTTTTGATGGATGCTGATTCCAGTTCTTTCCATGATACCAGCTTTACTTCTTCTTATGCCTGTGCTTTGGATGATCATTATGATGATATGATCGCCAACTATAATAAACTGAAGCCGGTTTATGATGCTGTTGGTAATAGTTCTATTTCCGATTATGTTGCTGAATCTGATGATTTGCATATCACAACCTTCAGCAATGGCGCTAAGGTATACGTAAACTACGGTACTAAAGATGTTACTGTAAATGGTGTTTCTGTTAAGGCCCGTGACTTTACTGTGGTAGGAGGTGCTAACGCATGAGCAATCAAAACGAAGAAATGAATAATGAACTTTTGGAAGCTCAGGTTGAATCTTCTGAAACTGTTGAAGTAGTCGATGAAGCTTTTGAGTCTAAAAAAGACTACAATAAGCGGATGGCTTCTATTCTGGATAAACAGAACCCCGACCGTGCAAGAGAAATTGCACTGGAGAGACTTTCTAAAATGACTCCGGAACAGATTGCTGCGTTGCGTGCTGCAAAGCAGGCAAAGGCCGAGGCTGATGCTGCTGCAATTCAAGCTGCTACCGAAGCGATCGAAAGAAAGATTGCTGAAGAGGCTGCCGCTAAGCAGCTTTCTCCCGAGCAAAAGGCGCAGGTTGTTGCTCAGCTTGCTAAACTTTCTCCCGAACAACTGGATGTTGTAAAAGAGAAGCATGCAGCAAAGAAAGAGGCTGAAAATGCCAAATTGAACAATGAGGCTGTTGAAGTGACTGAAGCAGACGCTGCAACTGTTGTTGTGCCTGCTGTTGCAGCTGATAAGAAAGTTCAAAAAGCAAAGCCTGCCAAGGCTAAGAAGGCTTCTTCTAAGCGTAAACACTCCATCTCTTATGAATCTAAACAAGCATTTACCGGTTTTATGTTTGTATTACCCTGGTTCATCGGATTCCTGCTTTTCTTTGCAGCTCCCTGCTTCCAGTCCCTCAGATACTCTTTCTCTAAGGTTGCTGTATTTGAAGGCTATGCATGTACCTGGGTTGGTCTTGAGAACTATAAGGAATTGCTCACCGGCGGTGCCGCGTTCCTTAAAGGCTTGATCAGTACCTTTACTGATTTGCTTGTTAACGTGCCCATCGTTTTGATCTTCAGCTTGTTTGTGGCTGTTTTGATCAATAGAAAGTTTGTTGGTCGCGGTCTTGTCCGTGCAATCTTCTTCTTGCCCGTTATCGTTACTACCGGTGTTGTAATGACTACCTTTAATGCCCAGTCTGATGCAAACGCTGTATTGGAAGGTGAAGTTAATAACGGTGTTTTGTTTGAAGTTGCTAATGCAACCGAGTTCTTGACAAGCTTGGGCTTGAATGCAACTTTGACAGAGTATATGACAATGGTTGCTGATCGAATCTTCGACGTGGTGTGGGATTCCGGTATCCAGATCTTGCTCTTCCTCGCTGCATTGCAAGGTATTTCTCCCTCTCTTTATGAGGCGAGTGACGTAGAAGGTGCCACCGCATGGGAAACTTTCTGGTTGATTACTTTCCCCAACGTTGCACCCATCATCTTGGTAAATATCGTTTATACGATCGTTGATACCTTCAGTGATACCGACAACCAGGTATTGCGGCAGATTGACTCTTTTATCAATGCATCCTTTAACTTTGGTGGTGCAGCCGCTGCTTCTTGGTCGTTCTTTGCAGTTATCTTTGCAATTTTGGCTGTTGTATTCCTGATCTATAAGATCCTTACCAAGAATTCTGACTAAGAAAGGAGGAGAATAGAATGCGTATTATTAAAGCTTTTCAACATCAATTCGGTAAAAACCGTAAGAGCGCTGATACCAGAATGTGGGGCTACGTAATTGCAAAGTTTATCGCTAATTTAGCAATTGCTCTGATTCTGATCGGTCTTTCATACATTATTCTTTATCCTCTGATCTACAGTTTGTCTCAGGCTGTTCGTTCTGTAAATGATATGTATGATACAACCATCATTTACATCCCTAAGCACTTTACCTTAGAGAACTTTAAGGATGCTTGGGAAGTATTGAAGTTCCCCGAGATCTTAAAGAATACTTTGAACATCGCATTGTGGCCTACCATTTTGCAGGTATGCTCCTGTGCATTGGCCGGGTATGGTTTCGCGCGGTTTAAGTTCAAGGGCAAGGGCATTTTGTTTGTTCTTGTTCTGCTGACGATCATTGTTCCGCCTTCTACCATCATGGTTCCTATGTACACCAGCTTCCGTCAATTTGACCCCCTGCACATTGCAAGTGCAATGCATGCCTTTAAGTGGATTGCCGAACCTTATCTGGATCTGACTGACTCCTTGTGGTCTTTCATCTTGCCGGCATTGTTCGCTTCCGGTTTAAAGAGTGGTTTGTTTATCTTCGTATATCGTCAGTTCTTCTCCGGTTTCCCCAAGGAATTGGAAGAAGCTGCTTACATTGACGGTTGCGGCGCTATGAAGACCTTCTTGCAGATTTTGGTTCCCAATGCGGCTCCCGCTTTTGTGACCGTGTTCTTGTTCTGCTTTGTTTGGTATTGGAATGACTACTATACCGTTCCTATGTTCTTGCCGAACATTGAGACATTGCCCAGCGCTTTGGGCAATATGCACGCTAATATGACTGGTTACGGCGGTGCTTATCGCGGTGCGGATGCTTTATCTTTGTATCCGATCCTGCGTGCAGGTATCATCCTGTATATTTCTCCGTTGTTGATTATGTTTATTATCCTGCAAAGAAAGTTCACCGAATCCATTGCGCGCAGTGGTATCGTTGGTTAATTTTCAATAATGAAAGATCCCCAAAACTTTATGTTTTGGGGATCTTTTTTTAAAAACTCATATGCTCAACAAAATTACCTACAGCTTTAATTGCATTACCGGCGGTTTTTGTCATACACTTTTTAGGCTTTGATTTAAAAGCGAAAATTCCGGCTGTTGCTCCGATTGCGGCTCCTGCTACCATTGATAATACCATCGTTTTAGTGTATTTCATAATATCGTTCCTTTCTTTGTTCTTCAATGATAGTATGTCTGTTTTTTTGATTAATATTTACATTTTTATTAAAATCATTTATAATAAAATAAAAAACAATGGAGTTTGATATGCAAGTATATAGAATGGATATCCCTTCGTTAGAAAAGGAATTCAATACCGATATTGTAAATGGATTACCGCATAATACATCTGATTTTGTTGCGAAAAACAGAAGTCAAAAAGTTTTTTTGAATAAGTTAGGGTTCCACTTAAAGGATAATCTATATGTCGTTGATTTGATTATTTTTTTGTGTTATTTCATTTCTGCGGTGTTCTCTTTGTTGAATCATCGAACGGATGCGTTTATATATAGTATTTTGGCTTTGATATTTTCCACCTTTGTGTATTGTGTTGCCTCCGGTATAATCGGTTACCGTGAAGCAAAATTTGAAGAAGGCAAAAATAAAAAAGCATTAAAGATTCAAGTAATCAGAGCGGGAGGCGTACAATTGGTTGACCAAGATGATTTGCAACTTGGCGATCTTTTGATTTTGGAGCCCGGGACAATTGTGTATGCGGATGCAAGAATTGTTAGCGATGATTCGCTATTTATAAATGAATCCTTGGTGTTTTCAACAACGGTTGCAAGTTGTAAAAACAGCGATATTCTATTAAATGAGGGTGTCTTGCCGGAAGAACAGAAGAATATGGTTTGGAGCGGTTCTTTTGTTGAATCGGGAACAGGTAAAGCTGTGGTTGTTGCTTTAGGTAAAGATTGCTACGTTGAAAAAACCGGGGGTCGTGAGGTTAAAAAGCATCAATCTTCCTTTATGAGTCAGCAAAAGAATATTGGTCGCATCTTTTGCTACGTATATTTAGTGCTGGTTGCTGCAATTCTTTTGATATCTGTTTTGGCTTCATCCCGTATAATTGATTGCTTTTTAATCATGGGTTTGTTGTTGACTGTGATTTGCGTAAATCCCGCTCTTCTGTTAACGAATTGGTCGTATTATCGTTTAGCCGGAAGAATGCTTAAACAGGGTATTATTATACGGGATTTTGAAGCATTGGATCAAATTGAAAAAGAAGATAAACTGTTTTTCGATTGCGGTATGCTGATTGAACGTTCCACGTCTTTGCGGGAGATTTACGCAATCAAATGTTCAGATGACGATGTACTTCTTTATTATAATTTGTGTAAAGGTTGTGCTTCATCTGAAGGTGATGAAACGGCTGTTGATCGATTACGCAATGAATTTCCCCTTGTTTTGCAACAACGTGATGAGCGTGGAAATCTATTCTCGGTTTTTGCAAAAGGTGGAAAATCGGTCTTGATCGGGATTGGTTATTGGACCGATATGAAATCATACGTTGAGATGGATCAGGATGTTAATAATAAAATTACCGGTATTGAGGCAGAAGGTTATCCGGTTTACGTTATGGCGAGTACGTCCTTTGACTACGTGCCCACCCGAATTGATGAAGAGCAATTAGCGCATAAACTGGATTTACTTGCATTGCCGATCTATGAAATTAAGAAGGATGACAGTGTTGCTAAGCGTGTCGGTCAATTTAATCGATTGGGGTTAAAGACGGTTTTGCTTTCTGATTACTCAGATGTATTGAATTCGTATGTAATCGATATTTACGGATTCCGGCAATGTATCAATCACGATTCAAAGAAGCACGGTTATTCCTTTGCGGCAATAAATCAATATGCACCCATTGTGGTTGATGATTCGTTGCCGGTGTATCAAGATCAAGCGCAGATAATCGTAGGTGGCGAGACCTGGGTTTCGGACCTTGTATATGACGTTAAATGTATGTTTGCGGGCATTAAACGAGTTTTGAATTTTGTGGTACCGCTATTGATCTTTGGTGTCATTTGCGCCGTTCCGCTTCTTTGCAATGAATTTGCAATATCCGGTTTGGTTCCTTCTTTGGCTTTGCTTCCAATTTCGATGTTGATACCGGTGCATTTTATCAGTGGCTCCGTTCGCAATTATAATAAGAATCGCAGAAGCTTCATATTTGGTACTTTGTGCGGTGTTTTTGCTTTGATTACTGCTGTTACAAATAATGGGGGCGCATTTTTTCTGCTGGAGCTATCTATGGTTTGGATTTCGCTTTATATCTCGATTTCCAACAAAGGCGATAACCCGATTAATTGGAAGGAATTATCGTTGGTTTTGTTTGCTTTACTTGTGCAAATAGCAACATTGATTATTGTTGTAGATGGGTGGCTTGCGGTTCTTTTGATTTCCGTATTACCGACTGTTTGCGCATTTATTATCGATAGAATTTACTAATTTAAAAATACCACCGAAAGATTTACATTTTTCGGTGGTATTTTGCATTTTTATGTTGTATAATGTAAATTGAAATAATATTAGGAGAATTAGTATGGAAAAAGAACTGCGTGAAAATTCCCAGATGGTGTTCGGTAAGAATAACGTTACGGAATTATTGATGTCTGAAACACCTGTTGATAAGGTTTTTATTTCCGGTGACGGAAAAAACAATAATTTTAAGAAAATCATTGCGCTTTGTAAAAACAAAAGTATTCCGATTGTTCATACGGATATTGCCGCTTTGAATAAAAAAGCACCTAATGTGAATCACCAGGGTGTCGTTGCTTATTGTGCCGAAAGGGAGTATGCATCGGTTGAGGATATTTTGAAGGTGGCAGAAGGTCGGGGAGAGGCTCCCTTTGTGATCATTGCCGATGAAATTGCTGATCCTCATAACTTAGGTGCTATCTTGCGCTCGGCAGATGCTTTTGGCGCCCATGGTGTTATAATTTCTAAACGTAGAGCGGTTGGGCTGACGCCTTCTGTGGCGAAGGCTAGCGGCGGTGCAATGCACTATATCCCGGTGGCGCGCGTATCGAATCTGGCGCAATCGGTTGAGGAATTGAAAGAGAGAAATATTTGGGTCTATGGCTGCGATATGGCCGGTGAGAACGTTTACTATGAACAGGACTACTCAGGCGGCGTTGCTTTGATTGTAGGCAATGAGGAATCCGGCATATCAAGATTACTGCGTGAAAAATGTGACTTTTTTGTACGCATTCCCATGAAGGGTAAAATCTCTTGTCTGAATGCATCGGTTGCAGCGGCGGTAATTATGCAAGAAATATCAAAACATCGTTAAGGGGTTTAAAGAATGAGTATTGATACACGCGAACAGGAGGCGTATTTTGAAGAGATCTTGAAAAAGATCGATTCCATTCGCGACGATGAAACCGTTTCGCCGTCTGATTCCAATAACGGGACCGAGAAGATAAATAAAGATGTAGGTTCTGTTATCGATCAGGATATATTCGATCGCGTTAAGATGGAGCATAAGGAAAAGAATGCTACCCGTGTTAAATCTCCCATTAAACGGATGCTTGATGGGGATGAGGATGATACGGAAGAAGAGGTTGAAATCGGCTCCTCTTCCTTGTATGATGATCCCCAACCGGATATAGAAGAGTTTGAATCTGAGGATGAGGTTGAGGAGATATACCGTGACCTTAAAAATACCGTTGGTAAGATGGCGGTTAAAAGCTTGGCGGCTTTCATTTTGGTTTGTGCCTCTCTCTATTTATTTGCTGCCGGCTTTTACCCCGGTTTGTTTGCCGGTTACGTTTCGACGGTTTGGTTTAAGATTGCTTGGGTTGCCGTCGACGTGGCGGTCATATGCTTGTTTTTTGGCATTTTCAGCCAGGGTATCGGCAGGTTATTGCGGGCAAAATTAGATACCGACGGTTTACTTTGCTTGCTCTTTATTGCGGTCGTTTTGGTGCGTATCGTTGGATTCTTTAAGACTGATTGGTTTGGTCCTACGATGAATTTTGAACCGTTACTTACGCTTGGCTTGTGGTATAATCTCCGCTCCAAAAAAATGATTGCTTCTACAATTCAAAAGAATTTCAAAATAATTTCGGCTAAAATGGATAAGTTGACGGCAACCCAGCCGGTATCCTGTGAGCTAAATAATCAATTGATTTTGGAAACGGATGTTGGAAGCGGAGCCACCTTTATGCATCGTACGAAATTGGTTTCTAATTTTATCGAAAACAGCTTTTGCGATTACGAGTGGGATCACAAGATTTACCATATCAATTTTGTTTTGTTAATATTGATTCTGGCCGGTACCGTTGCTATATCACAGTTGGCCGGCGCTCGTGAGGCAATATTATTTCCGGTTGCATCCCTTGCCATTGGCGTGCCGCTGTTCTCTCGTTATTTTTATGCACTCAGTATTTATTTAAATGGTAAGAAAATACGTAAAAAAGGCGGTGTTTTGACTTCTGCTGACTCTGCCAAAAAATTGGAAGATGCTGATCTTTTGGTGGTGCGTGATGTTGAGGTACTTGGTGATGATTCCGTTTTGCTTCAAGGGGTAAAAGCCATTGGAGATTTACAGATTGATGAATTGATTACCTATGTAGCTGCTTTGTTCCAAAATATCAGCGTTCCGTATAGTGATCTGTTTTTGAAAATGGTTGATCAGCGAACTGTTGAACTGCCCCGTGTGGATGATATTTATCCGCATACGGGGTTAGGCTTTTCGTGTTTGATTCACAGTAAAATGTTTTTAGTTGGCAATATGAAAATGATGCGGGAGTTCAATATTAAGGTTCCCGATAAGGTCTCTGACCTCAATTTGGGTTCGAACCGTTTCCCGGTCTACGTTGCTTACCATAAGCAGGCTGTTGGTATTTTTATCATCAGTTACGAAAGAAACAAAAACACTGAAACCGGATTGAAAATGATTTCAGATACGGGAATTGATCTTGGCGTTGTTACAAGCGATTTCAATTTTAGTATCGAACTGCTTAGGAGTCTGTATCCCGATATAGATTTATCGTTGGTTCATATTTTATCTAAGGATACTGCGCGCCAAGCAAAAGAGTACCTTACACGTGTTGATAAAAGGGGAGACCTGGTTGCATCAATTTCCGGTTTTTGCGGAATTGCCTCATGCTTCCGCGGAATTCACAAACTGTTAACTGCCCTTAAGATTAATTTTGTGATCCGCATTCTTTACCCCTTGGTTGCTCTTGCGTTGATGTTTTTTATTGGTTTATCGGGCTATTCTGACAATACTGTGCTCCAAATTTTGATATTTCAAATAATTTGGATGCTTCCAATTTGTGCAATTTGTAGATTTTGTAAATAATTATTTGAAGGCTTGCATTTTGTTTGTTGATATTGTATAATTAGAATATCTTAATTTTTTGGCTCAGTAAGAGCCGTGGAAGGAGTCCTAACCATGAGCACATCTGCAAAAAACATCCGTAACATCTGTTTGATCGGTCACAAAGGAAATGGAAAAACCACTTTGGCTGAATCCATGTTGTTTTTCTCGAAAGCAGTTGATCGGTTGGGAAAGATTGATCAGGGTAATACTATTTTAGACTTTGATGCCGAGGAAATTAAACGTAAGATTTCTATCTCCCTTGCAATGGCATCTTTTGAATATAAGAATACTAAAATTAATTTGATCGACGTCCCCGGAAATTATGATTACGAAGGTGATCAGATTTCTGCTTTGGAGGTTGCTGATCTGGCTTTGGTTGTACTGACCGCAAAAAACACTGTTTCCGTCGGTACTGAAAAAGCCTGGAAAAAGGCTGAAGACCGTAAAATGCCCCGGGCATTCTTTGTAACCGGCCTTGATGATGAAAACTCTGATTTCTACAGCATTGTGGAACAGCTGCACGCTAAATTTGCAAGCCCTCAGATTCTGCCCATTACCTTACCTATTATCGAAGACAATAAATTGGTGGGTACCGTTAACGTTATTACCAATGAAGGTTATCGCTTTGGCCAAGGTGTTACACCTGTTCCCGCAAATATGCAGGATAAAGTTAATACTTATTATGATGCAGCCCTCGAATCCATTGCTGAAACCGACGATGCTTTGATGGATAAGTTCTTTGGCGGCGAGGAGTTTACTGCCGAAGAATTGGCTAACGGCTTGAAGAATGCTATTGCTATGAAGCTCATTTACCCCGTTTTCTGTGGTGTTCCCACCGAAACCCGCGGTATTGCTCAGCTTTTGGATTCTGTTGTGAATTATTTCCCTGATCCTTTGATCAACGCTACCGTTACCGCTACCAAGGGCGGAGAGCCCGTTGAACTGGCGTGTGATCCCAACGGTCCTGCTGTTCTGCGCGTATTTAAAACCGTTGCAGACCCCTTCGTTGGTAAGATGTCCTTCTTTAAGGTTTATTCCGGTAAGATCAAAAAGGATGCTAATTATTTTAATACAGCCCGTGGTGAAAGCGAAAAAATCGCCCACGTATATATTCCCTTTGGTAAAAAGCAAAATGAGGTTGCTGAGCTGGAGGCAGGTGATATTGGTGTGTTCACCAAACTGTCTGTGACCGGTACCTCTGATACCCTTTGTGACAAAGATGCAAACGTCACGTTGGATAGAATCGTATTCCCTGAACCCAACTACAGCAAGGCTGTTGTGTCCACTGCAAAGGGCGATGAAGAAAAAATTGCCTTGGGCATCAACAGAATGATCGAAGAAGATCCCACCTTGAAACTTGAAAACAATGCTGAAACCAAGCAGATGGTTCTTTCCGGCTTTGGCGACCTGCAAATCGACGTTGTTGTTTCCAAGTTGGCCACCAAGTTCGGCGTTAAGGTTGAACTGGCTGACGTTAAGGTTCCTTATCGTGAAGCGATCCGCAAAAAAGTTAAGGCTGAAGGTAAGCATAAGAAACAATCCGGCGGTCACGGTCAGTACGGCCACGTTTGGATCGAATTCGAGCCTCTTTATGATGGAGAATTCGAGTTCGCTGAATCTGTTTTCGGCGGTGCCGTTCCCAAGAACTATTTCCCCGCAGTTGAAAAAGGTTTGCGTGAATCCATTACTAAGGGTGTGTTGGCCGGCTATCCTGTGACCGGTTTAAAGGCCACCTTGCTGGACGGTTCCTATCATCCGGTTGACTCCTCCGAAATGGCCTTTAAAATGGCTGCATCTATCGCTTTTAAAGAAGGTATGAAGAATGCAAACCCTGTTCTTTTGGAGCCTGTTGGAACCCTGAGTGTTCATGTTTCCGATGCCTTGATGGGTGACATTATCGGTGATATTAATAAGCGCCGTGGTCAGATCCTTTCTATGGATGCTGCCGAAACCCGTGGCTTCAAGCTTGTGACTGCAACCGTACCGATGAGCGAGATGAATTCCTATGCAATGGATCTCAGAAGTATGACCCACGCACGTGCTTCCTTTGATTTCAAGTTCCTTGAATACCGTGAGGCTCCTGCTAACATTACCCAAAAGATTATTGCTGAAAAAGCGGAATAATTAAATGAAACAGACCATATAAAATAACGATAACAAATCGGAAGAGGGCAACGTTATGTTTATATGGTCTGTTAAATTAAATCGCAACATTATTTGGGGGATATGTGCGGCTTTATGTTTGTCGATCGGAGCGGCAGCCGCTTTTTCTCCAAAAGATACAACTGATGTTTTGAAGAGTGGTTTTGATACGTCCGGTAAAACCACGGAACAACAAATCAATTTCTTGCAAAACTTCGGTTATACTGTGGAAAAAGACCCTATATTAATAGAAGAGGTTATATTACCCTCTGAATTCAGTGAAGAGTACAGCTCTTATAATGATCTTCAAAAAATCAGTGGATTTGACCTTTCGAAGTATAAAGGATACCGTGTAAAGAAATATTCCTATCATATAACCGATTATCCTGATGGCAACGGTAGAGCAATCGCCAATTTGCTTGTGTACAAAGGAAAAATAATCGGCGGTGATATTTCATCTGAGAACAAGGATGGATTTACGCACGGATTTGTAAAAGAATAGTAAAGGAATCGTATATGAGGCTGGATAAGTTTATCTGTGACACTTTGAATATGACCCGCTCGGATGTTAAGAAGGCTGTTTCATCCAGGCGGGTCGCCGTCAATGGTGTTATTGTTAGGTCTTCAAGTATACAAGTCGATGAAACGGATACTATTCTTCTGGATCAACAACCGATTCAATATCAAAAATTCGTTTATATTATGTTAAATAAACCGGCAGGCTACGTTTGTGCCAACCGAGATTCTAAAAGTAAAACAGTATTTGATCTGTTACCGCCGGCATACAAAAAGAAGGATCTTTTTGTATGCGGCCGCTTGGACAAGGATACGACCGGATTGGTATTGATTACGAATAACGGTGAAGTTGCTCACCGATTACTGGCGCCGAAGAAATGTATATTTAAGGAATATCTTGTAACTTCCCGGGAAAAAGTGAATAGAGAAGACGTTTTGCGTTTTGAAGAGGGGATCACGTTGAGCGACGGGCATATTTGCAAGCCTGCTTATTATGAAGAGATTTCCCCCGGAAAGGGAACTATTAGAATCAGCGAAGGAAAATTTCATCAAATCAAACGAATGTTTCACGCAGTTAATAATGAGGTCGTGGCGCTCCACCGTAAATCGATCCATGGTTTAAGCCTGGATTCGGCCCTGGAAGAGGGGAGCTGCAGATATCTTAACGATGAAGAGGTTGCCGCTGTAGAAGCCGTATATTAATGGTCAAATCAAACAAAAAAGATTGGGGTCCTCTCTATTTGAGGGTATATTTGTGCAGGTTTACCAAAATGTAAACGTTAAATTTGTTCAAAAAATGAATTCCAATTTTTAAAGGTTTATGGTATAGTTATCATATGAATTTAAACATCATTCAGGAGGTTTAATTGTATGGCAAGTTTGTCATTGAAAGGTATTTACAAAAGATATCCCGGCGGCGTAGTCGCAGTATCTGATTTCAACCTTGAAATCGCCGACAAAGAGTTCTTGGTATTGGTAGGTCCTTCCGGTTGCGGTAAGTCCACCACTCTGAGAATGATTGCCGGTCTGGAAGAAATCACCGAAGGTGAACTGTTTATCGGCGACAAGCTGGTAAACGACGTTGCTCCTAAGGATAGAGACATCGCAATGGTGTTCCAGAACTACGCTTTGTATCCCCATATGACCTGTTTTGATAACATGGCATTTGGTCTGAAACTGAGAAAGACTCCCAAGGAAGAGATCAAGAGAAGAGTAGAAGAAGCTGCTAAGATCTTGGACATCAGCCATTTGCTGGACAGAAAGCCTAAGGCTTTGTCCGGTGGTCAGCGTCAGCGTGTAGCTTTGGGCCGTGCTATCGTTCGTGAACCCAAGGTATTCTTACTTGACGAACCTCTTTCCAACTTGGATGCTAAGCTACGTGCTCAGATGAGAACCGAGCTTTCCAAGATCCATCACAATTTGAAGACTACCTTCATTTACGTAACCCATGACCAGACTGAAGCTATGACCATGGCTACCCGTATCGTAGTTATGAAGGATGGTTTGATCCAGCAGGTAGATACTCCTCAAAACCTGTACTCTTATCCCTGCAACGTATTCGTTGCCGGCTTTATCGGATCCCCCCAAATGAACTTTATCAAGGTTCAGCTGGATAAGAAGGAAGATGGTTATTATATCTCCTTTGCCGATAACTGCTTGAAGCTTCCCGAAAGCAAGATCAATGATGCTGTTAAGGAAAAGGATGGCCAGGTTGTTATTATGGGTATCCGTCCTGAGCACGTTCATGATGAGGCTGAATACTTGGCTTCCATGGCTCATTACGCCATTAACTGCAAGGTTGAGGTTGCTGAGTTGATGGGTTCTGAAACCTATCTGTATCTGGATGTAGATGGCAACAAGTTTACTGCTCGTGTTGCTCCTACTTCTACTGCCGCTGCCGACGACGAAATCAAGGTTGCTTTGGATCTGTCCCACTGCCATCTGTTTGATGCTGAAACGGAAGCCACTTTGACCAACTGATTCCTTTCTAAACAGGCACACTTTTGAGTGTGCCTGTTTTTTTGTGTATATTTACATATCTGATTTGGGGCATAAACATATTCTTTTACCAAGAAAATGACGAATATTTCTATTTTTTTTAATATGCTTGTGCAATGTTAACAAATTATTTTATAAAAAACTGTTGAAAAAGATATGATGATGTTGTAAAATAATAAATAACGATATAGTTAAATTGCATATAGGAGGAACTGGATAAATGTCCAATCGTTTTTTTCAAAGTGTTGTATATCAATTGAAGGATGGTATTGATCGTACTGTCGGTGTGATCGATGAGAACGGTACCGTTATTTCTTGTAGTGATCTGATTAAGATCGGTGAGGTACACGAAAACGTTATTTCTTCAATCTCTGCCACGATGGAAAGTGTTGTGGAGGACGGTTATACTTATAAACCTTTGAATTCTCGCTCCGGCCTGGAATACGTTGCTTTCGTTGAGGGTACCGATGAATTGGCTGAAAAGTATATTAACCTGATCACCATTTCACTCACCAATACCAAACAATACTATGACGAAAAATTTGATAAGAATAATTTTGTAAAGAACGTAATTCTTGATAATATTTTGCCCGGAGATATCTTTATTAAGGCCAAGGAACTTCGCTTTGAGGTTGAGGCGTATCGTGTGGCTATTTTGATTCGTTTGTCTGATAAGAGCGACGTATCTGCTTATGATATTTTGCAGGGACTGTTCCCGGATCGCCAGAAGGACTTCATCATCAATATTAACGAGACTGATCTGGTGTTAGTGAAGGAAGTAAAGAGCTTTAATGATAATAAAGACCTTGAAAAACTTGCCAAGAGCATCATTGATATCGTAAGCAGCGATCTCTATATCAAATCTTACGTAGGTATCGGTACTATCGTCGATAATATCCGCGACTTGCCTCGTTCCTTCAATGAGGCTCAGATTGCTTTGGAGGTCGGCAAGGTTTTTGATACCGAAAAATTCATTATGACCTATGATAACCTGGGTATCGGACGCTTGATTTATCAGCTTCCTACAACTCTGTGCGAAATGTTCCTGTCCGAGGTCTTTAAGAAAGGGTCCATCGAATCTCTTGATTATGAGACTTTGTTTACGATTCAGAAGTTCTTCGAGAACAATCTGAACGTATCCGAGACCTCCAGAAAGCTGTTTGTTCACAGAAATACCTTGGTATATCGCTTGGAAAAAATCCGTAAGCTGACCGGTTTGGATCTTCGCCGCTTTGACCATGCAATTGTCTTTAAGGTTGCATTGATGGTTAAACGCTATTTAACTGCAAATCCTACTAAATTTTAATTTGGAGATTATATGATTCGTTTTGATGATGTTTATAAAAGCTATCCCAATGGCACAAATGCTTTGAACGGTGCAAGCTTTAGGATCGAAGATGGCGAATTCGTGTTTATGGTTGGCCCCAGCGGTGCCGGTAAAAGCACGGTTATCAAACTTTTGATGCATGAGGAGAAGCCGACCGGCGGAAAGGTGCGCGTTGGCGATTTTGATATTAATAAAATGCGCCAATCGAAGGTTCCTATGCTCCGCAGAAGTATGGGGGTTGTTTTCCAGGATTTCCGGCTGATTGATACCCTTACCGTTTATGATAACGTTGCTTTTGCTATGCGTGCTATTGGCTGTGCCAGCCGTACGATTCGTCGGCGGGTGCCGTATGTCTTAGGTGTTGTTGGTCTTGGTCATAAATCCAAGAATTATCCGCCTGAGCTTTCCGGTGGTGAACAGCAACG
>JAZQAR010000003.1:0-2214 GCA_045545315.1 Eubacteriales bacterium | reverse complement strand
TGAGATCGACGGCGATTACTACTTTGTAAACGACGGTCATAAAGCTGCTGTGAATACCAGACTTTACCTGAGCGCTCATTTCGTTGAAGGAACTGGCCTGGAGGTTGGTTATCACGAATTCGGCGCAGACGGTAAACTGGTGAAGTAATTAAAAACCGTTTGAGTTCTAATTAAAACAACACCCCCGGACAGATTTTCTGTCCGGGGGTGTTTCAGAGTGTCAAAAAAGGCACTCTTTTTTTATCTTAATTTAATAAAATATTGAAATACCGCTTGTGTTAGGAATAATGCAAGAAAAGAGGCAAACAACAGGATCAGCTTCCATTTTTTCTGTAAAGCCTCTGTATCTGCGGAAGGGCGGAAGGCTAACTTTCTGGATAGGAACGCCAGGTTAAAAACCATAGCGGCCATCAGTGTGATACATCCGACCTCGGAGGCCAATGCATTTTTAAGGGCAATCCCAACTGCGGTCAAAAGCCCGCCTGCGGAGCCAACGTAATAGCCCTTTTGGAATTTATTGGTCATCATTTCCCAATATAAGCGATCCTCTTTGGGGTTGGTGGCAGGGACCTGCAGTCCTTTCTCTTTATAAGAAAGAGCCATCATCAGGGAGCCTGCCGCCGCAGCCATATATAGGGCGATCAATAGCCAATTCATCAGTCCTTGATCCTCCTGGCTTCCAGATAAAAGCGTTTATCGTGGGCGTGCCCCATGGAAAAGGTCTTGCGGGGCAGAGCGCCGTCGGCTACGACGGTGGGGAACAGGTCCTTCTTGTACACCTCCGGCAGAATAAAGCCGATGGCGTTTTCCTTGGCGCTTAATTCTTCTACCACGTCTTCGCCGTGGATATAGTCGATCTCACCTTCGTTTTCGGCCAGGTAAGCGTCCAATGCATTTTGCAGGGAGCCCACCGTGATCTTTGCGGATTCTTCCTTAAAAGAATAAACGGTTTTTGTGCCCTTTTGAAGAACGGTCACCTTTTGGTTGTAGGCAGCGCCTTCAACCAATCCGTGCTCGTTTAAGTAAGCCATTAACTTTTGGGGCTCGGTATTAAAGATCACCCGATGAATGGGTTCGAATTCCAAGCCGCTGCTGTGAACGTTCACCAATTCTACAAGACAATAACGGGCGGGATGATCCTTGGCGGCATCGCCCAGTTCCTTTTTCAGGTTTTCATAGCAAGCCTTGGCGGTGGCTAAGGAGTGGTTACCGTCGCCTACGGCGTAGAGCAGGGGATGGGCATCGTTACCCGCCAATGCGGCCAGCTTTTCCAAAATCGGTTGAGCTTGCTCCTTGGTGATGGTGTAGCCTACCACGTTGCCGCCTCGCTCCATCAGGGTGAAATCATAGATCTTTTTAAATTCGTGGCGAATATCCTTTAAAGCCTCGATGACCGTAAACTCCGGATCATCGATCAGTACCATAATGTGAGGCAGTTCGATTTTTGCATCCTTACGGATCCGGATCCGGGGAGGAAGCCGTTCCTCAACCGTACCCTCGGTGGCGCGGCATAAGGAAACGGAGCCCTTATGATAATCGTAGCATTCCAGATCCAAGGCACCGATCAAGCCCTGCCGCTCTTGGTCGTTTTCCAGATAGCGGCGTACGTAAACGAGGGAGTCGGTAAAGGTCTTAAAAACACCCTTTTCCAGGTATTCCACCATATTGCGGTTAATACCGTCGGGATCACCGTTGTTCAGATCCACCTCCGGCAGGATCAGGTTGAGGGCAGAGGGCTCCTTTCCGACAAATTTGCGTACACGCTCCCAATAGTCCGGTTGGCTGGTATATTGGTCACAAGCCACCACGCTCCAGCGCTTCATATCAGTGTTTTTGGGGATCAGAATATCCGCCGGTTTAAATCCAATATTGTTTTTGTCCATAAAAAATTCCTTTACTTCAAGAATGCGTGGAAGGCACGGATGGTTTCATAGATATCGGCCTTAGAGGCGATCTCCATGGGGGCGTGCATCGAAAGCAGGCCGATCCCGATATCCACAGTATCGATGTTGCGGTTGGCCATATATTTGGCAACGGTACCGCCGCCACCGGCGTCTACAGCGCCCAGAAGGCCGGTCTGCCAACGAATGCCGTTGTCGTCAAACAGCTTGGTAAAGTAACCCATGGTCTCTGCGGTGGCATCGGAGGTGCCGCCCTTGCCCCGGGCGCCGGTGTATTTGGTGATGCAGGGGCCGTGGCTCAAACGACAGGTAT
>JAZQAR010000002.1:0-1883 GCA_045545315.1 Eubacteriales bacterium | reverse complement strand
GCCATCGGCGTGGCACAGCCCGTTTCCGTAACGGTTGATACCTTCGGTACCGCTAACGTTTCCAATGAAAAGATCAACGAAGTGGTCGCCAAATTCTTTGATCTGCGCCCCGCCGCTATCATCAAGAATTTTGACCTGCGCCGCCCCATCTATAAGCAAACCTCCAGCTACGGCCATATGGGTCGTGAAGACCTGCAACTGCCCTGGGAGGATACCTCCGTGGCCGAAGAGATCAAAAAATATGTAACTGAATAAGGATAAATCCCATACATTATTGTATGGGATTTATTTTTTGGAGGTACGTATTATGCTGTTTCAATTCATATGGGTCCTGATCTCGCTGTTTGCTGTTATCGGTATTACGGTGTGTATTTTGGAGGGAGTCAAAGCCTATTCCTTCAGTAAGAGCCATAGCGTGGAAACTCTCACCTTGCAGGTGCGGCTGTCCGGCAGCGAGCCCCGGGCGGAATATCTCATCAATAGCCTTTTGGTGCTCTGCGACCAATTGGAGGTCAATCATATCAGCCCCAAATTGGAACTGGTGGATGGTGGAGTGACCGATACCACTCGGCGGATGATTTTGGAATATTGTGAAAAAAATCCCCGTGTGTTGTTTACAGAAGAAGCAAAAAATGATATAATCATATAAATACGTAAAAAAGGAGGTGCCCCCGTGGAAGAAGTTCAAATCGAAGGAACGGTAGACGATATTATATACGAAAACGAAAGCACCGGCTATCGGGTCTTTACCGTGGATTGTAACGGTTCCCCCATCGTGGTGGTGGGCACCTGCGTGTCCATCTATCCCGGGGAGCTGATCAATGCGGTGGGCTCCTGGACAGACCACGCTACTTATGGCAAGCAATTTGTTTGTACCGAGCTGGAAAAAAGCTTCCCCGGCGAATTGGAGGGGATCATCAAGTTCTTAATGAGCGGAGCAGTTAAGGGCGTGGGTCCTGCAACCGCTCAAAAGATCGTGGAGCATTTTGGGGAAGATAGCTTTGATATTATCGAGCAAGAGCCCATGCTCCTGACCCGGATCAAGGGCATCACTAAAGCAAAGGCCCAAAAGATCTCCGATTCCTTCCGGGAAACGTTAGGGACCCGTGAGATCTTGATGGAGCTCCATAATATGGGTATTACTCCTTCTATGGCGGTAAAGGTCGCCCGAGAATACGGTGCCATGGCACCCAAGGTGGTGGAGCAAAATCCCTACCGCCTTTGGGAGGATATCGAAGGCTTCACCTTCCAAAATGCCGATAATTTGGCTTTGTCCGCTGGCTTGAACCCTGCCGATGAATTAAGAGTGGGTTATTGCTTAAAATATATATTGGCCCATAACCTGCAAAACGGCCATTGCTTTTTGCCCAAGGATAAGCTGATTCCATTGGGCGCTCAATACGTGGATATTTCGGAAGAGGAAGTGGAGATCGCCCTGGAGAATATGTGCGAGCGCCACGCCTTGGAACTTGCCGTGGTCAACGGCCGCCAGGCGGTTTACCTGCCGAACTATTATCGGGCAGAGACCAAATCTGCCCAAAAACTCAAATTGATGATGCAATTCGGCCGCCAAGAGATCAAAAGGGTAGAGGAGCGGATCAACCGCAGTGAGCTGGAGCTGGGCATCTTTTATGATGATTCCCAGCGTGAGGCCATCTGTAAGGCGGTGGAAAACCGGGTGATGGTGCTGACCGGCGGTCCCGGTACCGGTAAAACTACAACTCTGCGGGGTATGATCAGTCTTTTCGAGGCCTTGAACTATCGGGTGGTGCTCTGTGCGCCCACCGGTCGTGCCGCCAAACGGATGAGCCAGGTCTGTGACCGTAAGGCACAAACCATCCACCGCTTGTTGGAAATGCAGAAGTCGGAGGCCAAGCGGTCTT
>JAZQAR010000001.1:0-26983 GCA_045545315.1 Eubacteriales bacterium | reverse complement strand
GGCGCAAAAATGTGCCCTCCCTCCCATTCAATTGGTGCTGAGCCCGGAAAAGAACGACGCCATGGCCCAGCGGTTTATGGCGGCAGGCGGGGATCTCTATCTGCGGACGCCCTTTGACCCCGGCTACACCGTCCGCCGCCTGGAACATCTTTTGGATCAGCGGCGGGAAAAGGAATTTTTCTTGCCAAAGACCCAATCCCTTGCCTACGTGGCCCTTGGATTTTTACAAAAAATGGAGATGCCCACCGCCCTGCAGGGCTATCAATATATTCAGGATGCCATTGCTATGGCCGATTTAGATGCAACCCGGCTGAAGCAGATGGTTTTAGAACTTTATCCCGCCATTGCCGACCTCCACCAAACCACACCCATGGCGGTGGAGCGCTGTATCCGCAACGCCATCACCCAGACCTTTGCCCGGGGCAACAACCCCTTTTTACAACAGCATTTTGCCCACGCCGTCAAGCCCAACACCGGGCGCCCGACCAACAGCGAGTTTCTTTCGATCCTGCTGCGGCTGGTTAAAACCGAATTAAAATAAGCCGACCTGCATAGGTCGGCTTATTTTTTAGCAAATGCTCACAAAATGATCAAAGACCGGCTGACCGTTTTCCATCCGTTCCGGGTGGAACTGCACCCCGATGATAGGCAGGTAATCGTGCACCATTCCCTCAATGACCCCATCGTTGGAAAAGGCCACGGGGGTCAGGCTGCGGCCGATCCGGTCGATGGCCTGATGGTGGCGGCTATTGGAGACAAAGCGGCGGCCATAGAGCTTTTCGATCAGATCGGTGGCTTTGACCTCGTGGGTCAGATCCCAGGCATCGTTCCGATGATCGTCGGCCTGTTTCAAATGCTGGATCAGGGTGCCGCCAAAGGCCACGTTCAAGATCTGGTGCCCCCGGCAGATGCCCAAAATAGGCTTATTGGCCAGCACAAAGGCGTGGATACAAGCCAGCTCCAGATTATCCCGTTCCTCATCGATCTTTTCGCTGCCTTGATTGGACTGGCCGTAGAGGAGGGGGTTCACGTCCCCGCCACCGCTGAGCAACAAACCGTCAAATTCCGCAAAGTTCATCCCCGGCCGGGCAACGGTCACCTCGGCGCCGGCCCGCTCCAGAGCCTGAATATAGTTAACGGGGTCGGAATCGCCCCGTGTCAATAAAATTTTCTTCATCCGAACACACCTTCTTTCTATTATTAAGGATACCACAAGATCCCCTTTCCGTCAACAACCGTCTGCCGACAATTATTGCAGGAATTTTGCGTATTTTTCTTCGTCAAAGACGATGCCCAGCCGTTGAAGCAGCCGTTCCCGGTAGGCATCGGTCTTTAAATTATAATCCAGAGACCAAAGGCACCAGGCATAATCCTGCCAGGGATCCCCCCGACCGGCCTGACCCAGATCCACAAACCCACTGACCTTCCCTCGGTAAATCATAATGTTCGGCAAGCAACAGTCCCCGTGGACAAAGGCGGTACCCACCCCCTCGCTTTGAAAGGGGCAATCGGCGGCATCCACCCTTCGAAGCAGCGCCACCGCCTCCGCCAGCAGATCGCAAAGCCGTTCCGGGTCCTTGAGATATTGGGGATGGCAGGCGGGCTTGCCCGGTACCCGGGTGGTCAGCAGATAGCCAACCCCTGCCTCCTCCGTATATTCCACCACCCGGGGTACGGAGAGCTTCCCCTCCAGCCAGCGCTCGATGTCCCGTTCCCGCCGCAGGGCGGGAAGATCTGCGCTGATCTTTAAATAGAGATCGTTGCCCACGCTATAAACCTGATCGCCACTGCGCCCCAGCCGTTTTTGCACCCTTTTACGGTCTCCCACGGCGGCCGCGATCCCTTTTGGCAGATCGATCATTGTTTCTTCCTCCATTGTCCGGGGCTTACGCCCATCATTCGGCTGAATACCGTGCAAAAATGGGAGCGGGAAGAAAAGCCCGTATCCAGGGCGATGGCCTCCACCGATCGGTCGGTCTGGCTCAGCCAACGGCAGGCCAGGCGGATCCGTTCTTCCAAAATAGCCTGGTGGAGGCTCTGGCCGTAGGCCTTGCGATAGACCTCGCCCAGATAGACCGGGTGATAGCCCAGCTCGGCAGCCAGCTGTTCGTTGCTTTGAAGCTCTGCCGCCCGCAGACGGATCAGCCCCCGTAATTCTGCCGCCAGGCGATCCTCGGAATCCTGTCCCCTGCGCCGTTGCAGTAATTCTGCCAGCAACAGTTTCAGCTTGGCGGAGGTGCGGCTATCCTGCCATTCTCCGCCCCGCTTAAATTCCTGCACCAACTCCATCACCTGTTCCCGCAAAAGCCGATCCCCCGCCAGCAGGAAGGGGCGCTCCAGCCCCTCTGCCCGAGCGGGATCAAAGAGCAATTCCCGCCGGAATTCCGCCTCCGGCGGCGGGCAGATGGGCTTGCTTCTGTCGGCGCAGGCACGGGTCAGGTCAAAGTTCAACACCAACACCGTCAGCTTGCCCCGAAAATGATACCCCACCTCCGGCGGGATCAAAAGGGCGGTATCCTCCGTCAGGGGGATCTCCTGCCCCTCCAGGATCAAAAGACCTTCATTTTTCAAAACGTAAAACAGCCGGTAATCATAGGCCTTTCTGCGGCCGCTCCCCTCTAAAACCGCAGGCTGCAGCTCCGCCGCCCGCAAAAAGGGGTTACATTCTTCGATCCGCACTCTATTCCACCACCTTGCATTTTTGAATGTTTTTTCTTCATTATAGCACACCCCGACGGCAGATTCAATAAAAAAAGATCGCCGACCTTTTCCGCATTGCCGAATACCCGCTCAAATCAGCCGTTCACCGCAAAAAACTTGAAGAGCGCGGTTCCGTCTGCTATAATGGAACTGTAATCTTCACAAGGAGAAAAACCGATGAACGATATGATTCAAATCCAACACCTTTGCAAAAGCTTTGGAGAGGTCAAGGCGGTTCGGGATCTGTGCTTCCGGGTCAAGGAGGGGGAATTATTCGCCTTCCTGGGGGTCAACGGCGCAGGAAAATCCACCACCATCAATATTATGTGCGGTCAACTATCCAAGGATAGCGGCAGCGTTGTGATCGACGGTGCAGATCTGGATCGGGAACCCGATCACATCAAGGGCACCCTGGGAGTGGTTTTTCAAAATTCCCTTTTGGATTCCGCCCTCAGTGTCTTCGACAATCTGCAAAGCCGTGCCGCCTTGTACGGCATCACCGGCACCGCCTTCAGGGAGCGCCTTGCGGAGCTGGCCAAGCTCCTGGATTTTGAAGATCTTTTAAAAAGAACGGTGGGCAAATTATCCGGCGGCCAGCGCAGAAGGATCGATATTGCCCGAGCGTTGCTCCATCGGCCTAAAATATTAATCCTGGACGAACCCACCACCGGCCTGGATCCGCAAACGAGAAAAAACCTGTGGACCGTCATAGCCGAGCTGCGCAAAAACGAAAATATGACCGTCTTCCTCACCACCCACTATATGGAGGAGGCGGCGGAGGCGGATTACGTGGTGATCCTGGATAGCGGAAAAATAGCCGCCGAGGGAACGCCCCTGGAACTCAAGAACGCCTACACCGGCGATTTTATTACCCTTTACGGGGTGGAGGAGGCCGCCGTTAAAGCCCTCGGGGTGGACTATGACCCCCTGCGGGAGGGGTATCGCTTATCCGTCCCCAATACGGCGAAGGCCACCGAGCTGATCCTCCAACACCCCGCCCTCTTTTCGGATTATGAGATCACCAAGGGAAAGATGGACGACGTATTTTTGAACGTGACCGGTAAAAAGCTGGAGGGAGGTGCCGAAAAATGAGAACCGCTCTTGCGTTGATCAAACGGAATATCAAACTGTTTTTCAAGGATAAGGGAATGTTCTTTACCGCCCTGATCACCCCCGCTATCCTGCTGGTCTTATACGCCACCTTTCTGGGCAACGTTTACCGGGATTCCTTTGAGATGAATCTGCCGGAGTCCTTTCAGTTGCCGGAAAAGCTTATGAACGGGCTGGTAGGTGGGCAGTTGATCTCCTCGATCCTGGCGGTCTCCTGCGTGACCGTTGCCTTCTGCTCCAATTTTTTGATGGTACAGGATAAGGCGAACGGCAGTATCAAGGATTTGCGCATTTCCCCGGTCAGGCCCTCGGTCTTGTCCTTAAGTTATTACCTGGCCACTTTGGTCTCCACCCTGCTGATCTGCCTGGTCGCCGCCGGCATTTGCCTGGGGTATCTCGCAGTTGTGGGCTGGTATCTCTCCGGAACCGACGTTCTGCTGTTACTGCTGGACGTGGTTCTGTTGGTTTTGTTCGGAACGGCCCTCTCCTCCATCATCAACTTTTTCCTCTCCTCCCAGGGACAGATCTCGGCGGTCGGCACCGTCATCAGCGCAGGCTACGGGTTTATCTGCGGGGCCTATATGCCCATCTCCTCCTTTGGGGAAGGGTTGCAAAAGGTTCTCTCCTTTTTACCGGGCACCTACGGCACCGCCCTGGTACGCACCCACTCCATGCAAGGAGCCCTGGCGGAAATGGAACACCACGGCATCCCGGCGGAGGTGATTGAAGCCATCAAAGACTCCCTGGACTGTAACCTTTATTTCTTCGGGGAGCAGGTCGCCCTCCCGACCATGTACCTGATCCTCGGGGGTGCGGTCATCCTTTTGATCGCCATCTATATTTTAATGAACTCTATACGAAAAAAAGCGTGATGCACAGCATCACGCTTTTTTGATATAGGTCACGTATTTATAATCGGGATGTTCTTCCTCCCAGATCCGCTCGAATTGGCTTTCTTCAAAAGGCGGGAAGAAGGTATCCCCCTCGGGAGAAAGGGGCACTTCTGTAATATAGAGCCGATCCGCCAGGGGCAAGGCCTCGGCGTAGAGGCGGGCGCCGCCGGCGATATAAATATCCCGGTTCCCGTCCCAAGACAAGGCTTCCTGCAGGGAGCCCACCGTATGGAGGTTTTCTCCTTCGAAGCGGGCAGTATTGGACACCACCAGAGTAGTGCGCCCGGGCAGAGGGCGGCCGATCTCTTCATAGGTGCGGCGGCCCATCACCACCACGTTCCCGGTGGTGAGTTCTTTAAACCGTTTTTGTTCGCCGGGCAGGTTCCAGGGGATCTTCCCCCGGTGACCGATCACCCGGTTTACGCCATAGGCAACGATCAAAGCAATCATATTACTCACCGTAAATCTTTCTTTAAAATATACCGGCTGTTGCTTATTTCAAGCCGGTGGCATCGGCAATTTCCTGATAATGATTGGTGAGGATGCAATCGATCCCCATTTCCAGATACCGCTTGGCCTCCTCCGGGTCGTCCGCCCAGAAGACGTTACAGCGGATGCCGTGGGCGTGGGCCTTATCAACCATTTCCTGATTAAAATAGGGCTTAAACAACTGCACCTTTTGGGCGCCCAGGGCAATGGCCCGCTCCACGATCTCCCAGGGGCGGTCTGCCTGATGGCCCACACAGACCGGGATCTCCGGCGCATAGGCCTTGAATTGGGCGATATCTTCGTCCGGCTCCAGCATCAGATACACGAATTTTTCGCAATCATATCGCCGGATCAGCCCGATGATCTGTTCCATAGCCGCCCGATCATAGGATTGGCCTTTCATCGGTTTAATATGGATATTCATAATGACCTGGCCGGCAAACCGTTGCAGAATTTCTTCGAACTTCACGATCTTCAAGCCTTGGAAGGCCGGGCCGAAGGGGGCACCGAAATCCAGTTTTAGCAGTTCTTCATAGGTATGGTCGGCGATCCGACCGGAACCGTTGCTGACCCGTTCCAGTTTACCGTCGTGCACCGAAACGATCTGCCCATCCTTTGTAACCCGCAGATCGAATTCGATCTCGGTGACGCCCAGGCCGACAGCGGCGCCAAAGGCGGGCAGGCTGTTTTCCGGCGCCACGGCGCTGAAGCCCCGATGGGCGCAAAGCCGGGGATAGGGGGCATAGGCCTCCGGCACCCGGATGGCGGGGCCGCCCAGCCGATATTGGGCGGGCTTACGGCCGTATTCAATATAGTTATAATGGGCCGCCGGCGGATTCCCGTAGCCGGCGGGTTTATAATACTTATCCGCCGGATCAAATTCCACGGTGGCAGAGCCGAACTTCCCCTTCAGATTGGCCAGCACCTCGCCCCGGGGGTTCACCGCCATGGTAGCACCGCAAACGGTGGCGTTTTCATCGAAGCTAACCGAGGAGCGCAGCACGTAGGCATTGGTATTATAGGCCAAAAACCGGCACATAATCTCGATGGCATCGTGGCTGTCGCTCCGTTGCAGAGAGCAGCCGATGATCACGTCCAGATCCTGCCGAGCCATTTTGGCAAAGGCCTCGTAAAAATAAAAATCGTAGCAGGTCAAAAAGCCGAACCGCAGGCCTTCCATCTCCAGCACGTAGGGTTCGGAGTATTCAAAGGTATAGGCGGAATCCAGCTTCAGCACCTCCAGCTCCAAAGGCGGCAGATGCTTTTTGAAATATTTGCCCCGCAGTTCCCCCTGCCGGTCAAAGCAATAGGTGGTGTTGCGATAGCCGGTCTCCTCCAAACTCAAGGCATTCACAAACACCATAGCCTTCAGCCGACGGGCGGTTTCCCGGCATTTATCCAGCAAAATATCAATATATTTTTTGTGGTAATATAAGGTTTCTTCCAGATCCTTGGTGGCGCAGGGGACGTCGCTATACTCCGGCAGAACGATGATGTCCGCCTCTTGGCACTGATCCAAAAGATCGATCTTATACTGAAAATATTCATCAGAAAAGCTCACGTCCCGGGAATAGGGGGGTTGAATCAAAACAGCTTTCATTGATGGGCTCCTTTCCAAAGGCGGAAGACCTGCTCCGCCGTATCGGTCATATTGTTTTTGGCATTTTCAAGCTCCATGGCCTCTTCCAGGCTGCAAGGGGTGCGCAATACCGGGAAAAAGGCGTCGATGCCGTGTTGGTTACAGATCCGGGCTTCCGGAGTGACACAGCCGGAAAAGGCGATCACCGGCTTTTGATATTTCTTTGCCAGTTTTGCCACCCCGATGGGGGCTTTACCCATATAGGACTGGCCGTCCAGCCGACCTTCGCCGGTCACCGCCAGATCTGCCCATCGGATGGCCTCCTCCAGTTTCAGCTGTTCCATCACCAGATCCACCCCGGGGGTCAGTTCCCCCTGCAGATAGGCCAAAAAGGCAAAGCCCATCCCCCCTGCCGCACCGGCGCCGGGGTAATTTTCATCCGCCGCCGAGTTCCATTTCTTGGTCAGGGCGGCATAATTTTTCAGCCAGCCGTCCATCTCCTTGATCATAGCCGGGGTTGCGCCCTTTTGGGGGCCGTAAACGGCGCTGCAGCCCTGCTCCCCGCAAAGGGGATTCTTAACGTCGCAGGCAATACGGAACCGGCATTCCTTCAGCTCCGGCATAGCCCCTTCGGCAGAGATCTTCGCCAATTTTTTCAAGCCCTTTCCATCCAGAGAAACGGGCTTGCCCTGCTCATCCAAAAAAACAAAACCCAACGCCCCCAACACCCCCAGGCCGCGCTCATTGGTGGCGCTGCCGCCAATGCCGATCAAAAAGTCCCGACAACCCTTTTGGATGGCGTCTTTGATCATTTCTCCCACCCCGTAAGTGGTGGTTTCCAGGGGATTTCGCAGTTCCGGCTCCACTAAAGTAATGCCGGCGGCGGCGGACATTTCCATTACCGCCACCTTGCCCTCCAACAGGCCGTAGACCGCCTGCACCGGCTGACCCAGGGGGCCGGTGACCCTTACGGTCTGCAGGGCACCGCCGGCAGAGGTCAACGCCTCCACGGTGCCCTCGCCCCCATCGGCCATGGGAAAAATCTTCATTTCCGCATCCGGGTAGACCCGCCGGATGCCCTCTGCGGCGGCTTCCCCCGCCTGCAGACTGCCTAAACTCCCCTTAAAGGAATCAATGGCGATCACAATTTTCATAGCAAAACGGCCTTTCTTTGTTCTTGCCCCAAGTTTAGCACATTTATCAAAAAATAGCAATAAAAAAGAAGGGTCTTGGGCGACCCTTCTTTTTTATTGAACCGTCAGCGCTTTGGGATCCAAAATCAGTTGGCCATCCGCCAGATTACGCCAGAGGCCGTCGGCATCCTGCCGGAAGCAGGCCCGGTAAAGGTAATCGCAGTCCGCGGAGCCGTTGTTTTCGGTCGCAAGGCGATACCCTTCGGCATCGTCCCCGTAGCCCTTGGCCTCCTTTTCACTGATAGGGGTCAGACAAAGGATATATTCCGTCCCCTTCTCCAGGGTGAAGAGCGGATATTGCCCCTCCTCGATCTCCTTTTGGTAATATTCGTGTTGAATAATGCCGCCGTGGAGGTCATAGGCCCGCAGAGCCAGCGTTTTTTCTCCAAAGTTCCCTTTCAGCGCCTCCTGCACCTCTATCGTATATTCCTTCACGAAGGAATTGGTCAGGGTACCGTCTCCCTCCGGGTCGGTATAATAGGTGCGGTTCAGTTTTTGAACCGTTCCCTTGACGATGAGGGACGCCTCCTCCAAAACCTTTTGGGCATCCTCATTCATCGCCTGCCGCAGGGTGGCGGAATCGAAGATCAGCTCATCCCAGCTGCTTTGCCATTGGCCCTTTTCGTTTTGGGTAAAGGTCATCGCTTCCCGATAATAGATATAAAGATCGCCCATTTCATAATAGGGGGATTCAAAATCAACGGTCTTTAAGCCCAGAATATAACTTTTGCCGATCTCCAGGCGGTATTCATCGATATCCCCTGCTTTCACAGCGGCATCGTACCAGGCGGTATACACATATTCGCCGTTCATGACCTTGACCAACACCGTCTCTCCGGGCAGATGCCCCTTGAAGGTTTGATCTAAGGTCATCTCATAAACGGTGATCTTGGCATTCGGCCGGTTGCGGAGATCTAAAGGATTCAAAAAATAATCCTCCTTCACGGCGGTCACCGTTCCCTGCACGATATAATCGGGCTTCCGATAAAAATCCTCCAACGATGGCTCCAGCCAACAATAGGAAGTATCCATAGTCGGCCCCATATACGGGCCGGGCAGAACAAAGACCGTCTTCAATCCCCCGAACACCAACAGACAGCAGACCAGCACCGCACCCACAATCAGGGGTGTCCGACGGCGCCTTTGCCGTTTTTTTATTTCGATCTGCTCCAAAACCCTTTGAGCCATTTCTTCATAATGCTTCATTGCAAAAACTCCTCCCCAAGGGTGGCCTTCAGGGCGGCACGGGCCCGGCTGATCAGCATCTCGGCGGCGTGGGTGCTTTTATGGAGCACCAGCCCCGCCTCCTTCAGGCTCAGCCCTTCAAAATAGACCAACAGCAGGATCTGCCGGTATTCCGGCTTCAGCCCCAGGATCCCCTCGTAAAGGGCGATCCGTTCCTCCTTTTGCAGATAGCTTTGCTCCAGGGTATGGAGGTCTGCCACCTGTTGCTGATCCTCCAGCGAAAGGGGCTGCCGCTTACGGCGGCGCAGATGATCCACCGCCACGTTCCGTGCGATGGTATAAAGCCAGGTCTTAAAGCTGCCGGTTCCCCGATCCTTGGGACGGTTGACCCCCAACTTCACAAAGGTATCCATGGCCAGCTCCTCGGCCTCCGGCACGTTGCCGGTAAAACCGGTCAGGTAAAGGATCAAGCCGTCCTTATAATCCCGGATGATCTCTACCAAGCCCTGTTCGTCGCCCTGCAGATAGCGGCGGTAGCTACTTGCACCGTTATCCATGCCTTTCGCCCCCTTTCACCCCTTACACGCTGGGAGTTTTCAAAACCTCACACGTTTTGGGGTAATTTTGTCTGTAATTCGCCTAAATGGTCGGTTTGGTCGATCTCGCCCCGGCTGAATTTGCCTTGCTCATAATAAAATTCATTCACCGAGGCATTGCATACCCAGGGCACCGCCGCCATCTCCTCCATGGGAAGGCCGGAGGTTGCCGTGCATAATACCCGGATCGGCGTGGCGTGGGTCACCAGGCAGATGGTTCCGCCGGAGTGGGCTTCGGCCAGGCGGGCCACCGTTTTTAAGACCCGATCCGCCAATTCCTGCACACTTTCGCCGCCGGTGCAACGGGCCCGGCCCACGTCCTCCCGCCATATTTTATAGTCCACGGGATAATCCCGTTCCAGATCCGCAAAAAGCCGCCCTTCCCATTGGCCGGCAAAAATTTCACGCAGGCCCTGCTCCTTTTGGATAGGCAGGCCGGAAGCCTTTGCAATGGGCTCGGCCGTTTGGCAAGTGCGCAAAAGATCGCTGGCATAAAGGGCATCCAGGGGGCGGTTTTCAAAATAGGCGCCCGTCAACGCCGCCTGCCGCTCCCCCACCTCATTCAGGGGAATATCGGATTGGCCGGTGAACCGCTTATCATTATTAGCCACGCTGAAGCCGTGGCGCACCATATAAATTTTCGTTTTCATACCGCAACACCTCTCTGCTCCTTATTTTAGCATAATTTCGACCCTCTGGCAACAAAAAACGGGGCAGATCGATCTGATCTGCCCCAAAAATTCATTTATTATATTTGATGATCTCAAATTGCAGAGCCCCTTGAACCCTTTTAAAGTGAGCATCGTTATGGGTGGTGCCCTGTTCCACCCGGGTGCCCGCCGTTGTGACGGGGAAGTTCCAACGGTTCTTTTGATGCACGTAGGTGACCCAGGCGGAAAAATAGATCTGCTTCGAATCGTTCATCCGCCCTTCGTAGGATACGTAGCCCCGTTGATTCCTGCCCCCGGCAGGGAAGGAGAAATCCCCCAGCACCTGATTGGTGCCGATACTCATCCCGATCAGGCTCATCACCTTGTTTTCCACGTGCTCCGGCCGCTCCAGAGCAAAATAGGGGGCGGTGTACGTACTCCCGGCATCATCGTAAAGGAGTTGGCCGGTCAGCCGTTCTCCTCCGTGGATCACACCGTTTTCGGTGGTGCTTTTACCCTCCATCGTCCAGTGCTGGTCAATATCCAGATACAAGGCCTCCGTACCCGGAAAGCGCCCCTTTTCCTGCCAGCGGAAGTGGTGGAACATCTTCCAGCGGTCATCCTCTAACTGCACCGCAATATGGGTAAATAACAGTTCCTTTTGATCGTAAACGGTGGTATAGTGCAGGGTATCGCCGATCATTTCACTCACCTGCCGTCCCTCGTTCACGGGGAGTTCCTCTTGCTGTACCACCACGTTTTGAGCGCCAAGACATTCCAACAGATCCTCTTGGGTCAGATCGTCCAGCACCTCCGCCGGAAAGCCCTTTTCGGTCAGCTGTTCCCGCAAAGCGATGACCGTGGGCTCCGTTCCCTGCTCCTGCTTCTGCCAATCCATAGGGAACCGGCTCCCAAGAAGCTTTCCGCAAAGGAGCCCCGCCAGTAACAGCGCCAGGATCACGCCGTTGATCAGCGTTGTTGAGATCCTGATCCCCGCCGGGCGGATACAATAGCCCACCGTATCCAGCTCCTTGGAAAGCTTGTAAAGTTGCCGCAAGATCAGGATATAAAGCAAAATCATCCCCACCGGCACCAGAAAACCGTTGTATTGGATCAGCCCCAAAAGGCACATCACCCCATACCAAAAGATCAGCCCCAGCATAGCGCCGTTTTTGGGCTCCACCCCCGCCCGAAGGCGGATCTCGTTCAAGGCGTTCCAAAAGGCGATATAGTGGAACAGCGCCATCAGTACCGATACCCAGGTCAAAACCGCCTCCGGAACCGCAAAGCTTTGCAGCTCCGGCCACAGGGTGGCTTGGGTCACCAGGTGAAATGAAAACAGCGCCAACCGGGGGATCGTCACCAGCCAGCAGACCCGGAACCAGGTGTTTTCCCGCCGGAGCATCCGAAAGCCCTGCAAAAGCAGCAGGTAGCCCAGCAGGGGCAGAATATACTGCAGCCCCAAAAAGTTCAGGGTGACGGTGATCAACCCAAAGCCCCAAAGCACCCGATTGATGGCGTTCCGCCAGGGGTTCACCCCGCCCACCATCTGTTCGGGGGGCAGTTCCATGGCCGTTTGGGTCAAAAGCGCCTCAAACTCCTTTTCGTCAAAGGTGTGCAAGTTTTGTTCATTCATCCCGCTCACCTCCCAACAGATCTTTCAGTTTTCGGCGCAGGCGGTAAAGGCGCCCCTCCACGGCCCGTTCCGTCTGCCCCAGCTCGGCGGCGATCTGCGCCACCGGCTGCAGATAATAATACTTACGGTAAAACAGGTTCCGTTCCCCCTCGGAAAGCTCCAAAAGGGCTCTTTTCAATTGGGCGGCCTGCTCCTGCCGGAGCATCCGTTCCTCCGGGCCCGGCTCCGGGGAGGGGAAGGTGCCGTCCAGAGGCTCCCCCGTGGGCGGAAGCTTACGCCGTTGGTTCAAAGCGGTATTCTTGGCCAGGGCGGTGAGCCAGGCGGTAAAATTCCCCCGCTCCGGGTCGAAGCGTTCGATCCGCTCCCATACCTTCAAGGCCACCTCCTGCAGGCATTCCTCCTGCTCCTCCCGCTGGGGCAAGATGGGAGCAATGACGTAACGGAGCAAGGGCCCAAACCGCGCCAAAAAGGCTTCGGCTCCCTTGGGATCCCTCAGGCGGATCCGCCGGATCATCTCGCTGATTTCCATATTCATTGCCCCCCTTTCTTCGTTCTTTATTCTATTATACAAGATTTTAGCCGAAAACCCACACTTTTTTATCCAAAATTTCACCAATTTCTTTATTGTAATATGTGAATAAAAGGAGTATAATAAGGACGCATTAAAACCATCTCTAAGGAGTGATAAATTTGAAAAGCAAACCAAACAGCAAGAAACGGCTGTTTCTTGCGGTGTGGCTGGGGCTGATCGCCGTTCTGATGATCGGGATCCTGCTTCTTTGGCCCCCCGGTGCCAAGCATGAATCCATTAAAGAGTTGATGCAAGACGGCGTATTGCACGAAGCCAACCGTATCTCCCTTTTCGGATTGGAAGTGAATCCGGGTCTGATCTCTGCCTATCTGGTCTCCGCCTTCTTATTGCTGGCGGCGGTTCTGATTCGGATCTTTGCTATTCCCCGCTTTAAAATGATCCCCGGCAAATTCCAGACCCTTCTGGAAAAACTGGTGGAATTTTTTGCGGATATGGCCGGCAAAAACAGCCCCCATAAACCCAAGTTCATCGGCGCCTATATTTTCAGTGCCGGTGTTTACATCTTTTTCAGTACGCTATTTGAACTATTAGGGCTCCAATGGCTCACCACCAACGGCCATTCCATCACCCTCCCGGCGCCGATCTCCGATATCAACGGGGCCATTGCCATGGGTGTTTTATCTTATAGCGTGATTCTGGGCGCCGGCCTGATCTGCGGCGGCATCCGCGGAGGCTTGGGGGTTTTGAAAGATTTCTCCTTGCCCATCTCTATGAGTTTCCGTTTATTCGGCGCTTTGCTCAGCGGCCTTTTGGTCACCGAGTTGGTTTATTATTACGTGGGCTTGAGTTTTGTTTTGCCGGTAATCGTAGGCGTGTTATTCACGTTGCTCCACGCCGCCATCCAAACCTACGTGCTTGCAACGTTGGTTTCCATCTTCTACGGCGAGGCCGTTGAACCCAAACCGAAAAAAATTAAAAAATCCAAAAAAACGAAAGAGGTACTTGAAAAATGAAAAAGAGCAAGATTTTCTCCCTGATTTTAGTTGTTGCTATGATGCTGACTTTGGTTGCTTTAACCACCGTTCCCGCTTTTGCGGAAGAAGCCGCTCCCGTTGCCGCCGAGGCCGCCCAAGAAGCCGCCGCTGAAAGCAACGTAACTTCCACTAAGGCTTGGGCCGCTGCTATCGCCATCGCTGTGGTCGGTGCCGCCGGCGCCATCGGAATGGCTTGGGCCATTGCTAAAAGTGCCGATAGTATGGCACGCCAGCCGGAAGCCGCCGGTAAGATCAACGGTGCAATGATGCTGGGCCTGGTATTTATCGAAACCGCCATCATCTATGCCCTGATCATTGCCATTCTGGTTATTTTCGTACTCTAATCGCCAAGAGGTATCAAAATGAATATCCCTTTAAATATTGATTTTTTGCAGATCCTTCTGCATTTACTGAATTTTGTGATCCTGGCCGGCGGGCTTTCTCTGTTGCTTTTTGATCCTATTCAGAAATTCCTGAAAGAACGGGCCGAAAAACTGGCTGAAGTTCAGGAAGAAAACCGCAAGGCCGCCGAAGAAAACAAAAAATTAAAGGCAGAATACGAGCAAAGATTGCAGGATGCCGAAGAAGAGATCGCATCGATGAAAAAATCTGCCGAAAAAGAATGTGCCGCAACTTCCGAACGATATATTTCCGAAGCCCAGGAAAAAGGCGCCGCAATCATCCGTGCAGCAGAGGAAGAAGCCGAAAAACGGAAAGAGCATATTTTAGAATCCGCCCAAACTGAAATTGGCGAATTAGTTGTTTCCGCTACACAAAAATTGCTCAGCGATACCGTTACCCCCGAACGTAACAGCGCCCTCTATGATGAATTTATCCGGGTAGCCGGTAATGCCGTTTCAGAATCGAGGTTCCGGAATGAAGAAAAATAGTTTTGAGGAATCCGCTGTTCAATCTGCTGCCCTAAAAGTGGAGATCCGCTGTATTACGCCTCCTTCTCCCGAGCAATTGGAAAAAATGCGCTCCTTCTTTATGTCCGAATATCACGCCAATGAAATCGAATTTGTCCTTCAAAAAGATCCCAGCGTGGTTGGAGGATTCAACATTTTCGTTGGGGACGAAAATTACGATTGGAGTACCCTGGGCCGAATTCGGCAATTACGCAAGTCATTTCAAGCCTTGCAAAAAGAATTTGACCCTAAAAAAATCGTTTCCCTGCTCAAAGAAGATATTTCTACGTTCGAATTGCACGCCGGCCACCAGCAAGTCGGCTTTGTCCAAACTGTTGGTGATGGAATTGCCTTAATCAAAGGATTGCACGAAGTAGAATACGGTGAAATTGTATTATTCGATTGTGGGATCAAGGGAATGGTTCAGGATATTCGTGCCGATGGAACCAACGGTGTGGTTCTGTTCGGCGATGATGCTGAAATCGTTGAAGGGAGTCGTGTTGTACGCACGCAACGTACTGCCGGCATCCCCATCAGCACGCGGATCTTAGGCCGAACCATCAATCCTCTGGGCAAACCGGTGGATGAAGGCGGCGAGATCGGAGCCAAAGAATATTACCCCATCGAAGGGCCTGCCCCTTCCATTATCGAACGTAAATCCGTTTGCCGCCCCCTGGAAACCGGGATTTTGGCCATCGATTCTATGTTCCCCATCGGCCGGGGCCAACGGGAACTGATCATCGGTGACCGACAAACGGGTAAAACCACCATCGCCACCGACACCATCATCAATCAAAAAGGCAAAAACGTGGTCTGCGTCTACGTAGCCATCGGCCAAAAAGCCAGTTCCATTGCCAAAGTGGCCGCCACTTTGAAAAAACACGATGCTATGGACTATACGGTGATCATTTCTTCCCCCGCCAGCGATGCGGCCTCCCTGCAGTATATCGCCCCCTATGCGGGTTGCGCTGTGGCGGAATACTTTATGAACCACGGCCGGGATGTTTTGATCGTTTACGATGATCTTTCCAGACACGCCGTTGCCTATCGGACCCTGAGCCTGCTTTTGGAGCGCTCCCCCGGCCGGGAGGCCTATCCCGGAGACGTTTTCTATCTCCATTCCCGGTTACTGGAGCGTTCGGCGCAGCTCTCCGATGCCAAAGGCGGCGGGAGTATGACCGCCCTGCCCATCGTTGAAACACAGGCCGGGGACGTTTCGGCCTATATCCCCACCAATATCATCTCCATCACCGACGGCCAGATCTTCCTGGAAAGCGAGCTCTTTTTCGCCGGCCAGCGGCCTGCTATCAACGTGGGTCTCTCCGTTTCCCGGGTGGGCGGCGCCGCCCAGACCAACGTGATGAAAAAATCCGTTGGCTCCATTCGGCTGGATCTGGCTCAATATCGGGAAATGCAGGCATTCTCCCAATTTGGAGGCGATCTGGATGCCGGAACGGTGCGCCAGCTGAAATACGGCGCCGGACTTATGCAACTTCTGCGCCAGCCCAATAATGCGCCCATGAATTTGCATCATCAGGTAATTACGTTGATTTGCGCCCAAGCGGGTCTGTTCATCGAAACGCCGGTGAAAGAAATCAAAAAACAGCAACGGGAATTACTCGTTTATTTTGATGAGCATAATAGCGCCCTTTGCCACAAGATCGAACATAGCAAAACCTATTCCGAAGAATTGAAAAAAGACGTGATCGCCACGGCCAAAAAATTCTTCGCCCAATGATTTTTGAAAGGAGGAGATCGCCATCCTCAACGCCAGCGAAATTAAAGGCCGGATCGAAGGGATCCGGGATACCAAAAAAATAACCGATGCCATGCATATGATCTCCTCCGCCAAAATGCGCCGGGCGGTGCGGGAATTGGAGCAAACCATCCCTTATTTTGATACCTTGAAAACTAAAATCGGGGTACTTTCCCATTATATTCAGCAATCGGATAACCGTTATTTCAAGGTGACGATGCCGGAAAACATCCCCCATATGAACCATGGGATTCTGCTGATCACCGCCGATAAGGGCTTGGCCGGGGCTTATAATCAGGAGGCCATCAAGGTCTGTGAGGAGTATATGAGCCGCCATCCCAGAACCACTCTGTTTATCATCGGAGAATATGGCAGGCAGTATTTTTTGAACAAAAAAATACCCTTTGTAGAAGAATTTCATTATTCCGCTCTGCGTCCGATGCTAACCGACGCCCGCAAGATCTGCGCAGAACTTCTGGAATACTATGATGACGAGCGGCTGGACGAGATCAGCATCATCTATACCGACTATATGGGGACCAAGCCGGGCGTTTGCAAAAAGCAGACCCTGTTACCTCTGAATAAAACCTATTTTTATCAAGAGGATGACCCCACCGCTCCCTCCAAAAACGAATTCCTGCCCAGCCCCAACGAAGTGCTGAATGGGGTTGTGCCCAGTTATTTGATGGGCTTTATCTACGGTTGCCTGGTAGAAAGCTTTTGCAGCGAACAGCAGGCAAGAATGATTGCAATGAAAAGCGCCAGCGATAACGCCGAAGAAATGCTTCGGAGCCTAAAGGTGCAATATAATAAAGTTCGTCAGGCCGCCATCACCGGCGAAATGATCGAGATCACCGCAGGCGTGAACGCATTAAAACGTAAACGGCGAGGAGAAATAATCAATGACAACACTTGATCTGCAACAAACAGCCGGCAGGATCATCCAGATCACCGGCCCGGTAGTTGACGTTAAATTTAAGAAAGAAAACCTGCCCAAGATCCGGGAACGGCTCTATCTGGAATGTAGGGGCGAGCAGCGCACGATGGAAGTGGTCCAACATATTGGGGATCAAACGGTGCGTTGCGTTATGATGGGCGCCAGCGAAGGCCTTTGCCGGGATATGGCAGTTTATGCAACCGGCGCCCCCATCAGCGTGCCGGTGGGCGAGCCGGTTTTGGGCCGCCTTTTAAACGTATTGGGCGAGCCCATCGACGGGAAAGAAGCATTCCCCGCCGAATGTGAACGTAAATCCATCTATCGCCCTGCCCCCAGTTATGCCAACCGGGCATCTTCCGAAGAAATTCTGGAACCCGGTATCAAAGTCATCGACCTTCTGGCTCCCTACACCAAGGGCGGCAAGATCGGCCTATTTGGCGGTGCCGGCGTAGGAAAAACCGTTTTGATCCAGGAACTGATCCATAATATCGCCACGGAACACGGTGGTTATTCCATCTTCACCGGCGTCGGCGAACGCAGCCGGGAAGGCAACGATCTATATTACGAAATGCAGGAGAGCGGCGTTCTGGATAAGACCGCTTTGGTCTTTGGCCAGATGAACGAGGCACCCGGTGTGAGAATGCGGGTGGCTCTGACCGGCCTGACCATGGCAGAACACTTCCGGGACGAAAGCAAAAAGGACGTTTTGCTCTTTATCGACAATATCTTCCGCTTCATTCAGGCCGGTAGTGAGGTTTCCACCCTCTTGGGGCGGATGCCCTCTGCCGTAGGCTATCAGCCGACCCTTTCCCAAGAATTGGGCGAGCTGGAAGAGCGGATCGCTTCCACCAAAGATGGTTCCGTCACTTCGGTTCAGGCCATTTACGTGCCTGCCGACGACTTAACCGACCCTGCCCCTGCCACCACCTTTGCCCATTTGGATGCCACCACCGTTCTGAGCCGTAAGATCGCCGAGCTGGGTATTTACCCCGCCGTGGATCCCCTGGACTCCACCTCCCGGATCCTGGATCCCGAGGTGGTGGGCGAGGAGCATTATCAGGTGGCCCGCACCGTGCAGGAGATTTTGGAGCATTACAACGAGCTGCAGGATATCATTGCGATTTTGGGTATGGACGAGCTCAGCGAGGAGGATAAGATCTTGGTTCATCGTGCCCGAAAGATCCAGCGCTTTTTATCCCAGCCCTTCAGCGTGGCCGAAAAGTTCACCGGTTTGAAAGGGGTTTACGTTCCTTTGAGTGAAACCATCCGCAGTTTCAAGGCCATCATCAACGGCGAAGCCGATGAATACCCCGAAAACGCCTTCTTCAACGTAGGCACGATTGAGGATGTGGCCGCCAAAGCCGCTCTGCTGAAAGAGGAAACCAATGAATAGTTTTTATTTAGAGATCCTGACCCCCGAGCGGATCTTTTATCGGGGCGATTGCCTCTCCCTGATCGTACCCATCACCGATGGAATGTTAGGCATCCAGGCCAATCGGGAGCCTATCACCGCTTCGGTAACCGCCGGTGAGGCCTATTATACCAAGCCGAGCGGTGAAAAGATCCTCTTTTCCATCTCCGGCGGGATGATCGATATGGAACATAACCGGGCATCTCTGCTCTGTGAATACGCTCTGCTCCCGGAAGAGATCGATGAGGAAAAAGAACGCCGAGAGGCGGAAGAGGCCCGATCCGAACTGGCAAAAAAACAGAGCGAACGGGATTATAAGCTCCATAAATTGATGCTCAGTAACGCCATCAATAATCTGAAGATCAAACAAAAGACCAGTATCAACTAAAAAAATCCATCCCCTATGGATGGAACAGTAATAAAGGAAGCACGAAGGGCGCCCTTCGTACTTCCTTTATTTTGCCTTATACCGTAACAGGTATGAATGTATATCACATTTTCCTCTCTTTAGGAGAACCTAAAACCCTTTTCTAAACAAATATCATCTATTCGATAAATTGGAATTTGTCATTATATTTTATTTAGAAATTCTTCTGCTTGGATGCGATTTGAAAATATATAAATATCTTTGTGAGAATATCTTTTCAATAGTTCTGTTACTTTTGGTCTGCTTTGTGAATTGTAGTTTTTTATAAACTCAATAAAATCTTCATCATCTTCATCGCTTTCTATCCAAGGCATATCACTTCTTGGTTTTCCTTTTCTCTCCTTAATACCACCAAGACAAACATCTAATGGATAGTCAAGAAAAATAACTGTATCACACTTTTGCATTCTCAATTCCATTGTGGAACCATAATTGCCATCAATTATCCACTCGCTTTTTTCAATTATTTTTGATAGTCTATCAAGAAAAACTGATTTTTCAACAGTTGTATTATCTTCATTCCAAAACAACATATCTAAATGATACAATGGAATTTTTGTGATTTTGTGTAATGACCTGGAAAAGGTACTTTTACCACTTCCGGGACACCCAATTACAATAATTTTTTTCATATTTCACTTACCTGCAAATTTGAATCGGTCCTTATCATTCAATGCTTATTTCGTATTTATCTTCAATGAGTATATAGTTCACATTATACTTTTTGGCAAGGGATCGCACTTCTGCATTGTCTGCCAATACACTCTCCATTGTGCACCATTCATCATCCAAACGGTTTTCAATGACGCTTGCATATTTCTTTATGTCAGCAAAGTGATTTTTGATATATTCTTCACTCATTATAAGACAGTAATATTTGATATTTTCAAGATATTCGGAGTCAAAGTCCTTTTGCCAATCGAAAGGAATATAGCAACCTTCGACAATTAAGTTCTGCTTATTCTCAATGGCAGTTTTAATCATTTCACGAACGATCGGCCACAGATATTCGACTAATTCTGCATCGTCCATAGGGGTGAGTTCTGTATTAACGCTACGAATCAACGCCATTTTCAGATGGTCGATTGACAGATACGGGTATTTATATTTTTCGAGCAATTTTTGGGCAAGGGCCGTTTTACCCGTATGGGATGCTCCTGTAATTAAAATAATCATGATCTCACCTACAAATTCATATTTATTCGGTTAGTTGTATTATAGCACGACTTGACTGACAAAGAAAGAGAATATTAAAAACACCCGCAGTTTTTAAAAACTGCGGGTGTTTTCGCACTTTGTTGCACTGTCCCTAATTGTAAGTTCTATTCTTCATAAACGTTATAGGTGGTCAGAATGGCCTTGCCGATCTCGTAAAGGAGCTCCTCCCCCTTTTGCTTCACCTCGATAGGCGGCAGGCGAAGGGGTTCTTCCCCCTCGTGGGGGCGGCGCTTAACGGCGGGTGGCAGGTTTGCTTCAAAGGTAAAATACCCCTGATAGCCGATCTCCAAGAGCCCCTGCATCAGGGAATCCGGATTCATGGTGCCAAAGAAGGGTGCAAAATGCTGATCCCGCTCCCCCATATTATCCTGCACGTGCAGGGCATAGACGTGGCTCCCCAAAATCCGCAGAGCCTCCTGCTGGGGCATCTCCTGTAAGTTCCCGTGACCCGCATCCCATACTGCGTGGAACCGGGGATGATCCACGTATTCGATCAAGGCCAAAAGATCCTCGGCATTATCCACCCAGAATACGTCCGGCTTGCTCATTTTGTTGAAATTTTCGGTCAGAATATTCATATCCAGCGCCTCTGCCCGCTCCAACAAAGGCTGATAGAACGCCTTGTTCCGGGCAAAGCATTCCTCTTTGGAGATGTTGGGCAGGTAACCGGAATGCACCACCAAATTCTTGATGCCCAGAGCGGCGCAGACCTCCATACACCGCAAATTATCGGCAACGAAGTCCTCGTTCCCATCGGCGATGGGAGCACCCATTGGCGCATGGGCCTGCACAAACTGAACGCCTAAACGCTCCGCCTGCTTTTGCACCGTTTGGATATATTCCCGCCAATCGGCGCTGAAGGCCCCGGTGCGGCCGTGATAATCGATCCCGAAGTTATAGTCTAAATACTTAAACCCCGCCCGGCGGATATACTCCATAATTTCCAGTTGGGAGGAGGTATAGCGGGAAAAATCCCCGGTTGTTGTTGCCAATTTCATAGTTTCTGCTCCTTATAATAATACGATCCAGAATAAGTACATCAAGGGAATGGTGACCACCGAAAGGGTATGGGAGATCACCGCCATGGAGGCGCCGGGCTTGGTCTCACCGCCGTAGGTGGCGGGATACACGATGGTATTCAGTCCCAGGGGAGTAGCCAGCAGCACCAAAGCCAGGATCAATACCTCATCTCCTACCCCCAAAAGCTTCATCACCCCAAGGAAGGCAGAGGGTAACACGATCAGCCGCAGCAGGGTAACCATATAGATCTTGACGTCGGTGAACAGCCCCTTCAGCTCATAACCGCCGATCACCACACCCGCCAGTAGCATCGCCACCGGCCCCATACAAGCCCCCGCATTATTCAAAAGGTTATTCAAAAAGACCGGCACCACCCGCTGCAGGTTGCAAAGGCCGCAGATGATCCCTAAAAAGATGGCCAGAATGGGCGGGGCTGTCAGCCCCTTCACCAGGTTCTTCCAACGGCCCCCCTCCTCCTTAGGAATCAGGACGTAAAGCCCCCAGCTGTTGCAGACCATTGCGACCACCAGAGTCAGCATAGAATATTGGAAAAAGGTCTCGTTGCCCCAAATTCCCAAAATGATATAATTGCCCATAAAGCCGTAGTTCCCGAAGGTCAGAGCATAGCGGTAAATATTCCGTTGATACTCCTTGGCACGATCTCCCTTAGCCTTGCGGATAAAGAGCGAAGACAAGGGATAGGCCACCCCCACCGAGATCAACACCAGTGCCGCTCCGTAAAGGATCAGCTCCTTATTGGCCAAAAAGTTCTCCACGGTGCACTTGGTCATCTGATTATAAAAGTTCAGGGCCGGAACGAAGACGTAGGTCTCCATCCGGGAAAGGACTGTGCCCGCATTTTCCGGCAGGATCTTTTTCTTCCGCAGAAAAAAGCCGATCAGGATAAACCCGAACATCAATAACATTTGATTTAACGTAAGTTTAAAGATATCCATGCCTCACCTCTTTAAAATACCGTTACGCCGCTCAACGTATGTACCCCTTAAGCCGGAATATTCCACTTCGCCATCGCAAGCCATATGGAAGATGTTTTTGCAATTTCCCAAAAAGACATTTTGAATTAAAATATTCTCAGCCCGGCAGGGCTTTTCGTTGATATCAAAATCAAAAGCGGTGGCGAAATCGTTATCCCGATTTTGATAGAAGACGTTTTCAATCACAACGTTCCGCAGATCAGCTCCGTAAATTCGATCCGTTTTAACTTCCTTGGTGGTAAAGATATAATCAACGTCGTTTTCTGCATAAATATTGCCAAAATAGCTGTTTTCCAACGTCACGTTGCATAGGATTACGCAGCCCATATGCATATGAAGATTCGTGGCGTGAATATTATAAAGCTCACCCAACTGATTGGGACGCTCCCGATAATAGCCCGGCTGACCCAAACGAATCAGCGCATAGGGCGCATTGCTTTTGCGAATACGCCGAATTTGAAACTCGTGCAATTTGAATTCAGGGTAATCCGGATAAAGCTTACCATCCTGCGCAGCATAATTATCGTTGCAATGAACATTATCGATGGTGATATTATAGATTTTTTTACCGTCTGAGTTCCGGATGCCGATCACCGTGCATTCCACCGAGGTAGCAATGATATCCTTGATGATAATATCGTGAATATCCAAAGAATGTCCTTCCACTCGGTAGAGCCAGGCCAGGCCTTGTGGATTATCAGGGTGATCGATGGCACTTAGGGCTATTACGTCATCTCCGGCCTGTCCGGTGATCTTTTCAATCAAAATATTGCTGCAGCCCAGCCGCAAATCGATACCGTCCTGGTTCCTGTTATTACATTCCGCCGCAAAATGGATCTGAGAAATCCGTCCACGCTCTGCGTGGAGCAGATTAATACCCCAATACCGCTGATTCCGCACTTCTACATTCTCAATTGCAAAATCACGTACGTTATAAAAGAGAATCAGATTATTTCGGGAAACGTGTGGACGCCCTTCCGACAAACTATTTTTCTGCGTCAATCCGTTGGGAATTCCTCCATCCAAAATTGCATGACCCAGGCCGCGGATTCTGATATTCCGTTTCTGTTCCGCCAGGGTATGCCCCTCGTTTTCAGGATCTCGGAAAGTGCGAAAGATATTGTCCATAGATCCGTCCGCCTGCCGCAGATGGCAATTATCCAAAAGGATTTCCATCTCCGAGGGCAAAATAATAGCGGTATCCGTATTCCAAATTGGCGCTCCGGTTCGTTGATTGATGCGAGGGATCGTAACCGTGTTCACGCCGATCTGATGAGCAAAATCCACGGCATTTTGGATAGATTCAGCATCAGTATTTCCTACCAGATTCGGCAAATTGGGGGTTATTATCGTTTCGACCATTTTCTTAGATTCCTTTCTTTTTTCACCTTTTAATTAAATCAAAAAAGGATTGCCTTGATCGAAAAGCTCCCGAAAAGCCGGGTGCTCCTCCCCTTTTTTATTGGGCGTATGATAGGTGAACCATAATTTTTTACCGTCAGAAAAGATCATTCCGTGGCCGCCGTCATCATCGATCAACGGAGGCAGATGCTCAAAGTCCGTTCCCAGCTCGCCATCTTGGAACCTCACCAACATTTCGGCATAATTTCCCCGAACAAAAGAGGACCAGATCATATAAAGAGCCCCGCCGGTGCCCCGATAGAAAAAGGGGCCGTCGGTCACGTAATGATCGCTGGGCCCGTGTACGTCCGCCCAGGGGCATTCCGAGGCCGCAAACAAGGTCAGCGGTTCCCCGATCGGCCGGGTCAGATCTTCGCTTAGCGGAGCGTAGCAGATGGTGCCGTCAATGATTTGGGTATGCTCATGGCAAAAAACGATATAGGGCGTTCCGGTCTTGGAAATATACAAGGTGCCGTCCAGACATTCCCATTCCTTTGGGGTCACTGCGCCCTCGCTATGGGGCGTAAAGGGCCCCCTGGGGCTTTCTCCTTTTAGAACATAGGTACCCTTCAATCCATTATCCTTGGTGAAGGTAGCAAACAGATAATAACTGCCCCGATATTTATGCACCTCCGGCGCCCAATTGACCTCCCGGTTCATTCCAAACTGTTCCGAATTAAAACATTCCACCGGCTCGTTCCAATTTTCCAGATCGGTGGAAATATACACGTCGAATCCGCCGGTCTTTTTGCCAAAATTCGCAGCCCGGGTGCCGTATAAATAAAACAGCCCATCCTCATATAAAACAAAAGGATCCCGGATATTGATTTCGTTATTCTTCATCATATTTCGACCTCCAGCCCGTCGTAGGCAACCATAATGCCGTAGGCCTTCATATTTTCTTCAAGGCTTTGATGGTCTGTATGTAGTGTCCGTGCCATATGGTCAATACAGAATTGCTTGATATAGGGTTTTAGTGACGTCTGTATCTCCCGTACCATCCGTAGATTATTGTGTTCAAAAATGCGGTAGTCCCCTTCTTTTTCTCCGATAGTAGCATCTAAAATTGCAAGATCCGGCCGATACTCTTTGATGGCCTGCACTTCTTCATAAAGTAACCAAGCGCCGTCCAGCCCGTAAAACAGGGTGCGCTCTCCGTCGGAAATAATGAAATGCACCGCATTATGGACGGTGGAGTGGTTCGCCCGATAAGCACGAACCGTGTATCTGCCCAGGGTCTGCACCTGCCCTGCCTCCATAGGGATCCACTTTGCCCCGCAGGCCTCCAAAGCAGCCAGGGTTTCAGCGTTATAGTGATCGCTGTGATTATGCGTATTAATTACGTACTTGATTTGCTGAAGATCCTTCCCCAGCTCCTTCAGCCCGTCTATGACCTGAGGGCCGGGATCGATCAATAGGCAATCATCCACCAAGGTGGAAGAAAGCCTGCGAAACTCCGTATATTCCTCCGGTCGGATCAGCGGCCAATCCGCTGCGCCGGTTCCGATGAAAGTTATCTTCATATCTTCACCTTCTTTGCTCGTATTATAGCACTAATGTTTCGGGAAGACAAGATTTAATAACGGTATATTCTATAAAACTCTTCCCTTCCCACAAAAAGTATGCTATAATCCTCGCAAAGGAGGCGATCCGAATGGAATTCATCTTTCCCCTGGATGGGGACGTTTTAACACCGGCCGATGCACCCAACGGAAAAATAACGGTTATTCTGCGGGCAAAGCCGAAAACCGAAATCTGCTTAAACGGCATTCCCTGTCGCCGAGAAGGGGAACTGGCCATCGCAGAGCTCCCCTTACCCCGAGAAAAAACCATTCTTACCGCCCGGCAAGGTCGGGAGGAAATCAGCATCACCGTTTATCGCTTTCCAAAAGCAGATCGCAAACTGCGGCTGGCCATCGACGATATCATCCGTTGCTTGCGGGAGATCGCCCTGCAGGAGCCGGATTCTCTTTTTGATCACCCTTTTTTGGCGCTATTCCGAGATCTTCACCGAGCCTTCGGCGCCAAAACCCATTTAAATATCTATTATACCGACGGGAACGGCTTTGATCTTTCCCAATTCCCGGACCGCTATCGCAGTGAGTGGGAGGAAGCGGCCGACTATCTTAGGCTCACCTTCCACGCCCGGGCGGATAAACCAAACCGCATCTATCGGCAAGCCCCCTACGAAGAAGTTTTCCAAGATTTTAAGCAGGTGACCCAACATATCATCCGATTTGCCGGCGATAAGATTTGGCGCACCCGTGCCAACGGTCTCCATTTTGCTGAAACTACACGGGAAGGCGCCCGTGCTATGCGGGATCAAGGTGCCGATCTGCTGGTGGGCTATTTTATCTTTGATCAAAAGGGGAAGCCTGCCGTTTCCTATTATCTGGATAAAGAGCAGACCCGCCATCTGGCCCATCGGGATTTTTGGGTGGATACCCGTGAAAAGATTCTTTTCAGCCGGGATAAGCTGGTTCTGGATCAAACACCCTTGGAGGAGATCGCCCCTACCCTGGACCGGCTGCTGGCCGAAAACCCGGAAGGAATGGGAACCTTAAACCTGGTGACCCACGAGCAATATTTTTATCCCGACTATAAACATTACCGCCCCGATTACGGGGAGCGTATCCGCACCGCACTGAAATGGGCTCTGGATCACGGTTTTACCCCTGCATTCCCGGATGAATACCTTCCCGAAACGTTTTAAATCGTGATAAAATCAGTGGCCGGGGAGAATTCCAAAAGGAAAACAAAAAGAAACCACCCTAATAGGGTGGTTTCAAGGTGCAGATTCTGCAATTTTCAGAATCCGGTGTTCTGCCTCGCTTAAAAGGCGGTAAAAAAACAAAGTTTTGATCATCAAGCCTTTTGTAACTTCGCTACGCGCAGTTGGTGAGCGATTGAGTCTTGAACAATGCACTGGAATTCGAAGCCTGAGAGTAAAGCAAAAAGAAACCACCCTAATAGGGTGGTTTCTTTTTGGTGCACCTTCAGGGACTCGAACCCGGGACCCACTGATTAAGAGTCAGTTGCTCTACCAACTGAGCTAAAGGTGCATATTTTGTTATATCCAAACTACCTTGCTTGCAAGATAGAAGATAACTTAAAGATTTTATCATCAAGCCCTTTGCAACATCAAAAAATTCTTCGCAAGCCGTTGTTTGCTCGATATTTTTTGTGTTGCGGCAGCCGTTAACCGCCTCGCTTCATCCGCCACCGGAGGTGCTTCAGCGTCACGACCACCAACTGAGCTAAAGGTGCATAACAAGCAAGTAATATTATATCCCTGAGACAGCTTAATGTCAAG